>NZ_JACVAN010000019.1:0-128320 GCF_014851895.1 Ensifer sp. ENS11 | reverse complement strand
AAGCGCAAGGCGCTCTACGAGCCGGTGCACGGTTCGGCCCCTGACATTGCCGGCAAGGGCATCGCCAACCCGATCGCCATGATCGCCTCGTTTGCCATGTGCCTGCGCTACTCCTTCAACCTGGTGACGGAAGCCGACAACCTGGAAAAGGCGATCGCCACCGTGCTCGACAAGGGCATCCGCACCGGCGACATCATGGCCGAAGGCGCACGCCAGGTCGGAACCGTCGAAATGGGCGAAGCCATCCTCTCCGAGTTCAAGGCGCTGTCTGCCTGATACGAGCATTTCCAGGAAAAGTGCGAAGCGGTTTTCCGCCAGGAAATGCGTAAAACAAAAAGCTTGAACGTTTCCGCGGCATCGTCTGAAGCGGAAACGTTCAAGCAAGAGGCGCGCCCGATCGGGCAGCGCCCCGCAAGTTGTCAGAACACCTCCGGAGCGATCCGGAGGTGTTTTGCATTCGACAGTCTTGAATTCGACGGCCGAACCGACACATGCAGGCAGATGCTGCGAGCAATGAGGGGCGGCGAGGGACCGCATTCTCGCATGCAGACCGTTTGGAAAGGCCGACATGAACCGACCGCTCGCATCAACCGGATGGATCCTGGTGACGACACTGATCCTCGTACTCGCCTTCATTCCGCTCGATCCGTTTCTGTCGACGCGGGCGCAGGAACTGCCCGAGGGCATCGTCGCCTTCAATCGCCTGATTACCGACTTCGGCACCTTCGGCTGGATGATTTATGTCTCGGGTCTGGTGCTTGCCGTCGCCTTCATCCTGCAGCGTGCCGTTGGCCAGGCGCCGTTTCAGCGCAAAGCCCGAACTGTCCGCAACCTTGCTGCCTATTTCTTGCTGACGATCGGCACTGCCAGTGTGCTCGTGCATGTGCTGAAGTTCCTGATCGGGCGGGCAAGGCCCGAGCTTCTGGTGGATCTCGGTGCCTACAGCCTGACGCCGTTTACCGGCGACACCCTGTTCGAAAGCTTTCCATCCGGTCATTCGACGGCGGCGGGTGCTTTTTTCGGCGCCTTTGCCATGCTTCTGCCGAAGCTGCGGCCGTTGTTTTTCGTGATGGCATTGGTCATCGGGGTCTCGCGCGTCATCGTCGGCGCCCACTATCCGAGCGACGTTGCTGCCGGGCTGCTGCTTGGCCTATGGACATCTATGATGGTGGCGTTTCTCTTCGCCAAACGCGGCTGGCTTTTCCGCGCCGACGAGGGCGGTTGGCCTATCCCAAAGCGAACAGGCTCCCGCCCATAAAAAAGCCGGCGCGGAAAGCCGCGCCGGAGTCGGGAGAGCCGTGATGCCTCTCGGGGAAGTCTTTAGTCCATCGCGTGGATGTCGCGATCCTTGGTTTCCGGCAGGAACAACATGCCGATGACCAGGGTGATGCCCGCAAAGACGATCGGGTACCAGAGACCGTAGTAGATATCGCCCTGAGCCGCGCTCATCGCGAAGGCCGTGGCCGGCAGCAAGCCACCGAACCAACCGTTGCCGATATGGTAGGGCAGGGACATGCCGGTGTAGCGGATGCGGGTCGGGAACAGTTCGACCAGCAGGGCGGCAATCGGGCCGTAGACCATCGTCACGTAGATGACGAGAACGGTCAGAACGGCGATGATCATCGTCCAGTTGACGTTGGCAGGATCCGCCACCATTGCGTAGCTGCCGCCCTTGGCGATCGTGTAGACAGCCATTTCGGTGGCGGCGCCGACTTCGTCCTTGGTCAGGAGCTTGTCGGCAATGAGCTTGTCGGCAGGAACCATGGTCTTTTCGCCGCCGCGAACGGCAGCGGCATCAAGCGCCAGTTCCGGATTGGCGGCGACGAAGCCGTCAAGCTTGGATTCCGGAACCTTTGCCGCACCACGAACCAGCGGGTAGCCGGCATCATGGAGAGCCATGTTGGTCTGCTTTTCGAAGCCGGCGTTGGCAGCCTTGGCACCATCGCCTGCAGCGATCGCGTCATAGCTGTTGATCGTCGTTTCGCCGACCTCCACAGTCGCGGCAGTCCCCGCCGCAGCGGTCGTTACCACGTCATAGGGAACCGAGTTCTTGGTCAGGAACGCGGTTGCGATGTCGCACGAGGTCGTGAACTTCGCGGTACCGGTCGGGTTGAACTGGAACTTGCAGTCGCCCGGTGCCGCGGTCACGGTCGCCCGTACCGTTGCCTGGGCCTGAGCGAGCGCCGGGTTACCGGCCCAGGTCAGCGCCTTGAACAGCGGGAAGTAGGTGAGCATGGCAAGCAGCAGGCCGGCCATGATGATCGGCTTGCGGCCGATCTTGTCGGAGAGCCAGCCGAAGAGCACGAAGAAGCCCGTACCGATCAGCAGTGAGGCGGCGACCATGATATTGGCCGACTGGCCGTCCACCTTGAGCACGCCCGTCAGGAAGAACAGCGCGTAGAACTGACCGGAGTACCAGACGACGGCCTGGCCGACGACGGCGCCGAACAGTGCCAGAAGCGCGATCTTGGCGTTCTTCCACTGGCCGAAGGCTTCCGACAACGGTGCCTTGGAACCCTTGCCCTCTTCCTTCATCTTCTTGAAGGCCGGCGACTCGTTCATCTTCAGGCGGATCCAGACGGAAACGCCGAGAAGCACGACCGAGACCAGGAACGGAACGCGCCAGCCCCAGGCTGCAAACGCTTCTTTGCCCACCAGGTACTGGACGAGCAGGATCACCACCAGCGACAAGAACAGACCGAGCGTTGCCGTGGTCTGGATCCACGAGGTGAAGTAACCGCGACGCCCGTGCGGCGCGTGTTCGGCCACGTAGGTTGCAGCGCCGCCATATTCACCGCCGAGCGCCAGGCCCTGAAGCATGCGCAGAGCGATGAGCAGGATCGGCGCAGCGATGCCGATCGAGGCAGCGCCAGGCAGGATGCCGACCAGGAAGGTCGACAGACCCATGATCAGGATCGTCACGAGGAAGGTGTATTTGCGGCCGACGAGGTCGCCGAGGCGACCGAAGACCAGAGCGCCGAACGGGCGAACCAAGAAGCCCGCGGCAAACGCCAGAAGCGCGAAGATGTTTCGCGTCGTTTCCGGGTAGGAGCTGAAGAAGGTCGCGCCGATGTAAACGGCGAGCGAACCGTAGAGATAGAAATCGTACCATTCGAATACGGTACCAAGCGACGAGGCGAAGATGACCTTCTTCTCCTCGCCGGTCATCGGACGTGCTTTTGTGTCGTCCGCTGTCGCGACATTTGCCATTTTGTTTATCCTCCACTCCAAAACAGCCCATTGGAGCGCCCATTGGCTGGCTCGGACAATTCCTCCCTTGAACGTCCGAACGTGGTGCGCCTGATCACAGGATGTCAGAAAAGGAGGGCCGCAGGCAGGGATGCTTTCGGCTTATGACTTTCGTCTAAGAAGCCAGAGACCTCAGGCGCGAAGGGCTGCCGCCGGCGATTGCCGGTAGGCGATCATGGCCGGCAGG
Source organism: Ensifer sp. ENS11 (assembly GCF_014851895.1). Classification (NCBI taxonomy): domain Bacteria; kingdom Pseudomonadati; phylum Pseudomonadota; class Alphaproteobacteria; order Hyphomicrobiales; family Rhizobiaceae; genus Ensifer; species Ensifer sp. ENS11. The sequence goes on along the minus strand of NZ_JACVAN010000019.1, from coordinate 124,884 downwards.
ACGGCGAGGATGGCGGCGAAGACGAGAATGGCAGAGACAAGAAATCCGTCGCCGGCAGCGAACATGACAGGCATGGCAACGCCGCTCTCACCGGAAAGATATCCGGCTATGAACTTTGCGGCACCGAAGCCAAGCGCGAAACCGGAAAGCACACCGGCGGCAATCAGCGCAAACAGTTCGCTCCAGACGATGACAAACACCGCCGTGCGCGGCGCGCCGAAGGCACGAAGCGCCCCGATCTGCCGTCGGCGCTGGCCGACATGCAGGATCGTGACGAGCAGGATCGCGGCTGCGACCAGAACCTGAGCGCCCGTCGTCACTCCCACGAGCACCCGCTTGGCGTCGCCAAGTGTCGCATAGAGGTTCGTCAGCACCTCGCCGGGAAAAACCGCCAGTGTCGAGTTGCTGCGATAGTCCTGCCGGAGCTTGTAGGCGTCGGCGATCGATTTCGGTTTGACGAGGATCGCGGGCAGGCCGGGCGTGGCCTTGCTCCAATTCTCGTCGAGCGCCGCGTCCGCATCGATATGAGGGTGATCCGCCTCGACACCGGACGCGGCCTCGTCATGCGCGTGATCGTCGGCATCATCGTGTTCCGCCGCTTCCATTCCATGCAGCGCCCAGACCGCCTGCATCGGAACCAAAATGGCACGGTCCCAGGCGGTGCCCGTGGGCTTGAGGCGCCCGACAATGCGATAGGCGAGTTCCGTGTGGGCGTGGCCGCCGAGTTCGGCAAGTCCATGGGTCGGCTTGACCGTATAACCGAGTGGCAAATCGACGGCGGCGCCGGCAACCGCTTCACCAAGGGCGGCAAAGGCGCGGCCTTCGGCAAGCTGTTCGAGTTCCGCAAGCAACCCGGTGGAGGTGCCGACAACGGCATAACCGCCAAAGCTGTCACCGAAGCCGACCGGTGCTGCGGAGGCGACGCGCGGATCGGCAAGAAGGCGCGGCAGAACCGTGCCTTCCATCAGCGGCAGCGGCGAGGGTTGCAGGAAGATCGATGAAAGCACGAGCTGGGTCTCGCTGCCGGGGGCGCCGATCACGAGGTCGAACTTGTCGGCAGCACGCGCACTGCCGAGCCGAAGCGCCCGTTCCTGCAAGGTGACGGCGACGCCGAGCGCCGTCGCCAACGCAACCAGGAGGACGACGACGAGCGAACCGGCCCAGAGGCGGCGCAGATCCGCAAGGATGAAACCGATCATGCCGCGCGCTCCTCGATGAGGCCATCTTCGACGATGCGCCCGGCGGCAAGCCGGATGCGACGGTCCATACGCCGCGTCAGCGCCAGATCGTGCGTCGCAACGATCAGCGTGCAGCCGCTTTCGCGTGAAAGCTCGAGCAGCAGGTCGCCGACGGTCTCGCCGGCGTCGCTGTCGAGGCTGGCGGTCGGCTCGTCGGCAATGACCACACCCGGCTTGCGCAAAAGCGCGCGGGCGATCGCCACCCGCTGCATTTCACCGCGCGACATGGTTTCGATCATCTGGGTCGGCCGGGTGAGGCCGACACGCAGAAGCAGATGTTCAGCACGGGCGCCGACATCACGGCTCATCGCGCCGGAGAGCCTTGTCGGCAGCAGAACGTTGTCCAGAGCACTGAGGCCGGGGAAAAGATGAAAGTCCTGCAGGACCAGACCGATATTGGCGCCGCACCAACGGTCACGACGGCCCTCGGAGAGCGCGCAGATATCGACATCGCCCCAGAGGATGCGGCCCTGTCCGACCCGCTCGAGCCCGGTCAGGATGCTGATCAGCGTGCTTTTGCCGGATCCTGACGCACCTGTGAGCGCCACACGGCTGCCGGCGGCGACGTCAAGGCTGTCGATCGCAAGAGCGGGTGCGGCAAGTCCGGGAAAGCTGACATCGACGCCTGCGAGTTGAAGACCAAGCATGCCCTAGACCGCGTAAAATTGAGACGAGCGCAGACGCAGCAGGCTGACGAATCCGGTCTCCGGATCGGTCCAGGAGCCGACCTCCAGTGTCCCGCGAACCTCGATCGTCTGGCCGGGCGGCACGAAGGTCTGCTTCTCCCCGAGATAGACGACGACGATATTGTCCGGCCAATCGGAATCCGACGAACAAAACGGGCAAAGCGCCATCGGAACTTCCGTCAGCACGAAGAACGCTGCCTCTGCCTTGAGCGGCGGCGCCATGAAGCCGCGCATGCGGACTTCCTGACCGGCAAGGCTCTTCACCTTTGTCGAGAATTCGAGGCCGAGTACACTGACCTTGCCGTAGAGCTCATCGAAAGTGAGACTGGCGTCGGCCAGGGCCGCATGCCCGTCGAACGCGACAACCGCGCCGGCAATCAGGCCGAGCACAGCTCGACGGCTCAAGGATATGGGTGTCGGTAGGGTCATCGTCTTATCGCCAAGAGTACCCCGGCAGCGCATGGGCGTGATGTGGCCGGGAATGAACGTCAGCGTGAAGCCTCCTCCCCGTTTCAGGGAGGAGGCGGGTTTCAAACGATCAGTTGGTCTGCTTCACGCCGAGGGCAAGCGCATCGACGAGAACGCGGTAGACGTCGCTCTGCTCCATGTAGCCTCTGAAGCCCTCGCTGCCCGGACCTTCCGACTGCAGCACGACGTCGTCGACCGTGTGCTGGCCGGTGCTTTCGTCCTTCGGCAGGATGCCGACGCGCAGCACGGCGCCGGGCATGTCCTTGTAAGCTTCGTTGGCGACATACTCGTCCTTCTCGTTCTTCACCGCCGGCTCGAACGGCCCGTCCAGCTTGGGGCTGAAGGTTTCGTAGTAGTCGGGGAAGTTTGAGACGAACATCGCCAGACGACGGCTCGCGTCGATCTTGTCGGGGAAGCCGTCCTTGTTCTCGTCGGTATAGTTCGGGAAGCCCGCCGAAGCGCCTGTTTTGACCTTGTCGCGGCCTTCCTTGCCCTCGACGGTGTCGTCGATGATGCCGAGCAGTGAGACGCCATGGGTATGGTCGCCGGTCACGACAACCAGCGTATCCGGGTTGTTCTTCGCGAACGCGCGGGCAACGCCGACCGCCTGGTCGAACTCGATGGTCTCGACGACGGCGCGCTCCATGTCGAGCGGATGGCTCATCTTGTCGATCGAGGCGCCCTCGACCATCAGGAAGAAGCCGTTTTCGTTCTTCGACAGCCTGTCGAGCGCGGTCTTGATCATGTCGACAAGGCCTGGCTGGCCGGGGAACTTTTCGACCGTGCCCTTCTTCAGGAACTCGCGATCAAGCGTCACGTCCATGTTGCCGGTGTGGAACAGACCGAGAAGCTTGCCGTCGGCGGGCGCATTGGCAAGTTCGCTCTTGTCGGTCGCAAGCGCATAACCGGCTTCCTGGAAAAGCTTGATGTAGTCCTGGTTGTCCTTGCGCTTGGAGCCGGGCGTCTCCTTGCCGAGGAAATAGGCCGAGCCTCCGCCAAGGATGACCTCCGGCTTGACGTCGTAGATCATGCCGACGATCTCGGCCTTGTCGCTGCGGTTGCGGGTGTGGGCGACGACGGCGGCCGGCGTGGCGTCCTCGATTTCCGAGGTCGTGACGAGACCGATCGACTTCTGCGTCTGGCGGCGCAGCGCTTCGGCAATGGTCTCGACCCGTGGATCGTCGAGGCTGTCGGGCGTGCGGTCGCCATAGACGCCCACGGCGTTGATCACGGTCTTGTGGCCGGTCATGTAGGCCGACATGGTGTTGGCGCTGTCGGTGTCGATCGAATTGGTCGCCGACGTGCCGATGAAGGCCATGCGCTCGAGGTCGTCCATGTTGAGGCGGCCATTGGCCTTACCCTCGGTCATGCCCTTCGACATGATGCGGGCGGCGGTGCGGTGCGCAACCGAAAGGCCATCGCCAAGCAGGAAGATGACGTTCTTGACCTTCGGCTGCTCCGCCGTGGCATAGACGTGCCAGGTCACGGTCTTCGTCTCTCCGCCAGCCGTCACTTCGACCTTGTAGCTGCCCGGTGCGCCAATTATAGCGTTGCGCAGGAGCAGGGCCGAACCGAGCTCCTTGTCTTCCTTGCCCTTTTCCATCGCGACATAGGCGGCTTCGGCACCGAGCGCTGCCTTGTAGTCCTGGCCGTTGACGGTCACCTTGATGTCTTCCGCCTTGACGGCGCTCTTGAGCTCGACCTTGAAATCGAACGGGGAACCGGCAAGAATTGTCGCGCGATCAATGGGATAGACGTCTGCGGCCTGAGCGGCGTGGGCCAGAACCGTCGTGGCAAAGAGGGTGGCAAGAAGCATACGCATGGCAATCGTCCCTTTGAGGTGTCGGATTGCGCGGTCGTAACGCCCGGCGATGACAGCGACATGACATTGCGATCACGTTTGCAGGCGCCAAGCATCGCACGCTTGACTCGCCGATAGAAACAATTATTACGAGCCTCGGAAAGGAAGGCATTCCATGCTTCGCCGCGAACACAACTTCGCTGACAGCAGCGTCCTGGCAGAAATCGCCGGGCAGGATATGCGTTTTCCAGCTTCCTTCAAAACAACGGCCAAAACGACGACGAAAACCGTCTGACGTCTCTGGCCCTCCGCTCTCTCCCCGGTTTGGCCGGGGACAGGAACCCTCGCGGCGGATCGCGCGGTTTCCCCCTCCACCCGACGAGGAGAGACAAAAAAGAGAGCTTAGATCATGGGTTTCAAGATTGCAGTCGCAGGCGCCACCGGCAATGTCGGCCGGGAGATGCTGAACATCCTTTCGGAACGCGGCTTTCCCGCCGATGAAGTGGTCGCCCTTGCTTCCGCCCGTTCCCAGGGCACGGAAGTTTCCTTCGGCGACAAGACGCTCAAGGTCAAGAACCTCGAAAACTACGATTTCTCCGATACCGATATCTGCCTGATGTCGGCCGGCGGCGCGGTTTCGCTGAAGTATTCGCCGAAGATCGGCCAGCAGGGTTGCGTCGTCATCGACAATTCCTCGGCCTGGCGTTACGACTCCGAAGTGCCGCTGATCGTGCCGGAAGTGAACCCGGACGCGATCACGCTCTTCACCAAGAAGAACATCATCGCCAATCCGAATTGCTCGACCGCCCAGCTCGTCGTCGCGCTGAAGCCGCTGCACGACCACGCCAAGATCAAGCGCGTCGTCGTCTCGACCTACCAGTCGGTTTCCGGCGCCGGCAAGGACGGCATGGACGAACTCTTCAACCAGACCCGTGCGGTCTTCGTTGCCGACCCGATCGAATCGAAGAAGTTCACCAAGCGCATCGCCTTCAACGTCATTCCGCACATCGACGTCTTCATGGAAGACGGCTACACCAAGGAAGAGTGGAAGGTTCTGGCCGAGACCAAGAAGATGCTCGACCCGAAGATCAAGGTGACCTGCACGGCCGTGCGCGTCCCGGTCTTCATCGGCCATTCGGAATCGGTCAACATCGAGTTCGAAAACGAGATCACCGCTGACGAGGCGCGCGATATCCTGCGCGAAGCACCGGGTTGCCTTGTTGTCGACAAGCACGAGAACGGCGGCTACGTAACGCCTTACGAGTGCGCCGGCGAAGACGCGACCTACATCTCGCGCATCCGCGAAGACGCAACCGTCGAAAACGGCCTCAACATCTGGGTCGTTTCCGATAACCTGCGCAAGGGTGCGGCACTCAACGCGATCCAGATCGCCGAGCTGCTCATCAACCGCGGTCTGATCCGCGCCAAGAAGCAGGCCGCCTGAACAAACAGACGGTAAAGCACGAATAAGAACCCCGCCTGGCCCGTTATCGGCCTGCGGGGTTTCCTGTTTCACGGATCCGTGCGCAAAATTGATCGGATTCACGTGAAACCGTTAGGAAATTTCCGCCAATGAGGGGCGGGTGACAGAGCCGGCAAAGGCTGGCATCTTCCTAACGGCAACCAGATTTGGGCAATGACGGGGTATTTCATGCACACGGCAAAGTGCGTAGCGATTGGGCTTGCGGCCCTGATTTCAACGGCGATCCTTCCGGCGACCGCGTCGGCGGCACAGTGCGGCAACGACGGCAGCGGTTTCGCGGCCTGGATGACGCAGTTCAAGCAGGAAGCCTCCGGCAACGGCATCAGCCCTGCGGCGCTCGACAAGGCGCTCTCCGGCGTTTCCTACAACAAGGCGACGATCCGCGCCGACCGCGGCCAGAAAAGCTTCAAGCTCTCGCTCAGCCAGTTCATGCAGAAGCGTGGCGGTCAGACGATCATCTCGCGCGGCAAGAAGATGAAGGCCCAGAATGCGGCGCTCTTCAACAGCATCGAACGGCGCTACGGCGTACCGGCCGGCCCGCTGATCGCCATCTGGGGCATGGAAACCGGCTTTGGCGGCTTCATGGGCAAGGAGCATACGCTCTCAGCCGTTTCGACGCTCGCCTATGACTGCCGCCGGTCCGACTACTTCACCAACCAGCTCTATGCGGCGCTCCAGCTCGTCCAGCGCGGCGATCTCAGCCCGGCTGCACGCGGCGCTGCCCATGGCGAAATCGGACAGACCCAGTTCCTTCCGGCAAACGTTCTGAAATACGGCGTCGACGGTGACGGCAACGGCCATATCGACATGGTCCGCTCGAAGGCTGACGCGCTTGCTTCGACCGCGAACTTCCTGCGTGGACACGGCTGGCAGCCGGGCGCCGGATATCAGCCGGGACAGGCCAATTTCGGCGCGATCCAGGGCTGGAACGCCGCCAGCGTCTATCAGCAGGCGATCGCCATCATCGGCGCGGAAATTGACGGCGACTAGAGCATTTCCAGGAAAAGTGCGAAGCGGTTTTCCGTCAGGAAATGCGTAGAAACAAGGAGATAGAGCGTTTCTGCGACTCCGCTTAAACCGCAGACGCTCTAACGCATGTTGCGCAAAGGTGCGCAGCGGTTTTGCGATAACGACAGCGCAAAAACAAAAGATCAAAGCTTATGAAATAAAAGAAGCCCGGTTCGAAAGGACCGGGCTTTTTCTCTGGCTTCTATCACATACCTGGACGGGCAAAGTCGCCGCTCTTCGGATCCATCACCCAGAGCTCGCCGGTCGAAATGTCGAACCAGGCGCCGTGAAGCTGGAGCTTGCCCTTCGATTCGAGAATCTGGACGCAGGGGAAGGTGCGAAGATTGGCGATCGAGTTGCGGATGGAAACCCGCTCCAGAGCGCGCTGCCGCTCGGCCTGGGTCATCACGTCATTGCTCTGGATCTGTTCGGCGGACGGTTTCAAGAGGTGCATCCAGCGACCGATGAAGTCACCCGGCGACAGGGGCTCGGCGTCCAGGTCAAGCGCCGCCTTGATGCCGCCGCAGCGTCCGTGGCCCATGACGACGATGTCGCTGACACGCAGAGACTGGACGGCAAATTCCAGAGCTGCCGACGTCGAGTGGTAGTGTCCGTCCGGCTCGTAGGGCGGCATGAGATTGGCGACGTTGCGCACGACGAAGAGCTCGCCCGGGCCGCTGTCGAAGATCGTCTCGGGCGCTGCCCGGGAGTCACAACAGGCAATGACCATGGTCTTGGGCTTCTGCCCGCTATCCGCCAATGTCTTGTAACGCTGCTGCTGTTCGCTGAAGCGACCACTCATGAAGTTATGATAGCCGTTCAGAAGGTGGTCTGGAAAACGCTGCATATCCATCGGTTACCCCGCTGCTGTCGAGAGTTCAATCCACCAAGCCATCCGACGGCGTGCCGTGAACAGCTTCTTCTATTTCCGCCGCATCTGGCTCGGATGCAGCAAGCGCCGCATCTGCACCATCGCCATCGGCGTCGAGAGACTGGACGCATCCTGTTCGAGCGTCAGTTCATCGGCGCCGCGCTTGACCGTGCGCGCGATAATTTCGAACACGCTGGCTGTCGCCATCTGAAGCGCGCGCTCCTCGGAGAGGCCTTCCAGCAGCCGCGCCAGGAACACCGCCGCCAGCAGATCGCCCGTGCCGTTCGGCGGGTTCTCGATCAGCCGGTGTTCGGCGAGCAGCGCATGGTTGCCGGAGAGATAGAGATTTCCCGTCCCGCCCTTCATCATCGGAATCGCCGACGTGACCAGCATGCGCGAGGGACCAAGCCCCAGCGCCGCGTCAAGGATTGCCGCATTGGTCTCGAGCGTCGCGCCGGCAAGCCAGGCCAGTTCGAACCGGTTGGGCGTGGCGAGACTTGCAAGCGGCAACAGCCGGTCGCGGATGGTAATCGCCGTCGCTTCGGGCACGTAGAGCCCTTCGGCATCACCGATCACCGGGTCGCAGGCATAGACGAGATCAGGATTGCGGGCGCGCAAGGCGGTCACCAGCCGGGCAACGCCCTCTGCCTGGCTCGCCGAGCCGAGATAGCCTGACAGGACTGCCCGGACCTCGCCGGCCCAGGGCGCCTGAGCCAGATCGTCGATCACCGACTGGAATTCCGCGTCCGGTATCGTGATGCGCGTCGAATGGCCATGGCCGGGATGCCAGGGCAGAATGACGGTCGGCAGAGCCCAGACGGGATGGCCAAGCGTCTCCAAGGCAAAGACAACCGCCCGATTGCCGACGGTGCCGCGAACCACGTGACTAGAAATGACGATGACGGCACCAGGCAAGGAGGGCATTTCGGGCATCGGCCAGTCCAATCCTTCGATTTGAACTCTGATCACCGACTGTCACCGCCATGTCAACAGGCTATGGCAGACAGGTTCCGCACGAGCCGCTGGCGTTTTCGTGCTTTTTCATCGAAATTCGAGCAATTTTCGCCAATCTGCCTTCGATTTAAATGGATTTGAGCTGTTTTCACGTGAGATTCTCCGATTCTCGGCTCGTTTTTGCCGAAATCGTCATAAAAAGCGGTCGCCATTAGCCAAGGTTCTGATAGGGTCTAGCCTATCATGAATGGGAGAAACTTCATGGGCGTGAAATACAATCCGAAGCGGGACAGACACATCGACGCAGCGAAGGCGGCCGCCATCAAACTGGGCACCGACGCGCTGGCGCCCGAGATCCTCTTCGGCGGGGCCAGCAACGACGACCTCGATCTTTATTCGGCGGACATGCTGGCACTGACGGCGGCCCATGCGAGAAGCGAACTCGCACGCTGGGACGGCGGCAAACCTCAAGTGTCGGTTGAAACCGTGGCCGGCGTTGCGCCTGGCGGCACCGAGGTTTCGATCATTGCCGTCACCGAACACAACATGCCGTTCCTCTTTGATTCGGTCATGGGCGAGGTGACGACCACGCACCGCGATATCCATCTCGCGATCCATCCCATTCTGGTCCAGGAACCGGGCAAGCCCGCCAAGCCGTTCGATCCGGACGAGCCGAGCGATCCGGCACACCGGATCAGCCACATCCAGATCCACCTGAGCAAGTTGACGCCGGTCGAGGCGCAATCGCTCAGCAACCGTATCCGCGATGTGCTCGAACAGGTTCATCAGGCCGTGCACGACTGGCCGGCGATGACGACGCTGCTCGATCACGCGATGAAGGAACTCGAGGACTACAACGCCTCGCGCAAGAAGAGCGACCGCGACGAAGCGCTGGCCTTCCTTCGCTGGCTCAGGGACAACAACTTCACCTTCCTCGGCATGCGCGAATACACCTATTCGGGCAAGGGCGGGAAGGCGACGGTCGAGCGCGGCAAGGGCAGGGGCCTCGGCATCCTTTCCAATCCCGATGTGCGCGTGCTGCGCCAGGGCAAGGACGCAGTTCTGACCACGCCGGAGATTCTGGCCTTCCTCGAAAGCCCGGATTTCCTGATCGTCACCAAGGCCAATGTGAAGTCGGTCGTGCACCGCCGCGCCTATATGGACTACATCGGCGTCAAGCGTTTCGATGCCGACGGCAATGTCGCCGGCGAGCTGCGCATCGTCGGCCTGTTCACCTCCTCGGCCTATACCCGTCAGGCCGCGGAAATCCCGCTGCTGCGCCACAAGATCGAGAAGATCGTCGATCATTTCGGCTACGATCCGCAGAGCCATTCCGGCAAGATGCTGGACAACACGCTCGAATCCTACCCGCGCGACGATCTCTTCCAGATCGACGTCGGCCTGCTCGCCGCCTTCTGCGAACAGATCAACGAGCTCGGCGACCGTCCGCGCATCCGCGTTCTGCCACGCATCGACCATTTCGACCGCTTCGTTTCGGTCATCGTCTTCGTACCGCGCGAGCAATATGATTCCGACGTTCGCGAGAAGATCGGGGACTATCTGAAGACGGCTTATGACGGTCGTGTTTCGGCCTACTACCCGGCCTTCCCCGAGGGCGGTCTGGCGCGCGTGCACTTCATCATCGGCCGGACCAGCGGCAAGACGCCGCGCATCCCCCAGGCCAAGCTCGAGGAGGCCGTGCGAGGCATCGTCACGCGCTGGATCGATCGCTTCGACCTGCTTGCCCGCAAGGATGGCATCGAGCTCAGCGTTGGCGAAGCCTACCAGGCGGCCTTTGCACCGGCCGAAGCCTATGCCGATCTCGCCGATATCGCCGCCTGCAAGGCGGAAGATCCGATCCGGATCTCGTTCTACCACTACAACCGCCCGGTCAATCGTCCTGATACGGCCGAGCTGAAGATCTTCCACGCCGGCGAACCCGTATCGCTTTCGCGCCGCGTGCCGCTGCTCGAAAATCTCGGCTTCCGGGTCATCAGCGAGCAGACCTACGACCTCAACGTCGGCAAGCATGGCGAGGACCAGCATCGCGTCGTGCTGCACGACATGGAGTTGATCCATCGCGACGGCCATGCGCTCAATCTCGACAAGTCGGGTGCGGCGCTCGAGGAAGCCTTCCTCGCCGCCTGGAACGGCACGATCGAGGATGATAACTTCAACAGGCTGATCCTGCTCGCCGGCTTGAACGCCCGCGAAGTGACGGTGCTGCGTGCCTATGCCCGCTACCTCCGCCAGGCCGGCATCACCTATTCGCAGGGCTATATCGCCGACACGCTGAACAAATATCCGGCGATTGCCGCCGATATCTTCAAGCTGTTCGTCACCCGCATGGACCCGGCGATCGAGGAGAAGCCGCGTGCCAAGAAGTGCAACGCCCTGATCGCATCGATCGAGACCGCACTGTCGGCGGTACCGAGCCTCGACGAGGACCGGATCCTGCGCCGCTACGTCAACGCCATCGAGGCGACGCTCCGCACCAATTACTTCCAGAAGGATGCCGACGGAAAGCCGCGTGCGGTCCTTGCCGTCAAGCTCGATCCCAAGCAGCTCGAAGGCTTGCCCGAGCCGCGTCCGTTCCGCGAAATCTTCGTCTACGGCACCGAAGTCGAAGGCGTGCATCTGCGTTTCGGCAAGGTCGCCCGTGGCGGTCTTCGCTGGTCCGACCGCGCACAGGACTACCGCACCGAAGTACTGGGCCTGGTGAAGGCACAGCAGGTCAAGAACGCCGTCATCGTGCCCGTTGGCGCCAAGGGTGGCTTCTACCCGAAGCAGCTGCCGGTTGGCGGCAACCGCGACGAGGTGTTCAAGGCCGGAACCGAAGCCTACAAGACCTTCATCCGCACGATGCTGTCGGTCACCGACAACATTGTCGGCCAGGATGTCGTGCCGCCGGCCGACACGCTGCGCCGCGACGGTGACGATCCCTACTTCGTCGTTGCCGCCGACAAGGGCACGGCGACCTTCTCGGACACGGCCAACGGCCTGGCCCAGGAAGCAGGCTTCTGGCTCGATGACGCGTTCGCCTCAGGCGGATCGGCCGGCTACGACCACAAGAAGATGGGCATCACCGCCCGTGGCGCCTGGGAGACCGCCAAGCGGCACTTCCGCGAGATGGACATCGACATCCAGACCACTCCCTTCACCGTCGCCGGCGTCGGCGACATGTCGGGCGACGTCTTCGGCAACGGCATGCTGCTTTCGGAAAAGATCCGTCTGCTCGCGGCCTTCGACCATCGCGACATCTTCATCGATCCGAATCCGGATACGGATGTTTCCTTCGCCGAACGCAAGCGCATGTTCGCCCTGCCACGTTCGAGCTGGCAGGACTATGATCGCAAGACGCTCTCCGAAGGCGGGATGATCATTTCCCGCGCCGAAAAGTCGGTGACGCTGACACCGGAAGCCATGGCGGCGATCTGCATCGACAAGCAGAAGGCCACGCCGTTCGAGATCATGAACGCGATCCTGAAGAGCCAGGTCGATCTTCTCTGGTTCGGCGGCATCGGCACCTATGTGCGCGGCAGCAACGAGACGGATGCCGAGGTTGGCGACCGCGCCAACGACGCGATCCGTGTGGTCGCCGAAGAGGTCCGCGCCCGTGTCATCGGCGAGGGCGCAAACCTCGGCGTGACCCAGAAGGGCCGTATCGGCTTCGGCCTCAATGGCGGTCGCTGCAACTCCGACGCCATCGACAACTCGGCGGGCGTCAACTCGTCCGACGTCGAGGTCAACATCAAGATCGCGCTGGCCTCGGCGATGCGCGACGGTCGCCTGACCCGGCCGAAGCGCAACACGCTGCTGGCGTCGATGACCGAGGAAGTCGGCCATCTCGTACTGCGCAACAACTACGAGCAGTCGCTGGCAATCTCGCTCACCGAACTGCAGGGTACCGGAAACCGCACGACGCTCGGCCGCCTGATGACGCGACTCGAAGCCGACGGCCACCTCAACCGCAAGGTTGAGACGCTGCCGACCGACCAGGTCATGACCGAGCGCTATCAGGCCGGCAAGCCGCTGACACGCGCGGAGATCGGCGTCCTCCTGTCCTACTCGAAGCTGGTGCTGTTCGACGAGCTGATCGCCAGCGAGCTTCCCGACGACCCGTATTTCACGGCGACCCTGGAACGCTACTTCCCCGGCAAGATGCGCAAGACTTATGCCGGCGACATCCACGGCCACCGGCTGCGCCGCGAGATCATCGCGACGGTGCTGGCCAACGAAACCATCAATCGCGGCGGCCCCGCTTTCGTCTCGACCTTGACGGATGCCACCGGCTTCCTCTCGGCAGACGTCGTCAAGGCGGCTGTTTTGGCACTCGATGGCTTCGACCTGCCGCGGATCTATGACGAGATCGATGCCCTGGACAATCGCATCAGCGGCGCCCTCCAGAATGCGCTCTACCAGGAAGTCGGGCGCATCTTCACGCTCGTGACGGAGCGGGCCCTGCGCACCCATGCGGCAACGGGTTCGGTTTCGGAAGCCGTGACGCGCCTGCGCGACGGGCTGCAGAAGCTGCGCAGCACCATGCGCACCGCGATTTCAGGCGAAACCGCCGACGAAGCTCGGGTAAAGACCGCAGCCTTCGTCGAGGGCGGCGTGCCGGAGAAACTGGCGGATGAGATCCTGGAACTGGCGCTGATGACCCTCGTGCCCGAAATCATGCAGATATCAGCTGAAACCGGCGAGACGCTGAGCCGCACGGCACAGGGTTATTTTGCCGTCACCGAAACGCTGCGGATCAACCGCCTGCTGGCGGCAGCCGACCGCGTACCGGCAACCGAGCAGTTCGAGGCAATGGCGCTGTCGCGCGCGATCTCGGACATTGCCGGCGCCAGACGCGACATCACCGCAGCGGCGCTGCGCGAGCAGAAGAGCGAGCGCAATCCCGTCCAGGCCTGGCAGGAAAACGACCGCGAACGCGTTTCACGCGCGGGCGGCCAGCTGACGCTCCTGACTGAGAAGGGCGAGACCACGCTTGCCAAGATCACGGTTGCCGCGGGTCTGCTCAACGACCTTGCACGCGGCAGGGTGAAATGACACAGTCCGCCCCGGACTACAGCGCCGGGCGTCTTATTAGACGCGCAAAGGTCGCTGTAGCAGTTTGAATTGCTGCATGGTTTAATCCTTAAATCGAATAGGATTTAAGGAAACATGCAGTAGCGCAAGATCGGGCCGGGGATGCTCCGTCAACCCGGTCTCGATGAGCGAGATATGACGATCTTTCTGCGCCGCGCGTTCATTAGAACGCACGGCGCAGTCATTTCCGGGAGGGGTAATTGGCGATTTCGGCGGACAGGGCTGCAGACAAGCCGGGAACGACCCGTCTCGGCATTGCCGGATGGATGCTGTTCGACTGGGCGGCCCAACCGTTCTTCACGGTGATCACCACCTTCATCTTCGGCCCCTACTTCGTTTCCCGGCTGACTGAGGATCATGCTATCGGCCAGGCGATGTGGGGCTATACGCTCACCATTTCCGGCATCATCATCGCCATTCTCTCCCCGGTTCTCGGCTCGATCGCCGACGCCACCGGACCGCGCAAGCCGTGGATCGGCTTTTTCGCCATCATCAAGATCGTATCGCTGGCGATGCTCTGGTTTGCCGCCCCCGGCTCACCGATCATCTACGCCGTCATCTTCATGGTGCTGGCCACCGTCGCTGCCGAATTCTCGATCGTGTTCAATGATTCGATGATGACGCGACTTGTGGACGAGAAGGACATCGGCCGCATTTCCAACATCGCCTGGGGCCTCGGCTATCTCGGCGGGATGATCGTGCTCATCGCTGTCGTGGCGCTTCTTGCCGGAAATCCGGAAACCGGCAAGACCGCTCTCGGCATCGATCCGCTGTTTGGGCTCGATCCGGCAAAGGGCGAGGACGCGCGCATCACCGGGCCGATATCGGCGCTCTGGTACCTCGTGTTCATCATTCCGATGTTCCTGTTCACGCCGGATGCGACCAAGGCGACCATGTCGCTTGCAGGGGCGACCCGAACGGGACTGCGCGAACTGAAAGGCACACTCGGCGAACTCAGGCAAAGGCGCGGCATCCTGCGCTTCCTCATCGCCCGCATGATCTTTCAGGATGGGGTCAATGGCCTGCTGGCACTGGGCGGCACCTTCGCCGCCGCCATGTTCGCCTGGCAAACCATGGAACTCGGCATCTATGGCATCATCCTCAACGTCGTTGCCATCGGTGGCTGCCTCTATGCAAGCAAGCTCGATGCCCGGCTCGGTTCAAAGACCATCGTGATCGCCAGCCTGGTCTGCCTGATCATTGCCACGCTTGGCATCGTCTCGACAGGACCGGGCTTCACCTTCTTCGGTCTGCTTCCCCTGCCGACGGACGATTCGGGCGGCATCTTCGGCACTGCAGCCGAGAAGGCCTATATCGTCTACGGCCTGCTCGTCGGTATCGCCTTCGGGCCGGTTCAGGCGTCGTCGCGCTCCTATCTGGCGCGCAGCGTCAGCCTGGACGAAGCAGGGCGCTACTTTGGTCTCTATGCACTTTCCGGCCGTGCGACGTCGTTTCTTGCGCCCGCGTCGGTCGCCACGATCACGCTCATGACCGGCTCCGCCCGCATCGGCATGATGGCGCTCGTCGTCTTCCTCGTCCTCGGTTTTCTGATCCTGCTGCGCACGCCTTATCCGGCGAATGCCGGACATACGAAAGCCGCCGCGTCCTGGGGACGCGACGGCTCTGAGGAATAAAACTCGGACTTTACTACAGCGCCGTGCGTCTTATTAACGCGCAAAGGTCGCTGTAGCACTTTGAATTGCTGCATGTTTTTATCCTTAAATCGAATAGGATTTATGGAAACATGCAGTAGCAACTGAAAATGCAACCGATCCGGTTTAGTGGCGGAAGTGGCGCATACCGGTGAAGACCATCGCAACGCCATGCTCGTCGGCCGCGGCAATCACTTCCTCGTCGCGCATCGAACCACCGGGCTGGATCACCGCCGTGGCACCGGCAGCGATCGCCGACAGCAAGCCATCGGCAAACGGCAGGAAAGCCTCGGAGGCGACGGCCGAGCCGCGCGTCAACGGCGTTGCGAGGCCGAGCGCCTTGGCGGCTTCTTCGGCCTTGATCGCGGCGATGCGGGCCGAATCGACCCGGCTCATCTGCCCGGCGCCGATGCCTGCGGTCTGGCCATCCTTGGCATAGACGACGGCGTTCGACTTGACGTGTTTTGCCACCTTGAAGGCAAACTTCATGTCTTCCAGTTCCTGCGCCGTCGGTGCACGCTTGGTCACCACCTTCAGCTCCAGGTCTTCGACCATGCCGTTGTCGCGGGTCTGGACGAGAAGGCCGCCGGATACGGTCTTGGCGGAAAGGCCGGGGATGCGCGGATCCGGCAGGGCGCCCGTGGTCAAGAGCCGCAGGTTCGGCTTGCGGGCGATGACGGCCTTGGCCTCATCGCTGACCTCAGGCGCGATGATCACTTCGGTAAAGAGCTTGACGATCGCTTCGGCCGTTTCCGCATCGAGCATCTGGTTGAGCGCGATGATGCCGCCAAAAGCTGAGGTGGAATCGCAGGCAAGCGCGCGTCGATAAGCTTCGACCAGCGTCGGGGCCGTGGCCACGCCGCAAGGATTGGCATGCTTGATGATCGCCACGGCCGGGGCTTTTTCCGGCAGGAACTCGGCGACGAGTTCGAAGGCGGCATCGGTGTCGTTGATGTTGTTGTAGGAAAGCTGCTTGCCCTGCAGCAGCTTAGCTGTGGCAACGCCCGGACGGTTCTCGCCGGTGACGTAGAAGCCCGCCTTCTGGTGCGGATTCTCACCGTAGCGCATCTCCTCCTTCAAGACGCCGCCGAGAACGCGGTGGCGCGGCATCGGCGTGTCGAGCGCCTCGGCAAACCAGTTGGAAATGGCTGCGTCATAGGCGGCCGTGCGGGCATAGGCCTTGGCCGCCATCTTCTGGCGGAAGGCATAGGTCGTCGCGCCTGCTGCAAGTTCTTCGAGCAGGACCGGATAGTCGGCCGGATCGGTGACAATTGTGACATAGGCGTGGTTCTTGGCGGATGCGCGGATCATCGCCGGGCCGCCGATATCGATGTTCTCGACCGTCGTCGGATAATCGCCGCCCTGCGCGCGAACCTCCTCGAAGGGATAGAGATTGATCACCGCCAGATCGATCGCGGTGATGCCATGTGCCGACATCGCCGCCTGATGCTCGGCATCGTCGCGGATTGCCAGCAGGCCGCCATGCACGCCCGGGTGAAGGGTTTTGACCCGGCCATCCATAACCTCGGGAAAGCCGGTGAGTTCGGCGACGTCGCTGACTGGCAACCCCGCCTGCGACAGTGCCTTGTGGGTGCCGCCGGTCGAAACCAGACGTACGCCTTTTTCATGCAGCGCACGGGCAAGCTCGACGACACCGGTCTTGTCGGACACGGAAAGAAGAGCGGTCCGGACTGGAACCTCGTTCGGGGCGGGAATTTTCTTGGAGGCGACAGCCATCAACCATGCTCCTTTGGCGGCGCCGGACGCCCGGGAGGATGCTCCGGCGATTGGGATGGCTGCCCGTTAGCATAGCTTGCCGGCCGAAGAAACCTCGGCAGGCCAACATCCTAAAATAAGGGGCGCAGTTGGCCTCAGTTCGTGCGCGAGAAGGTCCATTGGATCTCCGGCTGCCTGGCAACGGCGAAGGTCACCGTCAGCTGCGACGAGGCGCGAATGCCCGAGGGATCGGCAAAGAAGATGTCTTCCTCGACCGCCAGCTCGCCGTCCTGGCAGGCAAACAGCCAGATTTCACCATCGGGCGCGGTCAGATAGATCTCGCGGCCGTTGTTCTGGCGAATAGTGACGGCCGGGTGGATATGGAAGCGGGCGACTGCCACGGCCAGGTTCGTTTCATCAGGATCGCTGCCGTCGGCGCGCGAAAGCCGGTCACGCCCACGGATCATCCGGCCGCCGTTCAGCACGCCGATGTCGCGCTCGTGCAGGAGCCCAAAGGACGAGAGATAACCGTCATGGTTTGCCATGACGGATTCCTGGCGGCCCGGTTCGTCCTTGCGCTCGACGACGACGCGCGAGACGCCGCTGGTGATGATCGGGCCCAGAAACCGTGACTGCGAGAAGCGTGAGGAGGACGTGTCGTTGACGGTCACGGTGGAGTGGGCGGCGGTCATCCGTGCCATCTGGCGGAATCGTTCGCCGGCAAATTTCGGCGCGCCCGAATTGATCACGAAACGCGTCTTGCCCGAGGACATTTCGAACGAGAGGCAGCCGGCATGGGCGCTACGCGACAGGTCGACTGAAAGCGGCCGGCCGGTATCGACGATGACCACGGTGTTTTCGATCGACAGGCGCTCGTAATGCGCGAGAGGCAGCGAGCGGAATGGCTCGCCGGCGGTTTCATCATAGCGCAGCACCGAGGCAAGCTCATGCGCCAGCACCGAGGTCGCGCCGTTGAAAAGCGCCAGTTCGCCGCCCTGGTGGCGGAAGAAGCGCAGTGCCGGATACATACGATCGATGCAAGGGATCAGGCGCGACGGCACGTCATGCCCCAGATTGACATAGGTCTGGCGCAGCGGCAGCAGGTCGAGCAGCAACTCAAGCCCGGCCCGCGGGCTGCGCGAAAAGTGGCTGCCGTCGGCGAGAATCTGCCGATCAAGCTCGAAATCGAGATGGCGCGACGCCTTGCGGATCGCCGACGGCGTCGACGGCATCGAAACCGATGCCATGGCAAGCGCCATCCGCACACGCAGGCGAGCCTCGCCATCCCTGACCGTTTCGGCAATGTGACGGAGATAACGAACCTGGAAGGCCAGGCTTTTCAGGAAGCGGCGATAAAAGCCGTGCTCGGCATTGCGCAGGACCACCGGCGAATGCGAGAGCCATGCGATGATGCGCTGGGCGATGACGTCGGCATCCCAGGCAATGCCTCCGAAATTGCGGCCGTGGGTGGCAATCCAGTCGTCAACGATCTGCCGCAGGCGCACGAAGCCGGCATCCTCGCGGATCGCCCGCAGATGCCTGAGCCAGCCGAACGAATGCAGGCGGGTGGCAAATTCCAGCGACGGCAGGTCGATCTCGAAGGGCGATTCGCCCTCGGTGTCGAGCACCCGCCCAGCCAGCGGAAAGCGACCCTCGAGGATCTCCTCGGCAACGAAGGGATCGACGGCTCTGAGGTCCGTCGGCGCAACGATCAGGCGGCCGGGCGTCGATCCGGTAAAGCGCAGCGACGAGACGCGGCCGACCGAAAGTCGCCGCGACACGCGGCGCCAACCTTCGCGCGCATACAGATAAGAAAGCCTTCGCCTGCCGGAAAACACCATCAACGCCCGTCGATTTCCTTAATCCTGAAGCAAGCCGTTCGAGACGAACGAACGGCTGCATCGGCTTCGCGCCAGTATCACTCGCGCAGGGTTGCCCGAAAATCCCTATTCGATCTCCGGTACGCACGATGCGCCGTTTCAAAATGTCAGAGCGTTCTTCTCTGTCCGAAAGGACGCGCGGCGCTCCGCGTGAACTCTGGATGGTGCCGGAAAGATCATTAAACTTTTATCAATTTTATCGTCTTTGATAGGCTCATGGCCTTAAAGCGTCAAATGACGCGCCAAAACAGCCCGTGGCCGAGCCTTTCCGAAGAACGAATCGACTTTTCCAGACTTATTTGCGGCGAATCACGGCGGCGTAGAATCCGTCGAGTCCACCGGCAAAGGGTGGATCGAGCGGGAACATCGATGGCGTGGTGCGCACTTCGCCGAGCGGGGTGATCGCATCTTCAAGGCCCTGCCAATTCTCAGCCAGAACCGGCACCCGCTCATAATCATCGCCGGCTGCGACCACCCGGTCGACCACTTCCTCGCCTTCGCGTGGGTCAAGCGAGCAATTGGAGAACACGACGATGCCGCCCGGCTTGACCACCGTCAGCGCGTGGCGCAGCAGGCGCTCCTGAAGCAGCGCAAGCTTCTCGATGTCCTCCGGACCCTTGGTCCAAAGCACATCCGGGTGACGGCGGGTCGTTCCGGTCGACGAACAGGGGGCATCGAGCAAGGCGGCATCGAAAAGTTCGTCCGGCCGAAAGTCGGCCATGTTGGTCTCTTTCATCTGCGCTTCCAGGCCCAATCGCTCGAGATTGCCCTTCAGACGCCTCAGCCGGCTCGACGACTGATCAAGCGCCGTCACCTCGGCACCGGCGAGGATAAGCTGCGCCGTCTTACCACCGGGTGCCGCGCAGAGATCGACGACGGTCTTCCCGGCAATCGACCCGAAAAGACGGGCAGGGATGGATGCGGCCGCATCCTGAACCCACCACTCGCCATCGGAGAATCCGGCTAAGGAGGGGATAGAGCCCGAGAATTCTGCAAGGCGGACTGAGCCTGTCGGCAGCACCGTACCGCCGAGCCGCTCGGCCCAGGCATCCGGATCCGACTTGACAGTCAGATCGATCGCCGCTGGGGTCAGTTGCGCTTCGGCGATGAGATCGGCCTGTTCGCGTCCATAACGCTCGACCAGCCTGTCGAAGAACCAGTCCGGCATCGCAGGAACGGTTCGCAGATTTTCCAGGATCGTGTCCTTCTCGCGCGACAGGCGGCGAAGGATGGCATTGACCAGATTGGCAAACCGGCGGTTTCGCGGATCGGCCTGCGCCTGCTCGACGGCAAGATCGACGGCGGAATGATCAGGAACGTCGAGATAGAGGATCTGCGCGGCAGCCACTGCGAGCACATGGTCGAGAGCGCGCGCGCCTTCCGGAAGCGGCGTCTGCAGCATCGAGCCGATTGCCGCCTGGATGCGCGGCAGATGACGCAATGCCGAATTGAGAATGGCGCGCACCAGCGCCCGGTCGGCCTCGCTCAGTTCGCGGTAGGCCGGATTTCCGTGCTCATGATCGAGCATGCCATCGAGCGAGGTCTTGCGATCGACGACCGCCCCGAGAATCTTGGCCGCTGCCTGTCGCGTGCGCAGTCCGGGCTTCTCCGGACCGCGCTGCTCTTGCGCAGGCCTCTTCGACTTTGCCGGCTCCTTGCGCGAGCGGTTTTGTTTCGGACGTGAATCGTTGTTGTTTTCGGCAGACATCAGGACCAGGGACCTTTCGGCGGTTCGGAACCACCGCGACCCCAACCGGTAGAGGGAACAGAGCGCGATTTGCGCACCGGATTATCAGCCCGAACCGGCGGCGTCGACCCCATGGACATCTCCTGCGCCATCTGTTGCAGGGCCGCAATCCGGTTTTCAGTGTTCGGATGGGTCGAAAACAGGTTGTCCATGCGCTCGCCTGAGAGCGGATTGATGATGAACATATGCGCGGTTGCCGGGTTGCGCTCGGCATCGTCATTGTGAATCCGATGGGCAGCACCAGCGATCTTCTGCAGCGCCGAGGCGAGAGCCAGGGGCTTGCCACAGATTTCGGCGCCACGGCGATCGGCGGAATATTCCCGGGTACGGCTGATCGCCATCTGCACCAGCATGGCCGCCATCGGCGCGACGATCATTGCAATCAGCACCCCGACAAAACCGAGCGGGTTGTTGTTGTTTTCGCGATTGCCGCCAAACAGGAAGGCGAAGTTGCCCAGCATCGAAATGGCGCCGGCAAGCGTGGCTGTCAGCGTCATTGTCAGGGTATCGCGGTTCTGGACGTGCGCCAGTTCATGCGCCATGACGCCGGCGACCTCGTCGTAGGAGAGCGCGTTGAGCAGTCCGGTCGAGGCGGCAACGGCGGCGTTCTGCGGGTTGCGTCCGGTTGCAAAGGCGTTCGGCTGCGGGTTGTCGATGACATAGACCCGCGGCATCGGCAGGCCGGCATTCTCAGCGAGATCGCGCACGATGCCGTAATATTCCGGGGCGCTGCGTTCATCGACCTCCTGCGCACGGTACATGCGCAGCACCATGCGGTCGGAATACCAGTACGAGAAGAAATTCATACCGGCGGCGATGACGAACGCAATCATCATGCCGCCACGTCCACCAATGGCGAAGCCAACCGCCATGAACAGGGCGGTCATCACTGCAAGCAGCATGGCGGTGCGAACGAGGTTCATGAAGAGGCTCCGGGTCGTCGACGTTTCACGTGAATCAGGGTTTCCGTTCGGACAACGGCGCCTTATATGATGGGTGCAAATGCCCCGTTCTTCAATACAGATGCACGAATCCGGATACTGGCGAGATGCAGAACGACAACGACAATGCCCCCGACCGCCCGAAAAAGCCGCTGCCTGCCGCGGCCATGCGCGCGCTGAAGGAAGCGGAGGAGCGTCGGCAGGCTGAAGCGGAGAAGGTTATGCCGACAGAAATCGGCGGCCGCGGCGGCGCCGACCCGGCACGCTTCGGCGACTGGGAAATCAAGGGTAGGGCGATCGATTTCTGAGAATGCTCTCAGACGGGTTTGAAGCGAAGGAACATTTCCTTCTTTGGGATCGTCCGAAAACAACCGTGGGTCATATCGATCTCCTGCTGCCGCCCGGGAACTCCGCTTACCGTCAATCGGAATCCGGCTCACAAACGCCCGTCGATGACCCAGTCGTCTATTCAGTCCACCGCCTCGGTACGAAACATCATACAAAAAAGGGCGGCTCGAAGCCGCCCTTTTTACCGTGCGTTGCTGTTAAGCCTTGTTCTGCCGGTTGGCGATCAGGTCTTCCACAACAGCCGGATCGGCAAGCGTTGAGGTGTCACCAAGCGCACCGAAATCGTCTTCCGCGATCTTGCGCAGGATGCGGCGCATGATCTTGCCCGAGCGGGTCTTCGGCAGGCCGGGGGCAAACTGGATCTTGTCTGGCGTCGCGATCGGGCCGATTTCCGAGCGGACGTGCTTTACCAGCGCCTGACGCAGATCGTCATTGCCGACCTCACCCGCCATCAGCGAGACGTAGCAGTAGATGCCCTGTCCCTTGATCGGGTGCGGATAGCCGACGACGGCTGCCTCGGACACCAGATGGTGCGAGACAAGCGCCGATTCGACTTCGGCCGTGCCCAGCCGGTGTCCGGAGACGTTGAGCACGTCGTCGACGCGGCCGGTGATCCAATAGTAGCCATCCTCGTCGCGACGGCAGCCGTCACCCGTAAAATACTTGCCCTTGTAGGTGGCGAAGTAGGTCTGGCCGAAGCGTGCATGATCGCCATAGATCGTGCGCATCTGGCCGGGCCAGCTGTCGGTGATGCAGAGGTTGCCGTCGGCAGGTCCTTCGAGCACGTTGCCTTCGTTGTCGACCAGCTGCGGCTGGACGCCGAAGAAGGGCCGCGTCGCCGATCCGGGCTTGAGATCGGTCGCGCCCGGCAGCGGCGTGATCAGGATGCCGCCGGTTTCCGTCTGCCACCAGGTGTCGACGATCGGCGATTTCTGATCGCCAACGACGTTGTAGTACCATTCCCAGGCTTCCGGGTTGATCGGTTCGCCGACCGAACCGAGCAGGCGCAGCGACGAGCGCGAGGCGCGCTTGACGAAATCGTCGCCGGCGCCCATCAGCGAGCGGATTGCCGTCGGCGCGGTGTAGAAGACGTTGACCTTGTGCTTGTCGATGACTTCCCAGAAGCGGCCTGCGTCGGGGAAGTTCGGAACGCCCTCGAACATCACGGTGGTCGCCGCGTTGGCGAGCGGTCCGTAGACGATGTAGGAATGGCCGGTCACCCAGCCGACATCCGCCGTGCACCAATAGATATCGCCGTCGCGATAGTCGAACACGTATTCATGGGTCATCGAGGCATAGACGAGGTAGCCGCCGGTGGTGTGCAGCACGCCCTTCGGCTTGCCGGTCGAGCCCGAGGTGTAGAGGATGAACAACGGGTCTTCCGCCTTCATCTTCGCCGGCTCGCAATGCGGCTTCACGGTCGCAGTTTCCTGGTGGTACCAGAGGTCGCGGCCCGGCGCCCAGCCGATCTTGCCGCCGGTGCGGCGCACGACCAGCACCTTGTTGACGATCACGTGCTGCTTGGCGGCGATGTCGATCGCGGTGTCGGTATTTTCCTTCAGCGGCACCGGCTTGCCACCGCGCACGCCCTCGTCACAGGTGATGACGAAGGTGGATTCGCAGTCGACGATGCGGCCGGCGAGCGCGTCCGGCGAGAAGCCGCCGAACACGACCGAATGAATGGCGCCGATGCGCGCGCAGGCAAGCATCGCGTAGGATGCTTCCGGGATCATCGGCATGTAGATGGTGACGCGGTCGCCCTTCTTGACGCCATGCTTCTTCAGGACGTTGGCAAGCCGACAAACCTGCTCGTAGAGCTGGTTGTAGGTGATCTTCTTGTCGATATAGGGGTTGTCGCCTTCCCAGATGATCGCCGTCTTTTCGCCGTGCGTCTTCAGGTGGCGGTCGATGCAATTGTAGGAGACGTTGGTGAGGCCGTCCTCGTACCACTTGATCGAGACCTTGCCCTTGAAAGAGGTGTTCTTGACCTTGGTATAGGGCTTGAACCAGTCGATCCGTTTGCCGTGTTTGCCCCAGAACTTGGCCGGGTCCTCGACACTTTCCTCATACCACTTCAGATAGGTCGCGTTATCGAGCAGCGTCCGGCTCTTGGCAGACTTCAACACCGGATAGATCTTGGCGGACATTCGTTCCTCCCTGCGCATTCCTGTCTGAGGTCCCTCCCGGGGACCCCGCCTCGGCGACGAGTCATAGCAGGTCAAAGCCGCGCCGCAATTAGACAAAAGGACATTTGGAACTGGAGAATTGCAATTTTGAGACAACGACGCTATAGAGGCGCTCAATTCCCGGAAATCAGTGGTAGACTCCACGGCCCGCGACACCGGCGCGGCGGACAAAAGGACTATATCCATGGCTCAGCAACTGCTTATGCCCAAGGCAACAGCCGTCTGGCTCGTCGACAATACGGCATTGTCGTTCGAACAGATTGCAACGTTTTGCAAGCTGCATCCGCTCGAAGTGAAGGCGATCGCAGACGGTGAATCGGCACAGGGCATCAAGGGTCTAGATCCAATCGCAACCGGACAGCTGTCGCGCGACGAGATCGCCCGCGCCGAGGCAAATCCGAACCACAAGCTCAAGCTTTCGGAGCCGAAAGTCCGTGTTCCCGACTCCAAGCGCAAGGGCCCGCGCTACACGCCGGTCTCCAAGCGCCAGGATCGCCCGAATGCCATTCTCTGGCTGGTTCGCAACCATCCCGAGCTGAAGGACGCGCAGATTTCCCGCCTCGTCGGCACCACGAAGTCGACGATCGAGCAGATTCGCGAGCGCACCCACTGGAACTCGACGAACCTGACGCCGATGGATCCGGTAACGCTTGGCCTGTGCTCGCAGATCGATCTCGACCTTGAAGTCGAACGCGCCGCCAAGGGCCGTCCGCTGCCGACAGCCGCCGAGCTCGGCGCGACGCTCGAAGCAGCCCAGGAAACAGAAAAGCTCAACTTCAGCTACGAGCGCGAAGAAGAGAAGGAAATCGATGCGGATGCCGTCTTCGCCAAGCTCAAGTCGCTGAAGTCGGATCGCAAGGACGAGGACGAAGACGATCAATATTGATCGACTTGTCATGACCTGACGAAAGCCCGGATCGCTCGATCCGGGCTTTTTTGTTTGCCAGATTCAGTAGGCCGAACCGGACTGGTCCTTCAGATTGTGGCGCTCGGTCCCCTTGAGCGGTGGATTGAAGACACTGACGAGGATGAGATCCTCATTTTTTCCTCCCCGCAGGAAATGTTTGTCGTGCTGATCGAGCACGTAGATGTCGCCCTGACGAATCGGAAAGACATTGCCCTGCATATCCTCCACCTCGCCCTGGCCGGCGATGCAGTAGCAAGCCTCAAGATGGTTGCGGTACTCCAGCAATGAGACCGTATTGGCGCGAACGACGGTGTGGCAAACGGTAAAACCCATGCCATCTTTTTCCGTCAGCAGTCGGTGGCTGGTGCCGCTCCCCCATTCGACGAAATGATCGGTGGCCTCGATATCCTGCAGGCTGCGCACGAACATGTGCTATATCCTCCTATGAGAAATTCTTACATGACGAAGACCGGAATGCGTTCTCGTGATGTTGAAATCCTTATCCCACGGGACTTTTCGATAGAAAAACAACGATTTCTCAAGAGGTGGTTGAGGAGAATTTGCAGATGCTTCCGCCACTCGGCATGCTTCGCGCATTCGAGGCCGCCGCCCGGCTCGCCAGCTTTTCACGTGCCGCGGACGAGCTGCATGTCACACACGCTGCAGTTAGCCATCAGATAAGGCTGCTCGAGGAATGGTTCGGCCGGCCGTTGTTCCGGCGGGAAAAGCGCGGCGTCGGTCTCCTTCCTGACGCCGAGCGGTTGGCCGACGCCTTGACATCGTGTTTTGCGCGCATCGCGATCGAAACAGAAATGCTGCGCGCCAACGCCAAATCATCGATCACCGTCGCTTGCATCCCATCGATCGCCACGCGCTGGCTGATACCGGCGCTCAGCGATTTCCTCGAACGGCACCCGGACGTCGATGTAAAGGTAATCTACGCGATGGCCGAGCAGAGGCTGCGGGAGACGGGTTGCGACGTGCTCATCACGCTCGGTGCGGACCTATCCGTCGGGACGCAATGCGACCGGCTGTTTTCGCGTGCGAACCGCCCGGTCGCCAGCCCTCGTTACATCGAGCGCAAAGGCGCGCTCGACACACCAGAGGCAATCACCACCGCCGACCTGCTTCACGACGAGACGATCGCGCGGTGGCAAGAATGGTTTGCGACAGCCGGCCTGCCCATGGCTCGACCGCCGCGCCGCGGTCCGGTTTTCCAGGATTTCAACCTGCTGGCGACGGCCGTGATCGCCGGCCATGGCGTGGCGCTCTGCCCGGTCGAAGTCTTTCGCCGCGAGATCGAGCACGGCGATCTCATCGTCCTCTCGCCGATCGCCACACTTGAAGACGAGAGTTACTACCTCATCACCAAGAACCTGCGCAGCAAACCGGTGGCGGCCTTCAGCACGTGGTTCAGTTCCGTCGTTCGAATCTGAGGCATGCTCCTGCATGTTTCCTTAAATCCTATTCGATTTAAGGATAAAAACATGCAGCCATTCAAAGTGCTACAGCGACCTTTGCGCGTCTAATAAGACGCGCGGCGCTGTAGAATGCACGATCAGATGCCGATACCCTTGGAATGAAGCACCGCGGCAATCTCATCGAGGATCGCTGGGTCGTCGATTGTCGCCGGCATTTTCCACGGTTGGCGATCGGCGATCTTCTGGATCGTCGCGCGCAGGATCTTGCCGGATCGGGTTTTCGGCAGCCGCTTGACGCACATCGCCACGCGGAAGGCGGCCACCGGCCCGATGCGATCACGCACGAGGCTGATGACCTCCCGTTCGATCTCGGATGTTTCACGGGAAACATTCGAGTTGATGACCAGAAAGCCGGCGGGGATCTGACCCTTCAGCGCGTCGGCGATGCCGATGACGGCACATTCCGCCACATCCGGATGGCTGGCGCACACTTCCTCCATGGCGCCCGTCGACAACCGGTGACCGGCGACATTGATGATGTCGTCGGTGCGCGCCATGATGAAGACATAGCCGTCATCGTCGAGGTAGCCGGCATCGGCCGTCTTGTAGTAGCCGGGAAACTCCTCGAGATAGGCCGCGCGAAACCGATGGTCGGCATTCCAGAGTGTCGGCAGACACCCTGGAGGCAAAGGCAGTTTGACCACGACGTTGCCCAGCGTGCCCGCTTCGACCGGATGACCGGCGTCGTCGAGGATCTGGACATCGTAGCCGGGTAACGGAACAGCCGGTGATCCGTATTTGACAGGCAGGAGTCCGAGTCCGAGCGGATTGCCGGCAACAGGCCAGCCCGTTTCCGTCTGCCACCAATGGTCGATGATCGGCACACCGAGCGCCCTTTCCGCCCAGCAGATCGTGTCGGGGTCGGCCCGTTCACCGGCCAGAAACAACGCACGAAACCGAGAAAGATCATGGTTCGTCACCAGCGACGCATCCGGATCCTCCTTGCGAATGGCGCGCAGCGCCGTCGGAGCGGTGAACATGACGGCCACGCCGTGTTCCGCGATAATCCGCCAGTAGGTTCCGGGATCCGGCGTGCCGACGGGCTTGCCTTCGAACAGGATCGAGGTGTTGCCGTTGAGAAGCGGCCCATAGACGATGAACGAATGCCCGACGACCCAGCCGATGTCGGACGCCGCCCAGAAGACCTCACCGGGCTGAACGCCGAAGAAATTCTGCATCGACCATTTGAGCGCAACCATGTGGCCGCCATTGTCGCGCACCACGCCCTTCGGCTGGCCTGTGGTGCCGGAGGTATAGAGCACGTAAAGCGGATCGGTGGATGCCACCGGCGTGCAACCGGCCTCGTCGCCCGCATCCTTTGCCGCCGCAAGCGCTGTGGCATAGTCGATATCGCGCACCGGCGTCATATCCGCCTGCAGCATCTCGCGCTGATAGACAAGGCAATGCGCCGGTTTGTGTTCGGCGATCGTCAGCGCCGCATCGAGCAGCGGCTTGTAGGCGACCGTGCGACCGGGCTCGATGCCGCAGCTGGCCGACACGATGAGCTTGGCCCGGCAATCGTCGATGCGAACGGCGAGTTCGTTGGCGGCGAAGCCGCCAAACACCACCGAATGCACCGCGCCGATGCGCGCGGCGGCAAGCATCGCCACCGCCGCCTGCGGGATCATCGGCATATAGATGATGATGCGATCGCCTTTGTCGACGCCGAGCTTGCGGTAGACGGCGGCCAGCGCCTTGACGTCGTCGAGCAACGCTCCATAGGAGATGCGCTCGATGCTAGACGTGACCGGGCTGTCGTAGATGAAGGCGATCTGCTCGCCACGACCGGCTTCGACATGCCGGTCCAGGCAATTGTAGCAGCTGTTGGTCAGCCCGCCGGGAAACCAGTGGCCATAAATGCCCCCTTCAGCCTCGAAGGCGCGCTCCGGCCTCTCGAACCAGTCGATCGCCTCTGCCGCCTCAGACCAGAACCCCTCCGGATCCGTCTTCCACGCGCCGTACACTTCGGAATAGCGGCTCGCCATATCCGTTCTCCTCCCAATGCATGCCGGGCGATGCCCGGCCTCCTCGTGCACAAGGATAGGCTAATGAGAACGAAGGTGAACCCCGACGAAAGCGTAATGCGACGTTTTGGCCGTCAGCGTGATCCGAAAATTGCCGAACCGACGCGCACGCTGGTCGCGCCGAACTGGACCGCCGTTTCGAAATCTCCGGACATGCCCATCGACAGCCTGTCGAGCATGCACGCGCCGGCTAGTTTCGCCAACAGCGCAAAATGCGGACCGGGGTTCTCGTCGACAGGCGGAATGCACATCAGACCCTCGATAACCATATCCAGTTCCTCGCGGCAGAAGGTCACGAACGCGATGGTTTCTGCAGGCGCAATTCCGGCCTTCTGCGGTTCCAGACCGGTGTTGACCTGGACATAGAGACGAAGCGTCCTGTCCTGGCGCTTCATTTCCGCCGAGATCGCCCGGGCAATTTTCTCACGATCGACGGTCTCGATGACATCAAACAGGGCAACGGCTTCTGCCGCCTTGTTGGACTGCAGCGGCCCGATCAGATGCAGCGCCAGATCGGGGCTTTCGCCCTTCAGCAGCGGCCATTTGCCCTGTGCTTCCTGCACGCGGTTTTCGCCGAACACGCGTTGGCCGGCCTCGATCACCGGACGGATCGCGTCAGCGTCGAATGTCTTGGAAACGGCAACGAGGCTGACGGCATTCTTTGGGCGCTTTGCCGCCCTTTCCGCCGTGTGAATCCGGCTCACGACATCCTGTAACCGCTCTTGAACTTCCATGGATATATTCTCCGACATAACGACCTTCCGGGCGATAACTAGCGGATTAGGCAAACTTGCGCGCCTTGCCAAGGCCATCGCCGCTCGAGCCGGCCCAAATCCGCCAAAGTGTCGCGCCAAACCCTTCGAAAACTTGACCACCAAGCGGTTTCATGATGAAGGTCACCCCAACTATCATGAGGGCGCTCCCTTGCCCCGCAGAACTTCCGGAACACCTAAAAGACATGTCTACCGAACGATATAATCCGCGTGATGCCGAGCCGCGTTGGCAGCAGGAATGGGAAAACGGCGAGGTCTTCAAGACCGAGAACGATGATCCGCGCGAAAAATATTACGTGCTCGAGATGTTCCCCTATCCGTCCGGGCGCATCCACATGGGCCACGTGCGCAACTACACGATGGGCGACGTCGTCGCCCGCTACAAGCGCGCCCGGGGCTTCAACGTGCTTCACCCCATGGGTTGGGATGCCTTCGGCATGCCGGCGGAAAACGCCGCCATGGAGCGCGGCGTGCATCCGGCCAGCTGGACCTATCAGAACATCGCCTCGATGAAGGCGCAGCTGAAGGTCATGGGACTGTCGCTTGACTGGAACCGCGAATTCGCGACCTGCGACCCTGAATACTACCAGCGCCAACAGCACCTGTTTATCGATTTTCTCGAGAAGGGCCTGGTTTACCGCAAGCAGTCCAAGGTCAACTGGGACCCGGTCGACAATACCGTTCTCGCCAACGAGCAGGTCATTGACGGCCGCGGTTGGCGTTCCGGCGCGCTCGTCGAGCAGCGCGAGCTGACGCAGTGGTTCTTCCGCATCACCGACTTCAGCCAGGAACTGCTGGACGCTCTGGACACGCTGGACCAGTGGCCGGAAAAAGTACGCCTGATGCAGAAGAACTGGATCGGCCGCTCCGAGGGCCTGTCCATTCGCTGGCAGATCGTCGAAGGCACCGCCGCCGCCGACACCACGGAACTGACCGTTTACACTACCCGTCCGGACACGCTGTTCGGCGCCTCCTTCCTGGCGATTTCCGCCGATCACCCGCTTGCCAGGCAGGCAGCGGCAAAGGATCCGGCAATCGAGGCCTTCTGCGAGGAGTGCCGGCGCGCCGGGACCTCACTTGCAGCGCTCGAGACCGCTGAAAAGAAGGGCATGGACACCGGCATCCGCGCCAGGCATCCACTCGACGAAAGCTGGGAGCTGCCGGTCTACGTCGCCAACTTCGTCCTCATGGACTACGGCACGGGCGCGATCTTCGGCTGCCCGTCCGGCGACCAGCGCGACCTCGACTTCGCCCGCAAGTATGGGCTTCCAGTCGTTCCGGTCGTCATGCCGAGGGATGCCGATGCCGAAAGCTTCGCGATCGGTGACGAGGCCTATATCGGCGACGGCGTGATGATCAATTCGCGTTTTCTCGACGGCCTGTCGACGGAAGACGCGTTCGAAACCGTGGCATCGAAGCTGGAAAAGTGCGTGTTGGCCGGCGCGCCGCGCGCCGAACGCAAGGTCAATTTCCGCCTGCGCGACTGGGGTATTTCCCGCCAGCGCTATTGGGGCTGCCCGATCCCGGTCATCCATTGCGATGACTGCGGCGTCATTCCCGTTCCCAAGGCCGACCTGCCCGTCATCCTGCCGCCGGACGTCACCTTCGACAAGCCGGGCAACCCGCTCGACCGCCATCCGACCTGGCGGCACGTGGCCTGCCCGCATTGCGGCAAGGACGCCCGTCGCGAGACCGACACGATGGACACCTTCGTCGATTCGTCCTGGTACTTCACGCGCTTCACGGCTCCTTGGGAGGACGACCCGACCGATCCGAAGACGGCCAACCACTGGCTGCCCGTCGACCAGTATATCGGCGGTATCGAACACGCGATCCTACATCTGCTCTATTCGCGCTTCTTCACCCGCGCGATGAAGGCGACCGGCCATGTTGCCCTGGACGAACCGTTCAAGGGCCTGTTCACCCAGGGCATGGTGGTGCACGAGACCTACAGCCGCGGCGAAGGCGCCCAGCGCGAATGGATCACGCCGGCGGAAATCCGCATCGACGAGGTCGACGGACAGCGCCGCGCCGTTCTGCTCGAGACCGGCGAAGACATCACCATCGGCTCGATCGAGAAGATGTCGAAGTCGAAGAAGAACGTCGTTGATCCTGACGATATCATCGCCTCCTACGGCGCCGATACCGCACGCTTCTTCGTTCTGTCCGACTCGCCGCCCGACCGTGACGTCATCTGGTCAGAGTCTGGCGTCGAAGGCGCCCATCGCTTCGTTCAGCGCGTCTGGCGCCTGATCGGCGAGGCGGCGGAAACACTTCGCACAGTCGAGGCGGCGCCAGCCCATGAAGGCAGCGGACTCGTTCTCTCACAGGCGGCCCACAGGACGCTGCGCGCGGTTGAAGCCGATTACGACAAGCTGGCCTTCAACAAGGCCGTGGCACGTATCTATGAGCTCGTGAACGTGATTGCGGCCCCCTTGACCCAGGTTGCTGCCGGCAAGGCCGATGCGGCGCTGGCAGCGGCTGCAAAGGAAGCAACATCGATCCTGGTCAACCTGATCGCCCCAATGATGCCGCACCTGGCCGAGGAATGCTGGCAGGCGATCGGCGGCAAGGGCCTGATCGCCGAAAGCGGCTGGCCGAAGTTTGATGCGGCGCTCGTCGTTGAGAATGAAGTCACGCTGCCGGTCCAGATCAACGGCAAGAAGCGCGCGGATTTGACAATCGCGCGCGATGCAGATCAGACTGCGATCGAGAATGCCGTTCTCGCTCTCGATGCCGTCAAGTCCGTTCTCAACGGCAGCAGCCCCAAGAAAATCATCGTCGTGCCTCAGAGGATCGTCAATGTCGTTGTCTGATAGAGCTGGCTCCAGCATCCGGTCGCTCCCGATGCTGGCTGGTGTTCTTATGTTGACCGCGCTCGCCGGCTGCCAGGTCAGGCCACTTTATTCCGATGCGGTCGGCACATCGGCAGCG
Source organism: Ensifer sp. ENS11 (assembly GCF_014851895.1). Lineage (NCBI taxonomy): Bacteria > Pseudomonadati > Pseudomonadota > Alphaproteobacteria > Hyphomicrobiales > Rhizobiaceae > Ensifer > Ensifer sp. ENS11. The sequence goes on along the minus strand of NZ_JACVAN010000019.1, from coordinate 92,692 downwards.
CTTGCGTCGATCGAAATCTCCGATGCGGATGACCGTGTTGAGCAGGAGGTGCGCAACGCATTGATCTTCCTGGCCGCCGGCGGCCAGGGAGAACCGGCGAACCCGCAATATCATCTGGCGCTGAACGTCACGACCCGCGTCATGGGCACGCTCTTTGATCAGGCACGGGACCGGGCAGCCGCAGGGCGTATCGTCGTGAAAGCGGACTATAACCTGTCCAGGGCCGGCACGGGCGAAACCATCAAGTCAGGCAACCGCACGGCCGTCGCGCTTGTCGACTTTCCCGTCCAGGAGTTTGCCAAGGTCCGCGCCGTCCGCGATGGCGAGAACCGCGCTGCAAGGGAACTGGCAGAGCTGATCCGGGCCGATATCGCCGCGGCCCTCAGCCGATAGAGCATTTCCAGGAAAAGTGCGAAGCGGTTTTCCGGCAGGAATTGCGTTGAAACAAAGGGATAGAGCGTTTCTGGGAGTCAGTCTAAACTGGAAACGCTCTAGGCGGTGACGGAATGAGCGAAGTCAAGTCGCACGAATTCGACTCTTTCCTACAGAAGTCAGCGGCACTTTATCGCCTCTTTGTCCTCTACGGACCAGACCGCGGGCTGGTTTCGGAGCGGGCAGAGGCGATCGCGTCGCGCAGCGGCGTTGCGCTCGACGACCCATTTTCCATCACCAAGCTCGATGCCGGGGATCTGCAACAGAGCCCCGGCCGGTTGCTCGACGAGGTCAATTCGATCGGCCTCTTCGGTGGCGAAAGGCTCATCTGGGTCCGCGGAGCCGCCAACGAGAAGGCGTTGGTCGATGGTCTGCAGATTTTGGCCGGCGAACCGCCGACCGGTAGCTATGTTGTCGTCGAAGCGGGTGATCTCAAGAAGGGATCGGCGCTGCGCAAGGTGGCCGAGACGGCACGTTCGATCGCGACTATCGCCTGCTACAGCGACGACGCCCGCAGCCTGCAGGCGTTGATCGACAAGGAATTGGGCGAAGAAAAACTCGGCATTACTCCGGCGGCACGTGAACGGCTGATGGAAGCGCTTGGCGGCGACCGCCTGGCATCGCGCAACGAAGTACGCAAGCTTGCACTCTATTGCCGTGGCAAGAGCACCGTCGACGAATCGGATGTGACCGACATTGTCGGCGATGCCAGCGCCATTTCCGTTGATGATGCTGTCGATGCGGTCCTGAAGGGTGACCTTGACGGTCTATTGCATGCGATGCAGAAGATAACCACGTCAAAAACGCCCGCCTTCCTCGTTTTGCAGGGGTGCCTCAGGCAGTTTCAGCAGCTCGATCTGATGCGCGCCGAAATGGATGCCAGCCGCCAGCAGGCCGGCCAGGTTATCGCCACCATGGGCCGGCACCTGCATTTTCGTCGCAAGCCCATCATCGAAGCAGCCCTCAGACATTGGTCTTCGCCGGCGATCCGCCGCGAACTGACACGGCTTCAAAATACGATCTATCAGAGCCGCACGCGCCAGAGCCTCGAGGAGAGCATGGTGCTGCAGAACCTGTTGGCGATTGCCGTGCAGTCAGCCAGACGCTGAGAGCCCGCAAAAGCAGGCTCAAATCAGCCTATCGGGCAATTGGAAGCGCGCTTAAAGCCTTTCCAGGAAAGGTGCGAAGCGGTTTTCCGTCAGGAAATGCGTAAAAACAAAGAGATAGAGCGTTTCTGTAGTTCGGTTTAAATCGAAAACACTCTAGCGGCGCTCGAGCAGGCGGCAGATCTCTTCAAGCTGATCAAGCGTCTTGTAGGAAATCCTGAGGTGCCCGCCTGAAGCCTTGTGACTGACGGTGACTTCAAGCCCGAGGCTGTCGGACAGTGTCCGCTCCAGCGCCAACGTATCGGCGTCCTTCTCGTCACGACGTGCGGCCTTGGCGTAGTGGGGATCGTTCTGGGCGCGAATATCGTTCTGCGCCAGCCGCTCAGCGTCGCGAACGGAGAGACCCTTTGCGACGATGTTGCGGGCGAGCGTTGCCGGATCCGACGTCGGGATCAGCGCGCGCGCATGGCCTGCCGACAGGCTTCCTTCTGACAACATGTCCCGCACCGGCTCGGGCAGCTTCAAAAGCCGCAGGCTGTTGGCGACATGGCTGCGGCTCTTGCCGATGATCTCGCCGAGATCGTTCTGGGTGTAGCCGTGTTCGGCAATCAGCTGCTCGTAGCCAAGCGCTTCGTCGAGCGGGTTAAGGTCGGACCGCTGCACGTTCTCGACGATCGCGATTTCGAGCGCCGTGCGATCGTCAACGTCGCGGATGATAACCGGAATTTCGGTAAAGCCGGCGAGCTGCGCTGCACGCCAGCGGCGTTCCCCGGCGATGATCTCGTAACGGTCAGTGCCGATCGTGCGAGCGACGACCGGCTGGACGATGCCGTGCTGCCGAATGGAACTGGCGAGGTCCTGCAGTTCACCTTCGTCGAACTGTCGACGCGGGTTTCGCGGGTTGCGCGATACGAACTCGATCGGCACTTTCCGATCGGGGTTAACCGGAGCAGGGGAGGCGCCGGCCTGTATCGGCTGATCCATCTCGCCGATCAATGCAGCCAGTCCCCGGCCAAGCCTTCTCTTCGAGCTGTCGTCGTTCATAGTGTCACCCGATTTAAATTCCGGTACCGAAACAATTATGCGGCTTTGCGCTGCCGCTCGCGCTGGATTACTTCCGATGCGAGTTGAAGGTAGGCTTGGCTGCCTGCGCATTTCAGATCGTAAAGGATGGCCGGCTTACCATAGGACGGTGCTTCCGATACACGCACATTCCGCGGAATGAGCGTGTGGTAGACCTTATCCCCAAGATGGGTGCGGACATCGCTCACCACCTGCTGTGCCAGATTGTTGCGAGAATCGAACATCGTCAACACGATACCCTGGATGTCCAGGTTCGGGTTGACCGTTTGGCGCACTTGGTCAACCGTCTCCAGCAACTGGCTCAAACCCTCCAGCGCGAAGAATTCGCACTGAAGCGGCACCAGTACCGAATGTGCGGCAGCCATAGCGTTCATCGTCAGCAGATTGAACGATGGCGGGCAGTCGACGAGAACGTATGAATACTCCAATGCCTCGGGGCTCTCCAAGGCCTTGCGAAGACGAAAGGCGCGATCGACCTCCCTGGAGATTTCCATTTCGACGCCGAGCAGATCCATCGTCGAGGGCACGATAGCCAGATTCGGCACAACTGTCTGCTGGACGATCTCACCTACCGAGTGCGATCCAACCATCAATTCATAGGAGGAGAGATGGCGATCGCGGCGCTGAATGCCGAGGCCGGTGCTGGCATTGCCCTGCGGGTCCAGATCAACGATCAGAACCTTTTCGCCGATGGCGGCCAATGCCGTTGCCAGATTGATCGCCGTCGTCGTTTTGCCGACGCCCCCCTTCTGGTTCGCTATCGTGATGATCCGATTTTTTGCGCCAAACATGTTTCCGCTCGCCAATCACTGAGTTCTTCGCGAAAGATTTGCGATCTCGAGCACAACAGAATCTGGCTCAACGATGCTTGGGTGTTTTACCAGATCAAACGCATAGCGGCCAACGGCTTTGTCGATCTCACGCTGGTAATCCCGCCCTTTGTGGAAGTAGGCGACCGTTTTGCCACCTTCGGCCGTCAGCCAAGGCGATGAATAATCGAGCAGTAGGCTCAGATCCGCCAGCGCACGGGCGGAAATCGCATCGCATTTTGGTGCGACAGAGCTGGCATCTTCGATTCGAATCGGATGAACGGATCCGCGCGCACCGGTCTCCGTCAACGCAACGCGCAGGAAAGCGGCTTTCTTGTTGTTGCTCTCGATCAAATGTACCCAGCCGTCGGAAAATTCCTGGAGGTAGATGGCGGTAATCACTCCGGGAAATCCACCACCGCTACCGAGATCGACCCAGGTCTTCGGACCCGGCGCAAGTTGCGCCAATTGTAGACTATCGACGATATGCCGCCGCCACAGGTCGTCGAGCGTCGACGGAGCAATCAGATTGATGAACTTCGCCCATTTCTGAAACAGCGCTGCGAAGTGCTCTAGTCGTTCCTTCGTTTCACGTGAAACACGCAGTCCGTTCAAGCCAGCGAAGGGACTCGTTTTCATTGCGCACTTACCTTTTCTTCCCGTTCCGCGGAACGACTCATTCGTTTCAACCAAGCCAAGATCAACGAGGCCGCGGCCGGGGTCATCCCATCGACCTTCAGCGCCTGGGCCAGATTCCGCGGCGCCTGCAGCGTCAACTTCTGCTTCAGCTCATTCGATAGACCAGCTAATGCCGAAAAGTCAAAATCGCTTGGAATCGCTAAATCCTCTTCGCGGCGGATGCCAGCAATGTCCGATGCCTGGCGGTCCATATAGACGGCATAGGCAGCATCGATTTCGAGTGCCTCCACCACCGCGGACGGAATGTCTTTCAACTCGGGCCACAGGATCAGCAAGGCACCAACACTCTGGTCAGGATAGGATAGGATTTCGAACGCCGTTCGCCGCTGGCCATCCTGGTTCAGTTTGAGTCCATGACGGTTGCCTTCTGCCGGCGTCACCGACAATTGCTTGAGCAATGCCCGACCGCTGTCAAACTGCGCCTTCCATTCGACAAAGCGCGCCTGCCGCGCTTCAGACACGCAACCGATTTCGATTGCCTTCGGTGTCAGGCGCACGTCTGCATTGTCGGCACGCAGGGACAATCGGTATTCGGCGCGTGACGTGAACATGCGATAGGGTTCGGTAATACCCCGAGAGGTCAGGTCGTCGACCATCACGCCGATATAGGAATCGGTGCGGCTGAAGATGACGGCTTCGCGCCCCGTCGCTGCCTTGGCAGCATTCAAGCCGGCGACCAGGCCTTGTGCCCCGGCCTCTTCATAGCCCGTGGTGCCATTGATCTGGCCGGCGAGGAACAAGCCCGGCATCTTGCGCACCGCCAGCGTCGCATCAAGCTCACGCGGATCGACGTGATCGTATTCGATCGCGTAACCCGGCTGGAGGATCACGACACTCTCAAGGCCGGGGATTGTGCGAATAAACGCGGCTTGAACGTTTGCCGGCAAGGATGTCGAAATGCCGTTGGGATAGACGGTATCATCGTCCAGGCCTTCCGGTTCAAGGAAGATCTGGTGACCGTCCCGTTCGCCAAAGCGAACGATCTTATCCTCGATCGAGGGGCAGTAGCGCGGACCGACACCTTCGATCTGACCGGAATACATCGCCGACTTGCCGATATTGTCGGCAATGATCTTATGCGTGGCTTCGGTGGTTCGGGTCACACCGCAGTCGATCTGTCGGTTGACGATCCGATCGGTCATGAAGGAGAAGGGCACCGGATCTTCGTCAGGCCCCTGGCGTCCGACGCGATCCCAATCAATAGTCTTGCCGTCCAGGCGTGCTGGCGTCCCCGTCTTCAACCGTCCCAAACGAAGGCCGTAGCGCGCCAAGGTGGCGGAGAGGCCAAGCGACGGCTCTTCGCCAATACGACCCGCCGGTATCTTCTGGTCGCCGATATGGATCAGTCCCTTTAGAAAGGTCCCGGTCGTCAGCACCACCGCCGCCGCAGCAAAGGATCTGCCATCCTTCATCACCACGCCGGCAATCTTGCTGTCCTGTTCAAGAAGGTCGAAAGCATCACCTTCGATCACGGTCAGGTTTTCAATGGCGTCAATCTCTCGCTGCATGGCTTCGCGATAGAGTCGCCGGTCGGCTTGGGTACGTGGGCCACGAACAGCCGGCCCCTTGCGCCGATTGAGCAGGCGAAACTGAATTCCAGCCGCATCGGCGATGCGACCCATCAAGCCATCAAGCGCATCGATCTCACGCACGAGGTGGCCTTTGCCTAGACCCCCAATCGCCGGGTTGCACGACATCACGCCAATGGTCGACGCCTTATGGGTAATCAGAGCGGTGCGTGCACCGAGGCGCGCGGCCGCCGCCGCCGCCTCGCAGCCGGCATGACCTCCACCAATGACGATAACGTCAAAATGGACCATTTTTATCATCTCCGATCAAACGCGTTCCGGATTCGAATCGTTTCACGTGAAACACTTCGCATGACTCGCTAGCGTTGTATTGTTTTAGTCGAACATCATTTACCGATACAGAATTCGGAAAATATCACATCCAACAGGTTTTCAACATCCACACGCCCGGTGATGCGTCCGATTGCATCCCCTGCGACACGAAGCAGCTCAGCGCGTATATCCAGGCCGTCTTGGTTCAGGCGCAAACTTTCCGCAAGCGCAATGCTGGCTTGGCGCAAGGCGTCAACATGCCTGCGTCTGGAGGGGATAGAGAGGGCGGTAACCCCAGACAAATCAGGTAGATAGCCCGATATGACGTTCAAGAGCTGGTCCATCCCCGCACCCGTTGTGGTCGAAATCGAAACCTCGGCGCCCGGAATGGTATCGCTGCCGGCTCGGTCGATCTTGGTTGCGACCCGCAAGACCGGCACAGCCGTAAGAGCGAGGTCGTCAAGGGTGTTAAAACCTTCTGTGTTTTCGGAAAGAAGCAGCACAAGGTCGGCGTTTGCAATTACATCGCGAGCGCGGCGAATACCTTCACGCTCCACCGTCTCGTCGGTCTCGCGCAGCCCGGCAGTATCGAACAACTTGACGGAGAATCCGGCTAATGAAAGGTCGACGGAAAGCACATCGCGCGTCGTTCCGGCTATCTCTGTCACGATCGCGATATCACGTTTTGCCAAGGCATTGAGCAGGCTGGACTTGCCGGCGTTGGGTTCGCCGGCAATGACGATCTTCAGGCCATCCCGGATGATTTCGCCAATCGGCGCCTGGGCAATGTGCGCGTCGATCTCGCGACGCAGCAATTCCATATCTTTCCAGATCCGGTCACTGACCGAGCCCGGCACGTCCTCCTCATCGGCGAAATCGAGCTCCGCCTCGATCATCGCGCGCGCATGGGTCAGACGCTTGGCCCAATCGTCATAGACCTTAGACTGGCCGCCGGCGGAATGCTCCAGCGCCAGACGACGCTGCATCTCGGTCTCCGCAGCGATCAGATCCGACAAGCCCTCAATCTCGACAAGATCCATCTTGCCGTTATGGAAGGCTCGCCGTGAAAACTCGCCGGCCTCAGCGTGGCGCAGCCCCGCAAAGCCAGACAACTCATGCAGCAGCATTTGAACAACGGCACGGCTGCCATGCACGTGCAACTCGGCACAGTCTTCCCCTGTAAACGAGGCCGGGCCGCGGAAGTAGATGATCAGGCCGCTATCGATCATGAAACCGTTGCGAGAGCGAATCGATTTCAGTGACGCCAAACGCGGCTCAGGGACGGCACCACACAATGACTTCAGGACAGCGTTTGTTTCTGGTCCGCTTATCCTGATCACCGCTACGCCGGCTGGCAACGCCCCGCTGGAAAGCGCGTATATCGTATCCACCGATGGCATCGTGTCACCTGAGATCCAAAGAGAGTTCCTGCTCTACGCACGCCTGCGCCGGAAACAAGTTCCGGCGGGTGAGGCGGCCTCATATCGATAGCTGAATGAAACGCGTTAGTCGGCGTTCCCGGCGTTCACAGAGGTGTCGAGCGGTTGCGAGCTTATGCCGAATAGTCGGGAGAAGATCAAGCCTTAGCCGCGGGATCGCCCGAATGTGTTTCACGTGAATCACTGAACTGACAGAAGGCGACACCGGATGAGGGGATCCAAGATCATTGCGATAGCGAATCGAAAGGCTCGCCGAGGAAGCCGGTCCATCGTTGAATCCGGCTAATCAACGTGATCGCTGGAAATAAAGAGACCGGGCAAGATCACCTGCCCGGTCTCAATCACGATATCGGCGTTCGGCCGTATCAGGTGTTCATCGAGTCGAAGAAGTCGCCGTTGTTCTTTGTCTGCTTCAGCTTGTCGATGAGGAACTCGATCGCGTCGGTGGTACCCATCGGGGCCAGAATCCGGCGAAGAACGAAGATCTTCTGCAGATCCTGGCGTGGAACCAGCAGGTCTTCCTTACGCGTGCCGGACTTGAGAATGTCCATCGCCGGGAAGATGCGCTTGTCGGCGACCTTGCGGTCGAGCACGATTTCCGAGTTGCCGGTACCCTTGAACTCTTCGAAGATGACTTCGTCCATGCGGCTGCCGGTATCGATCAGCGCCGTGGCGATGATGGTCAGCGAACCACCTTCTTCGATGTTGCGGGCGGCACCAAAGAAGCGCTTCGGGCGCTGCAGGGCGTTGGCGTCGACACCACCGGTCAGAACCTTGCCGGATGAAGGAACAACGGTGTTATAGGCGCGACCGAGGCGGGTGATGGAATCGAGCAGGATCACGACGTCGCGGCCGTGCTCGACCAGGCGCTTTGCCTTTTCGATCACCATTTCGGCGACTTGCACGTGGCGCGTCGCCGGCTCGTCAAAGGTAGAGGAAACCACTTCGCCCTTCACGGAGCGCTGCATGTCGGTGACTTCTTCCGGCCGTTCGTCGATCAACAGAACGATCAGGTAACATTCCGGATGGTTTGCGGTGATCGAGTGGGCGATGTTCTGCAGGAGAACGGTCTTACCGGTGCGCGGCGGAGCGACGATCAGACCGCGCTGGCCCTTGCCGAGCGGCGCGACCAGGTCGATCACCCGAGCAGAAAGGTCCTTCGACGTCGGGATATCGAGTTCCATCTTGAAGCGCTCGTTTGGATAGAGCGGCGTCAGGTTGTCGAAGTGAACCTTGTGACGGATCTTTTCGGGATCGTCGAAATTGATGGTGTTGACTTTCAGCAGCGCGAAGTAGCGTTCGCCTTCCTTCGGTCCGCGGATCGGTCCCTCGACCGTGTCGCCGGTCTTCAGCGAGAAGCGGCGGATCTGGGAGGGGGAGATGTAGATATCGTCCGGGCCGGGAAGGTAGTTGGCATTGGCAGAGCGCAGAAAGCCGAATCCGTCCTGCAGAACCTCGACGACGCCTTCACCGATGATTTCGATATCCTGGGAGGCGAGCATCTTGAGGATTGCGAACATCAGCTCCTGCTTGCGCATGGTGCTCGCATTTTCCACCTCGAGCTCTTCGGCAAAGGCCAGAAGATCGGTCGGCGTCTTGTTCTTAAGTTCTTGTAGCTTCATTTCAGCCATGAAGGATCCATGTTTCGTCTGGGAATGGAAAGACGGCGTGTTTTCTGAAGGGAGCTGCGGCAGGAGGGGCAGGCTCTGGTCTTTGTCACAAGCCATGAAGAGGAGATGGGAGAAAATAGCGATTCACGTGAAACGCCGCAAGGGGCTGACGAAAATTAGCGAGAACTATTACAATTAGCAATCGTTAAAATTCAAAACGGCTTCACCACGACCATGATGACGATCAGGATCATCAGCAGCGTCGGGGCTTCGTTCATCAACCGCCAGTAGCGTGCCGTGCGGCGATTTTCGTCCCGCTGGAACGCCCGAACCGCCCGGCTGAAGCGCATGTGCACGACGGTCAGCATCACCACGAATAGCAGCTTGGCGTGAAGCCAGCCGCCCTGGAAGTCGTAGACGCTCCAGGCGAGGTAAAGCCCGAGCACCCAGGAGATCATCATCGCCGGGTTCATGATGACCGTCAGCAACCGCTGTTCCATCATTTTGAAGGTTTCGGACTGTTCGGAACCGGGTGCTGCGTCGGTGTGGTAGATGAACAGGCGCGGCATGTAGAGCAGCGCTGCCATCCACGACATCACCGCAATCACGTGTAGCGCCTTGATCCAGAGATAGAGGCTGTCGGGCTGCCAGACGAAAAGCCCGATGAGCGACGCGGCAAAACCGCCAAGCGCAATCATTGCTCTGACCCGCGCCCTGTTGCCTGGACCGCGATCCCTCTGGCGTTCATCCATCAGCGTGCTCCGCGAACGCGCGACACCAGCGCCGAGACGTTCTCCGGATCGGCCTGCGGCGTAATCCCGTGACCGAGGTTGAAAATGAGCGGTCCGTTGCCGAGCGCATCGAGAATACGATCTATGCCCTGCTCGAGGGCGGCACCGCCGGAAACGACCCGCATCGGATCAAGGTTACCCTGCACCGGTCCGTCCTTCTGCAAATCGACAGCAAAGGACAGTGGGACGGTCCAATCGAGCCCGATGGCATCGGCACCCGTCTTCTGGCGATAATGCTTCAGGAGAAGCCCTGCGCCCTTGGCAAAGGCAATGATCTTGGCCTGCGGACGTCGCGTCCGCACCGAAGCGATGATTCGCGCGACCGGCTTGACGGCAAATCGTTCGAATTCCTCTTCGCCCAGAACGCCAGCCCAGGAGTCGAAAATCTGTACCGCATCGGCGCCGGCATCGATCTGCTCGACCAGATAGTCCGCCGACACATCGGCCAGGAACGTCAAAAGCCGTTCGAAGGCTTCCGGGTTCTGGTAAGCGAACAGCCGGGCAGGGGCCTGATCCGGTGTTCCCTGACCAGCGATCATGTAGGTCGCAACGGTCCAGGGCGCACCGCAAAATCCGAGCAGCGTCGTCTCCGCCGGAAGTTCCCCACGCAAACGCGATACCGTTTCGAAGACCGGTTTCAGGTGATTGGAGATACCGTCAGCCTTCAGAGCATCGATGCCATCAACGTCGATCGGATCCATTCTCGGACCATGGCCTTCCTCAAAGCGAACGTTGCGCTTCAGCGCGTCCGGGATGACGAGGATGTCGGAAAAAAGAATGGCTGCGTCAAAAGCATAACGACGGATCGGTTGAAGCGTCACTTCGACAGCGAGATCAGGCGTGTAACAGAGATCGAGGAAACTTCCGGCGACGGCACGCGTTGCTCGATATTCGGGAAGGTACCGGCCGGCCTGGCGCATGAGCCAGACGGGAGGAGGACTGACCGTCTTCCCCTCCAAAACCTCCAGAACTTTCCTTCGTGTCTCGGCCACGGATGGTCTCTCCTAATATATAAACAAAGATATTTAGACTCTTTCTATTTCTTAGAGTCGGTGGGTATCAAGGATTAAAAGATGGCCACAGTTCATCCACGGCCACCCGATCGGATTAATCCGAGTGGGAAGCAGAGCAGCGGTCATGAATGCATTTCGTGGATAAGTGCAAAAATCCGATTTGAATCAGAGGATTGCCGTCTTTGAGAGAAAGCGATTTGCTGTGGACAATGAGTCGAAACGCGTGACACTTTGTCATTGCTGTGAGTCTTGTCCACATCCCCCGCGAAGCTTTCTTCGGCGTCGCACCAATTGTGAATAAGTCGGCAGTTTTCCCCTTGCCTCGGCCGTCGCGGCGCCGGTAGCCTCTTTTATCCCGGTTTATCAACAGCACCCGGAGAATTGCGTGGAGAACAAGAAAAACTACTTCCACCTGCATCTGATCTCCGATTCGACGGGGGAGACCTTGATCGCTGCGGGGCGGGCGGCAGCGGCGCAATTCCAGGCGTCGCATGCGCTCGAGCATGTCTATCCGCTGATCAGGAATCGCCGGCAGTTGCTGCAGGTTCTCGATGCGATCGATGGCGCCCCCGGCATCGTGCTTTATACGATCGTCGATCGCGAGCTGGCTGATATCATTGATCAGCGCTGTCGCGAGATGGGCGTGCCGTGCGTCTCCGTGCTCGATCCGATCATCGAACTGTTTCAGTCCTATCTCGGCTCGCCGTCGCGACGCCGTTCCGGCGCGCAGCACGTGATGGATGCCGATTACTTCGCGCGGATCGATGCGTTGAATTTCACCATGGACCATGATGATGGTCAGCTGCCGGCCGATTTCGATGATGCCGATGTGGTGTTAATCGGCATCAGCCGAACATCGAAGACGCCGACATCCATCTACCTCGCCAACCGCGGCATAAAGACGGCCAATATTCCGATCGTCCCGGGCGTGCCGCTTCCCGATCGGCTGATGGCGGCAACCAAGCCACTGGTCGTCGGCCTGATTGCGACCGCCGACCGCATTTCCCAAGTTCGTCAGCATCGGGTGCTTGGCACCACGCAAGGCTTTCACGGCGATCAATATACCGATAGGGCAGCGATCGCCGAGGAGCTGAAATATGCCCGCGCGCTTTGCGCGCGCAACAACTGGCCGCTCATCGACGTCACCCGCCGCTCGATCGAGGAAACCGCCGCCGCAATTGTTGCCCTGCGTCCGCGGCTGCGATAGAGCGAATCCGAACAATTCGGGAACTTCGATGATGACACCTTCACTCGTTCTGGCTTCAGCAAGCCCGTTCCGTCGCGCGCTTCTGGAAAATGCCGGCTTGGTGTTTACCGCACGCGCCGCCGAGATCGACGAGCGGGCGCTTGAAAAACCACTTGAGGAAGAAGGTGCAGTTCCTGAAGATGTCGCGATGAGGCTGGCCGAAGCCAAGGCGAGGGATGTCGCCCGGCATTTTCCCGAGGCATTGGTGATCGGTTCCGACCAGACCATGTCGCTCGGCCAGCGTGTCTATCACAAACCGAAGGACATGGTCGAAGCCGGACAGCATCTGTTGTCGCTCTCCGGCAAGACCCATCGCCTGAACAGCGCGATTGTCCTCTTGCGCGGCGATGAGATCCTTTGGCGCCATGTCTCGTCCGCAAATATGTCAGTGCGCACACTGACGCCGGAATTCGTCGATCGCCATCTGCAGCGTGTCGGCAGCAAGGCCCTGTCCAGTGTCGGCGCCTACCAGCTGGAGGGTGAGGGCATCCAGCTGTTCGACAAGATCGATGGTGACTATTTCACCATCCTCGGTCTTCCGATGCTGCCGCTGCTCGCAAAACTTCGGGAATTGGGAACGATCGATGCGTGATTCACGTGAAACATTTGTTAACCACGCCTTCGTCACCGGTTATCCGATCAAGCATTCCAGGTCGCCATTGATCCACGGCTATTGGCTGAAACAGCTCGGGATAGACGGCAGCTACCGCGCGCACGAGGTGAAGCCGGCCGATTTCTCGGCCTTCATCGCAGAGCTGAAGCAAGGCACATCAGGTTTTTGCGGCGGCAACGTCACCATCCCGCACAAGGAAGTCGCCCATCGGTTGGCAGATCGCCCTGACGATCTCTGTCTGGAACTCGGCGCCGCCAATACGCTTTGGCTCGAGGCCGGCGAAGTCCATGCCACCAACACCGATGGCCAAGGGTTCGTTGCCAATCTTGACGAACGGGCGGCCGGCTGGGACCAATGTTCGACCGCGGTTGTGCTCGGTGCCGGTGGCGCCAGCCGCGCCGTCATCCAGGCCGTGCGCGACCGGGGCATTAGCACCATCCATGTCGTCAATCGCACGGTGGCGAGGGCTCAGGAGTTGTCCGACCGTTTCGGGTCGGCCGTGCATGCGCATCCGATGGAGGCATTGAACGAGGTGATGACCGGCGCTGGCCTCTTCATCAACACCACGTCTCTCGGCATGGATGGACAGGATGCACCGCAGATCGATTTCACCGTCATGGCCAGGGGTGCGGTGGTCACCGATATCGTCTATGTCCCGTTGAAGACGCCTTTGCTTCGCCAGGCGGAGGAGCAGGGCTACGCCATCGTCGATGGACTTGGCATGCTGCTGCACCAGGCTGCGCCTGGTTTCGAGCTCTGGTTCGGCCGCCGGCCCGTGGTCGACGCTAACCTCCGGCAACTCGTCATCGATGATATGGGGACGCACGCATGATGATTGTCGGATTGACCGGATCGATGGCAATGGGCAAGTCGACAACGGCGCAGATGTTCCGCGAGTTCGGGGTGCCGGTCAACGACGCCGATGAAGTGGTGCACGCGCTTTATCGCGGCGAAGCCGTCGCACTGGTCGAAGCCGCCTTTCCGGGAACAGTCAGGGACGGGGCGATCGATCGCGCCGAACTGTCCCGCCAGTTGTTGGCAACACCGGAAAGGCTACGCGAACTCGAAAACATCGTGCATCCGCTCGTTCGCCAGAAAGAACGCGAGTTCCTCGACAGGAATGCTGCGGCTGAGGTGCCCTTCGTCGTGCTCGATATTCCGTTGTTGTTCGAGACGGGCGCCGAGGCGCGGGTCGATAAAGTGGTCGTGGTTAGCTGCGCGCCCGAGATTCAAAGAGAGCGAGCGATGAAACGCCCCGGCATGACTGAAGAGAAATTTGCTATGATCCTGGCGCGTCAGGTGCCGGACAGTCAGAAGCGTGAACGCGCCGACTATATCATCGATACCAGCGACAGCTTCGACAACACACGCCAACAGGTGAGGGCGATCGTCGATGACCTCACCACGAATGGAGCGCCCGATGCGTGAGATCATTTTCGATACGGAAACGACCGGCCTCGACAATCGCGAGGACAGGGTGATCGAAATCGGTGGCGTCGAGTTGGAAAACCAGTTTCCGACCGGCCGTACGCTGCATATCTTCGTCAATCCCGGCAATCGCAAGGTTCATCCGGATGCGCTTGCCATTCACGGCATCACCGATGATTTCCTGAAGGACAAGCCGCCTTTTGCCGATGTTGCCCAGCAGATCCTCGACTTCTTCGGCGATGCCCGCTGGGTGGCGCACAATGCCACCTTCGACATGGGCTTCATTAATGCCGAATTCGGTCGCATCGGGTTGCCGGTCATTGCCGGCGAACGGGTGACGGATACGCTAGCGCTTGCTCGCCGGAAGCACCCGATGGGCCCGAACTCGCTCGATGCGCTTTGCCGTCGTTACGGCATCGACAATTCTCATCGCGCCAAGCACGGCGCCCTTCTCGACTCCGAGCTTCTTGCAGAAGTCTATATCGAGATGCTCGGCGGTCGTCAGGCCGCCTTGGGTCTGGTGTCGAGCAACAAGGTCGCGGGACAAACCGTCGCACACGACGATGCGCCGATCGTCATTGCGCAGCGCCCAAGGCCTTTGCCGAACCGATTGTCCGAAGCGGATGAGGAGGCTCATGCCGCGCTGGTTGCGAAGCTGGGGCCCAAGGCAATCTGGGCCAAATACGATCTGCAGGAATGAAAAAAGCCCGGCTCGACCGGGCTTTTTACTAATAATTGCGATCCAGACCGAACAAGATCAGTTGGCGGTCTCGTTGGTGTTCGACACCTGAGAACGGACCTTTTCTTCGGCCATGCGCTGGGCGAACATCTGAGCGAAATCGATCGGGTCGATCATCAGCGGCGGGAAGCCGCCGTTGCGGGTCGCGTCGGCAACGATCTGGCGCGCGAACGGGAACAGCAGGCGCGGGCATTCGATGAACAGCAGCGGCAGCATGTGTTCCTGCGGGAAGCCGGCAACACGGAAAACGCCGCCGTAGGAAAGTTCGACGTTGAACAGAACGCGCTCACCGTCCTTGGCTTCCGCGTTCAGCGAGAGAACGACATCGAAATCGTTCTCGGCAAGCGGATTGGCGTTGACGTTGACGTTGATGTTGATCGACGGCGCATTGTCACGGGCCTGCAGCGAACGCGGTGCGCCCGGGTTCTCGAACGAGAGATCCTTGACATACTGGGCGAGGATGTTGAGCGACGGGCTCTGCTGCGCGCTGCCGTTGCCGTTGGATGCGGTATCAGTCGTCATAAGGGTTTCCTCGACTTCAATTCGGTGAGGCCATCTAGCATTTCGTCATAGGGCTTACAACCCTGCGCCACAGGCCTTTGCTATTGCCGCCGGCGCTCTTCGGACGGGTTTGGTTCGTCATCATCGGTCCTTGAGAACTCGCCTTCGCCAAGGTCGATGACGCGCGGTTGGGCGCGCTCTTCCGGTGAATGGCTCGGTCCGCGCCAGGACTGGCTCGAGGCAGCGGTTACAATCGTCATTTTTGACCTCAGATAGCCGGCCACGGCCTGCCGGACAGGCGGCACAAATAAAAACAGACCGAAGATGTCGCTGATGAAGCCGGGCACGATCAACAACAGGGCTGCGACGAACATCAAGGCACCGCCGAGGACCTCGCGGCCGGGATCGCTGCCAGTGCGCGTTGCTTCCTGCATGCGCCTGATCATGGCGAAACCCTGGAAGCGAAGGAGGACGACCCCGGCGATTGCGCTCGACAGAACGAGCAGCAGCGTCATCGCCAGGCCGATTTCGCGGCCGACGATGACGAAGCCGGCAATCTCGGCAAGGGGCAGTCCAAGAACGACCAGGGGAATTAACATTGAGCGCATTAGCGGTGCCTGAAAGGGTCTTCGCATCGTCACCTCCGATCTAAGGGTGCGACAACGCTGTTTGAATGATCTATCCTTGCGGACTATATGGAATAGCTACGAGAAATTCTAACAGCGGTTTCAGGTGGAAATGGGCTCTTTCGACTTCATCACGTTTTTTTTCTTGATCGCCGCAGTGGTCATTTTCCTGCAGTTGCGCAGCGTTCTCGGTCGCCGGACCGGCAGCGAGCGGCCACCGTTTGATCCCTATTCTCCGAGAGACATGAGTCAGGGGCCTGAAAAGGCCGACAATGGCAAGGTCGTCCAGCTGCCGCGCCGCGACAATGTCGAGGACGATTCGGCCCGCTATGCCGCGATTGACGCCTTTGCCAAGGCGGGGACGCCGCTCAACGATCAGCTCCGTTCGTTGACCGACGCCGACACCGGCTTCGACCCGAAGGAGTTCGTCAACGGGGCGAAGATGGCCTACGAGATGATCGTTATGGCTTTTGCCGACGGCGACCGAAAGACGCTGAAGAACCTGTTGTCGCGCGAGGTCTATGAAGGCTTCGACGCCGCGATTGCCGAGCGCGAGCGCAAGGGCGAGGTGGTGAAATCTACCTTCGTCGGCATCGAGAAGGCCGACATCATCCACGCCGAGGTCAAGGACAGCGAAGAAAACATCACGGTCCGGATCGTCAGCCAGTTGATCTCGGCGACCTACGACAAGCAGGGCGCCATCATCGATGGAGACGCGGAGTCGGTGGCCGAAGTCAACGATCTCTGGACTTTCTCGCGCGACATTCGTTCACGTGATCCGAATTGGAAGCTGATCGCTACCGAATCCGAAAACTGATCGGAAGGGGCGACCATGACGCTTCGACTTGAGCCTGTCACCTTCTCCGATCTACCGGGGTGGCAGGACGACGATCCAACGGCGGTGATCGACGCGCTGCGCCGCTGTCACCACCATGTCTCGACGGCAAAGCCTTACCGCACCGGTTCGCTGGGCATTTCTGTCGATGATTTGGTGCCCGCGTTTTCGGCTGCAAGCGCAGATGTTGCCGACGCGGCTGCAGCCCGCGCATTCTTCGAGCAACAGTTCGTCGCCTTCAGGATCAGGCCGGAAAACGCCAAGACCGGTTTCGTGACGGCGTTCTACGAGCCCGAGATCGACGTGCGAGCGACACCCGACGAAGTCTTCCGCTATCCGATCTATCGGCGCCCAATCGATCTCGTCGACGTCGACGACACCAACCGGCCGGCCGATATGGATCCCTATTTCGCCTTCGGCCGGCTGCATGACGGCGTGGTTGGCGAATATCCCGACCGTCGCGCGATCGATGAGGGCTTTCTGGCGGGGCGCGGTCTGGAGATTGCCTATGCCAGATCCAAGGTCGATGTGTTCTTCGTCCACGTCCAGGGTGCTGCCCGGCTCGTCTATCCCGACGGTTCGCGCCGGCGCATCACCTATGCCGCCAAGACCGGTCATTATTTTTCCCCGATCGGAAAGCTGCTGATCGATCGCGGCGAGATCGATGCCGCCACCGTGTCGATGATGAGCATCCGGGGTTGGCTCGCCGCCAATCCGGATAAGATCGACGAGGTACTTTGGCACAATCGTTCCTTCATCTTTTTCCGCGAGGCGGACGTCGAAGACGAGCGGCTGGGGCCGGTCGCTGCCGCCAAGGTTTCGCTGGAGCCGGGACGATCGCTTGCCGTCGATCGGCTGATCCATACCTTCGGCGTGCCGTTTTTCATCTCAAGCGACAGCCTGACGCGTCTCGATGCCGGGCGGCCGTTTCGGCGGCTGATGCTGGCGCTTGACACCGGATCGGCGATCGTCGGCCCGGCCCGCGGCGACATCTTCACCGGATCCGGTGACAGGGCGGGCGAGCTTGCGGGTGCGGTTCGCAACGAAGCCGATTTCTACATCTTCATCCCTCGTGCGGCCGCGGCAAGATACGGCAATGGCTAGGGGCAAGAAGCTTTCGGCCGAAGAGCGGATCCTCTGGGGAAAGGTGGCACGCACGACCAGGCCCATGCCTGGCCGTCTCGACGATCTCCGGGAATTCCTCGGCGAGGATGTTCCGGCCGAGCCCAAGGACGAGCCGCAGAAGACGCAGGCCACGGCCTCGCCGAGTGGTGCCGACGACCAGCAGGGAATTGCCCTCAGCAAGACCGCGAACGGCAGACACCACTATCCGCTTGAAAAGCCGGTCAAGCGCAAGCTGTCGAAGGGGCACCTCGCGCTTGAAGCGCGGATCGATCTCCACGGCATGATCCAGAGCGAGGCCCATGGCTTCCTCCTGCATTTTCTTTTGAGAGCGCATGAGCGCGGGCTGCGCCACGTTCTTGTCATCACCGGCAAGGGAACGTCGATCGGCAGCGACGGCGCCTTGAAGCGTGCCGTGCCGCTCTGGTTCTCGCTGCCGGAGTTCCGGCCATTGATCTCGAGCTACGAGCCCGCGGCCCGCAATCATGGCGGCGATGGTGCGCTGTATGTCCGCCTGGCGCGCAGCAAGGGAAGCACGACGTGACCCCCTTTGGCGTGGCGGTGCGCGCGTTGCGGCGCAAGAAGGGGGTGTCGCAGAAGCAGATGGCCGCGGCGATCGGCGTCTCTGCCGCCTATCTCTCAGCGCTCGAACATGGAAAGCGCGGCGCGCCGAGCTTCGATTTTCTGCAAAGGGTCGCCGGCTATTTCAATGTCATCTGGGACGATGCCGAGGAATTGTTCCAGATCGCCCAGGTCTCCGCGCCGAAAGTGGTGCTGGATACGTCCGGGCTGGCGCCGGAATACACGGCCTTCGCCAACCGCTTGAGAGGGCAAATCCGCTATTTGTCCATCGACACGATCCGCGCCCTGGAAGATGTTTTGGAAAAAGCCACATTTCCTGCTAATGACAGGGGATGAACAGCTGTTTTCCGGCCGCTGCGCGCGGTCCGGGATTTGGAACCGTGGACAAATTTTCTATAGTCCGCGAGGCGTCCGAGACGTGATTCGCAACGAATCACCCCGTCCGAAGAACCTGGAAAGACCCGAAGCCGAATGACCGATATTCCTGAAACCGATACCGGCGCCGCCGCCGAATATGGTGCCGACTCCATCAAGGTGTTGAAGGGCCTGGATGCCGTACGCAAGCGGCCGGGCATGTATATCGGCGACACCGACGACGGCTCCGGTCTGCATCACATGGTGTACGAGGTGGTCGACAACGCCATCGACGAGGCTCTCGCAGGCCACGCCGATATCGTCACGGTGACGCTCAATGCCGACGGCTCGGTGACGGTAACCGACAACGGCCGCGGCATCCCGACCGACATCCACAAGGAAGAGGGCGTCTCGGCGGCCGAGGTCATCATGACGCAACTCCACGCCGGCGGTAAGTTCGACCAGAATTCCTACAAGGTTTCCGGCGGTCTGCACGGCGTTGGCGTTTCGGTGGTCAACGCGCTGTCCGTCATGCTGCGGTTGAAGATCCGCCGTGCGGGCAAGATCCATGAGATGAGCTTCACCCACGGCGTGGCTGACAGCCCGCTGAAGGTGATCGGCGACGCCGGCACCGATACCGGCACCGAAGTGACGTTCCTGCCGAGCACAGACACCTTTACCAAGACGGACTTCGACTACGGCACGCTCGAGCATCGCCTGCGCGAACTCGCCTTCCTGAATTCCGGCGTGCGCATCGTCCTGACCGACAAGCGCCATTCGGACGTGCGCCAGGACGAGATGATGTATGACGGCGGCCTTGAAGCCTTCGTTGCCTATCTCGACCGGGCCAAGAAGCCGCTCGTGCAGAAGCCGGTTTCGATCCGCGGCGAAAAGGACGGTATCACCGTCGAAGTCGCGATGTGGTGGAACGACAGCTACCACGAGAACGTGCTCTGCTTCACCAACAACATTCCGCAACGCGACGGCGGCACGCACATGGCCGGTTTCCGCGGTGCGCTGACCCGGCAGATCACCTCCTATGGCGAAAGCTCTGGTATCACCAAGAAGGAAAAGGTCACGCTGACCGGCGACGACTGCCGCGAAGGCCTGACCGCCGTTCTCTCGGTCAAGGTGCCGGATCCGAAGTTCTCATCGCAGACCAAGGACAAGCTGGTTTCCTCGGAAGTTCGTCCGGTGGTCGAAAGCCTCGTCAACGAAGCCTTGAGCACCTGGCTGGAGGAGCATCCCTCCGACGCCAAGATCCTTGTCGGCAAGGTCGTCGAAGCGGCCGCCGCACGCGAGGCGGCGCGCAAGGCACGCGAACTGACGCGCCGCAAGGGCGCGCTCGACATCTCCTCGCTGCCGGGCAAGTTGGCGGACTGCTCCGAACGCGATCCGGCAAAATCCGAAGTCTTCCTGGTGGAGGGTGATTCGGCAGGCGGTTCGGCCAAGCAGGGACGCTCGCGCGAAAACCAGGCGATCCTGCCGCTGCGTGGCAAGATCCTGAACGTCGAACGCGCGCGTTTCGACAAGATGCTTTCGAGCCAGGAAATCGGCACGCTGATCACCGCGCTCGGCACATCGATCGGTAAAGACGAGTTCAACGCCGACAAGCTGCGCTACCACAAGATCATCATCATGACGGATGCCGACGTCGACGGCGCCCACATCCGCACCCTGCTGCTCACCTTCTTCTTCCGGCAGATGCCGGAGCTGATCGAGCGCGGCCACCTCTATATTGCCCAGCCACCGCTTTATAAGGTGACGCGCGGCAAGTCCGCCCAGTACCTGAAAAACGAGCAGGCGCTGGAAGATTACCTGATCTCGATGGGCCTCGAGGAAGCTACGCTGGAGCTTGCTTCCGGTGAGGTTCGCGCCGGTCAGGACCTGCGCGAAGTCATCAACGATGCGTTGCGCGTGCGTAACCTGATGGATGGTCTTCACTCGCGCTACAATCGTTCGATTGTCGAACAGGCAGCCATTGCCGGCGCCTTGAATGTCGAACTCAACGGCCAGCGCGAACAATACGAGCAGGTCGCGATCGAAGTGGCGCGCAGGCTTGATGTGATCGCCGAAGAGACTGAACGCGGCTGGACCGGAGCGGTCACCGCCGAAGGCGGTCTCAAGCTTGAACGCATGGTTCGTGGCGTCAAGGAAGTCGCCATCCTCGATATGGCGCTGATCGGCTCGTCCGACGCCCGCCACATCGACCAGCTGACATCGAAGCTCAAGGAGATCTATTCCGCGCCTCCGGTGCTTCGCCGCCGCGATGGTGGGCAAGATATCAGCGGCCCACGCGCGCTTCTGGATGCAATCTTCGCAGCAGGCCGCAAGGGTCTGTCGATGCAGCGTTACAAGGGTCTTGGCGAGATGAATGCCGAGCAGCTCTGGGAGACGACGCTCGATCCGAACGTGCGTTCGCTGCTGCAGGTTCGGGTGAACGACGCGACGGACGCGGATGGCCTGTTCTCGCGCCTGATGGGCGACGAGGTCGAGCCGCGCCGCGACTTCATCCAGGAAAACGCGCTGAGCGTCGCCAACCTCGATATCTGATCGCAATACGATCAGCCGCACTTCTAATGATCCCGGTGCCGCAAGGCACCGGGATCTTTTTTGTCTGGAGTGTCTCCGGCTTAAACTGAGACGCAGAAACGCTCTATCTCTTTGTTTTTGCGCACTTCCTGGCGGAAGACCGTTCCGCACCTTTCTTGGAAAGGCTCTATTCCCCCTTGAACCGGCCTTCGAAGGCCAGTTCGGCAAGCGGCTTGCGTTGGCTCGGCTTTTCCCGCTCACGCAGATCGTCCGGAAGCGTCGAGGGGTCGGCAAGCCGGCCGATTGCTACCGCCGCCTCGACCCGGTAGTGCGCGGGCACGCCAAGGCTCGTCATCGCCTTGTCGCGATCAATGCCCGCCATTGCATGCGCGTGCCAGCCGGCAGCGGTTGTCTGGAGCGCAAGGCTGAACCAGGCGGCGCCGGTGTCGAAGGCATGGGTGTAGGCGGCCCGCATCTCGCCGGTGGCTGCCTGCGTGTGCGTCTTGGAGATAACGATCACCAGGGCTGCGGCATGCTTCGCCCAGCGCTGATTGCTCTCGTTGAGAATATCCAGCAGGCGCGCGAAATGCTCGGTGCCGCGGCGGGCATAGACGAACCGCCAGGGTTGGCTGTTGCTCGCCGAGGGTGCCCAGCGGGCGGCTTCGAGCAGTGAGAGCAGTTCTTCTTCGCTGATCTCCTCCTGGGTGAACGCACGTGGCGACCAGCGTTTCAGGAACATGGTGTCGATCGGGTGGTCGGCGGTTCTGTGATTGCTTTCCGTCATGAACATACCTCTTTTATCGTATCGGGAATCCCGTGGGAGGAGCGCGCCGCCGTCGATGACGATTGCCGTCGTTAGCGAGACGTAGGGCGAGATTCGCTGCGGACGCTACATGGGATCGAGGAGCGATGAAACCGGCTTTGCGCGCGGATCGTCGGTCCTTTTGTCGGCCCGATCCGGTGCTAAAACGGAATATGCAGAAACGGCGTTTCGGGTGATTGTCGAGATCGATAAAAAAGTTGTATAAGTTCTGTAGATTTTTCTGAGAGAGGACGCGCGATGACTTTTAAGGACCCGTCACTGTTTCGCCAGGCTGCCTTGATTGGCGGCGAATGGATCGAAGCGGATGCCGCCAATGCGATCGATGTGGTGAACCCGGCAACGGGCGAACTCGTCGGCCGCGTACCGAAGCTTGGAGGCAAGGAAACCAAGGCGGCAATCGAAGCGGCGCGTCTGGCGCAGAAGGGTTGGGCTGCCCGCACCGCCAAGGATCGCGCCGGTGTGCTTCGCCGCTGGTTTGAGCTGATGATCGAGAACAAGGACGATCTCGGCCGCATCCTCACGCTCGAACAGGGCAAGCCGCTGGCAGAGGCGACCGGCGAAATCGTCTATGGCGCCAGCTTCGTCGAATGGTTTGCCGAAGAGGGCCGTCGCATCTACGGCGACCTGATCCCAGGCCATCAGCCGGACAAGCGCATCATGGTGATGAAGCAGCCGATCGGCGTCGTCGCTGCGATCACGCCCTGGAACTTCCCCAACGCGATGATCACCCGCAAGGCCGGCCCGGCCTTTGCCGCCGGTTGCGCCATGGTGTTGAAGCCGGCGTCGCAGACGCCGTTCTCGGCCCTTGCCATCGCCGTTCTTGCCGAGCGCGCCGGCCTGCCCAAGGGGCTCTTCAGCGTCGTGACCGGCTCGGCCCGCGAAATCGGTGCCGAAATGACCGCCAATCCGGTGGTGCGCAAGCTGACCTTTACCGGCTCGACCGAGGTCGGCGCCGAGCTCTATCGCCAGAGCGCCGGCACGATCAAGAAGCTCGGGCTGGAACTCGGCGGCAATGCGCCGTTCATCGTCTTCGACGACGCCGATCTCGATGCGGCCGTGGAAGGCGCATTGATCGCCAAGTTCCGCAACAACGGCCAGACCTGCGTCTGCGCTAACCGTATCTACGTGCAGGACAAGGTCTATGATGCCTTCTCCGACAAGCTGGCGGCGGCCGTTGCCAAGCTCAAGATCGGCAATGGTCTCGACCAGGGCGTCATCCTCGGCCCGCTGATCGACAAGGCGGCACTGGAGAAGGTGGAAGAGCATATCGCCGATGCCACCGCCAAGGGCGCGCGCGTCATCCAGGGCGGCAAGCGCCATGCGCTCGGCGGCACCTTCTTCGAAGCAACGGTTCTGGCCGATGTCACCCAGGCGATGGCAGTCGCCCGCGAGGAAACCTTCGGCCCGGTCGCGCCGCTGTTCCGCTTCAAGGATGAGGCCGATGTCGTCGAACAGGCCAATGACACCGAGTTCGGGCTGGCCTCCTATTTCTATGCCAAGGATCTGGCGCGGGTGTTCCGCGTGGCCGAGGCGCTGGAATACGGCATGGTCGGCGTCAACACCGGGCTGATCTCCACGGCGGAAGCACCGTTCGGCGGCGTCAAGCTCTCGGGCCTCGGCCGCGAAGGTTCGAAGTACGGGATCGAGGAGTTTACCGAGATCAAATATGTCTGCCTCGGCGGCATCGCCTGACGCATTTGCAGTCCGATACAATCTGATCGCGAAACCGGCCGGAAAGCTCTGGCCGGTTTTTTCGTTTGCCGGTACAGAAGTTGACGTCGTGAAAAGAGGAGATGACGCGATGCCGGCACCAACCAACCCCTTCAAGGCCGCCCTTCGCGAGCAGCGCTTTCAACTCGGGCTTTGGGTCGCGCTGGCGAGCCCCTATGCGGCCGAAGTCGTCTCCAACAGCGGTTATGACTGGCTGTTGATCGACGGCGAGCATGCGCCCAACGACCTGCCGCTGTTGTCGGCGCAGTTCCGGGCAGTGACGGCATCCGCCAGCCACCCGATCGTTCGCCTTCCTGTCGGCGATACCGCGCTGATCAAGCAGATCCTCGATGTCGGCGTCCAGACGCTGCTGATCCCGATGGTCGAAAGCGCCGAGCAGGCCAGGGAACTTGTTCGAGCAACCCGCTATCCGCCGCATGGCATTCGCGGTGTCGGCGCGGCACTGGCGCGTGCATCGCAATTCGGCCGGATAGCCGACTATCTCCACACCGCAAATGACCAGATCTGCCTTCTCTTGCAGATCGAGAGCCGCGCCGGCCTGGCGGCGATCGATGAGATTGCCGCTCTTGAAGGCGTCGACGGCCTGTTCATCGGACCGTCGGATCTCGCCGCGGATATGGGCTATCTCGGCAGCCCAGGACACCCGGATGTACGGGCGGCGATTGTCGATGCCTTCGCGCGCATCGACAAGGCCGGAAAAGCGCGCGGAATCATGACGCTCGATCTCGCGCAGGCACGCGAGTATCGCGATCTCGGGGCCGATTTCATGGCGATCGGCACCGATGTCACATCCCTGGTTCGGGCGACACAGGCGCTGCGCCAGGAATTTACCGACGAGCAGGGGCATAAACCCGACAAGCTGGAATCCGGCTACTGATCGCAGATCGCGCTGAGCATCGGCATGGCAACTTCAGGGCTCCAGCGCCGGAGCTCGGCAATCCGTCGCACGATCTTTTCAGTGTGATGGTTGGCGATATCGCCCATGCGATGGTCAAGGAACGGATTTCGGAAGCGGTCGAGCGTCGTTGCGACATAGGCACTCGCCTGTCGCCCGAGGCCCTTGGCGGCAAAGGCAGGAACGACTTCTTGTGCGTAGATATCCTCGAGCCGCCTGGCGACGTCCGCATCGGCAAGGATCTGCCGGACTGTTTCGTCGGGATCGCGGCCCTGCCTCAGCCAGATATCCGCGAGCACCGTGTGGCCGAGGTTGAGGATATGAAGCTTCAATTTTTCGTAGTGCGTCAGGTCGTCGACCAGTATCACGCATTCGTGCGCGCAAGGCGCTCTCAACCCCCGCTGTTTCTCGATCGCCCATAAAGCGTAGGGTTCGGCCACGGCGCCGGCGGGCTCGATCGGTTCCGAGACGATCCGGTCCACCAGCGTGTTGGCCCAGATTATCGCGTTCGCCAGCCAGAACACGAATTGCGGGTCGCCGAGGCGCTCGCGCGCGAGCTCCAGCACGATGGCTTTCAGCACGTCGCCATTGCGCGACACCAGTTCGCACGGAAGGATGGTCAGCGGTTTGCCGCCGGCATCGAAGCGGGCTTTCAAAAGCAGGAGAAGTTTGCCGGGAAAAGACAGCGGCACGTATGTCGACAGGTCGTCGCCGGAAACGTCGTAGCCGGTATCACCGGTGTTCGAGATCAGGAATTCGGCCTCGTCCGCCACGATATGGCAAACAGCATCCCAGTTGTCGTTTGTTGACACGGCCCGGACGACGCTCTTGACCCGCTCGATCTTGTCCACCGGCTTGCCGTCGGCAAGGCCACGGATCATCACGGGATAACCATCGGGTTGCGTCAGTGCCACCAGGCGTCCCGACCGTTCCGCTGAGCCGGTCGTCTGTACCACCGTGATCCGCCCCGGTGCTTCCTGCCTTTCCAGCGCCTCGCTGATGAAGAGATCGGCATGCGCCTGAAGAAAGCGGCTCGTTCCAAACTGCACAAATGGGGTCTTCATGCCGGTGCTCCGGTAGCTGGCTATGGAATGGATTGCAGCAGGGTCTCGCGTGCCGAGCGCAGGTGTCGCCGGCAGGCTTCCTCGGCACGTTTTGGATCGTGAGACCTGAGCGCTTCGATGTAAGCAAGGTGCTCTTCAAGCGCGCGCGCATTTCGCTGCCGCGCGTTGGTCTTGTTCCATTGGTAGTGATAGTGGAACACGATCGAGATGATGTCGTAGAAATCGACGATGAAACGATTGCTCGACGACTTGTGCACCAGGAGGTGGAAGCGCTCGTCGAGTTCGGAGAATTCCTTGTAGCGGTTGTCGATGTCGGCCAGGATTTCGTGGTGCAGCGCCTCGATCCTGTTCAGCTCCTGCCAGGCCGGATGGCTGTCCGGCAGCGCAACGAAACTTGCAGCCGAGCGAAGCTCGAACATCTCGCGGACCTCGGTCAGTTCCAGCGCAAACTCGCGGGTGAAACCTTTGAGGATCCAGTGGCTGTTCGGTCGCTTCTCGATCAGCCCGAACCGGCTGAAGCGGATCAGGAACTCCCGCACGCTCGTGGTACCGGCGCCGATCTCGCGTGCCAGCTCCAGTTCGTTGATCTGCATGCCAGGCTCGGCGCCGCCGGCCAGAATCCGGCGCATGAAGCTGCGCTCGATGATCTCGGCCAGCGAATCCGTTTCCTCCGTCGGGAAATAGTCGTCCGGTTGCGGCTGGCGCAGCACGATCTTCTTGCGCTTGTCCCAGGTGATCAGCTTCGCCTCTTCGAAGCGGCGGAGAATGGCACGCACCGTCGTCCGGCTCACGCCGAGCACCTGACCGAGTTCCGGCTCGGAGGGCAGGGAAGATGTCTCCGCCAGCACTTTCAGGCAGCGGTTATAGGCATCCTTGAAGACGGTGTTCTGTTTTGCCATTGCCAGGATCCGGACGGTTGGGGTTGCGCGAGCGATGAGCCGCTGATCGGAAGATCAGCTTTCGTCGGCCGCCGATCTAACCTGCCGGCGCGCGCTTGTCTTTGGCTCTCGCACCAAAATCATGACGTTTCTCCCCTGTTGCTGCTGTGCCTGCGGGCGGGCGGCGCTGTCTCGTTTCATAATACCCATTGACGGCGATCTGTCTATTGTGGATAAAAGACAAATAGACCCTTCTCAAAATCGCAGCAGTTTTCACGGAGAAATTCAGAGTGTCTGTGCCGTCTTCAATCCTTCTGGCTCCTGAGGACAATGTGGCCGTGGCGACGTTGGCAATCGCTGCCGGCGAGGCCCTGCCGGGCGGAGTTCGCACCGCCACGAAGATCGATCTGGGGCACAAGGTCGCCATACGGCGGATTCGTGCGGGCGACCCCGTGGTCAAATATGCCCAGGCGATCGGACGCGCGACCAGCGATATAGAAGCCGGCGAGCATGTCCATTCCCACAACCTCTCCTTCGATCAGGATCGCTTGGCCATCAGTCCACAAGGCGCGCCGGAAGAGGCGAGCGCCGCCGACAGGGCGCGCACCTTCATGGGCTATCGGCGCAAAGACGGACGGGCGGCGACGCGCAACTATATCGGCATCATTGCCAGCGTGAACTGTTCCACCACCGTCTGCCGGGCAATCGCCGAGGAGGCCAACAGACGCATCTTGCCGAAATATGATGGCATCGACGGATTCGTGCCGATCGTGCATGACCAGGGTTGCGGCATGTCTTCGACCGGCGACGGCATGATGAACCTGCACAGGACCTTGGCGGGCTACGCGCGCCACGCCAATTTCGGCGGGGTGCTGATGGTCGGGCTCGGCTGCGAGGTCAACCAGTTGACGCTTTACGGGCAGAGCGGAGCCGGGCAGGAAAAGCGCCACTTCAACATCCAGGAGGCCGGCGGATCCCGACGCTCGGTCGAGCGTGCACTCGGCATCCTCGATGAAATTGCCCAGGAAGTCGGCAGGCAACGTCGCGTCGCCATTCCGGTCAGCGAAATCATCGTCGGTCTGCAATGCGGCGGCTCGGACGGGCTGTCTGGCATCACCGCTAACCCGGCGCTGGGAGCGGCGGTGGATATCCTGGCGGCTGCCGGTGGTACCGCCATCCTTTCCGAAACGTCAGAAATCTACGGCGCCGAACATCTGTTGCGCAGCCGTGCCGCCAGCGCGGCGGTCGCCGCAAAGCTCGACGGGCTGATTGTCTGGTGGGAAAACTACGTCGCGCTGCATGGTGCATCGCTCGACAACAATCCTTCGCCGGGCAACAAACGCGGTGGCCTCACAACCATTCTGGAGAAGTCGCTGGGTGCGGTCGCCAAGGGCGGGCGCTCACCGCTCAATGCGGTTTACGGCTATGCCGAACGCGTCACTGAACACGGGCTCGTCTTCATGGATACGCCCGGCTACGATCCGGTGTCGGCGACCGGCCAGGTGGCCGGCGGAGCCAATGTCATCGCCTTTACCACCGGCCGCGGCAGTTGTTTCGGCTGTCGGCCGGCACCGTCGATCAAGCTGACCAGCAACACCGCGCTGTTCCGCGCGATGGAAGAAGACATGGACATCGATTGCGGCGTGATCGCATCCGGCGAGGCGACGATTGCCGACCTCGGTCGCGAGATCTTCGATCTCATCATCGATACCGCTTCGGGAAAGAAGACCAAGAGCGAACTCTTCGGCTACGGCGACAACGAATTCGTGCCCTGGCATCTCGGGGCAACACTCTGATGATGTGAGCTTGCGCATCCTAGGAGGGAGGAGACAGGGAATGCAGACGAGAAAGATCGGTCGAACCGACCTGCCGGTGACCGAATACAGCTTCGGCGCCGCCGGACTTGGGGGGCTCTACCGCGAATGCACGCGCGAAGCGGCGATCGAAACGCTGGACGCCGCTTGGGGCTCTGGTTTGCGCTATTTCGACGTCGCACCCTATTACGGGCTCGGTCTTGCAGAGCGGCGGGTCGGCGATTTCCTGCGCGACAAGCCGCGCGGTGACTATGTGCTGTCCACCAAGGTCGGACGGCTGCTGCATCCCGTGCCTGAAGGCGCCGTGCCGGACTATTCCTACGTCAAGGCGCTGAACTTCGACGTGCGTTACGACTACAGCTACGATGCCATCATGCGTTCGGTGGAATTCAGCTATGCGCGCCTCGGCCTCAATCGCATCGATATCCTCTATGTCCATGATATCGGCGTCTACACGCACGGTGTCGCCCGCAACGCCGTCTATCTCAGGCAATTGCTGGATTCCGGCCTTAAGGCGCTGGAGGAACTAAAGGCTGGTGGCGTGATCGCGGCCTATGGGCTTGGCGTCAACGAGGTTCCGGTTTGCCTGGAGGTGATGCGCCGTGCCGACATCGACTGCATCCTGCTTGCGGGGCGCTATACGCTGCTTGATCGTTCCGCAGTCGCCGAACTCCTGCCGCTCTGCGAGACAAAGAAGACGTCGCTGATCGTCGGCGGTGTGTTCAACTCGGGCATCCTGGCGACTGGCCCGGTCGATGGCGCGCATTTCGACTATATGCGAGCAAATGCCGAGGTGCGCGAAAAGGTCGGCGCGATGGAACGCATTGCCCGGGAGCGTGGTGTGCCGTTGGCCGCTGCCGCCATGCAGTTCCCGCTCGACAATCCGGTGGTTGCCTCGGTCCTGCTTGGGACAGCGAAACCGGAAAGCTTGAGGCGCAACATCGATGCGCTGCGGCATCGTATGTCAAAGGACGATTTCTCGGCTTTCGAGCCCTACACGCTTGTGGCGCCGGAGCTTGGATTGGAGGCAGTCCGGGCCTGATGCTTGAGGGTGCCGAGCCCGCGGGTCCTTGCAGGCACAACCCGAATTTCACATAACGAAACGTAATCTGGGAGGAGACAGTGCAGTCACGTAAATCGCAGCAACGACTGCTTGCAAAGCGGACAGCGTTGTATTAGCGTTTCAATATGTTTTTTATCGATAAAAGATCGATATGCAAGCACCTGGCGAATCGATCTCCATAAGGTGGAACGAGGTGCACTGAGAGGAGAACCCCAATGAGCATAGCCAAGCACATTCTTTCCCGCCGTGCCTTCACTGCCCTGGCCGGCGCGACGATGATCGCCGCGATGGCACCCGTCGCGTCCTTCGCGCAGGATGTCACGATCCCGATCATCGTCAAGGATACCACGTCCTTCTACTGGCAGATCGTGCTGGCCGGTGCGCGCGCGGCCGGCAAGGATCTCGGCGTCAACGTTCCCGAGCTCGGCGCCCAGTCCGAATCCGATATCAACGGTCAGATCAGCATCCTCGAAAACGCCGTTGCCGGTTCTCCGGCTGCCGTGGTGATCTCACCAACCGAGTTCAAGGCGCTGGGCAAGCCGATCGACGAAGCTGCCAAGGCGGTTCCGATCATCGGCATCGACTCCGGCGCCGATTCCAAGGCGTTCTCCTCGTTCCTGACGACCGACAACGTTCAGGGTGGCAGGATCGCGGCCGATGGTCTGGCTGCAGCGATCAAGGAAATGTCGGGCAAGGAAGAAGGCGATATCGCCATCATCACCAGCCTGCCGGGCGTCGGTTCGCTCGATCAGCGCCGCGAAGGCTTCCTCGACCAGATCAAGACGAAATATCCGGGCTTTAAGGTCGTGGCCGACAAATATGCCGATGGCCAGGCAACCACCGGTCTCAACATGATGACCGACCTGATCACCGCCAACCCGAATCTCGTCGGCGTCTTTGCCTCCAACCTGATCATGGCACAGGGTGTCGGCCAGGCGATTGCCGAAAACAAGCTCGGCGACAAGATCAAGGTGATCGGCTTCGATAGCGACGAGAAGACTGTCGGCTTCCTCAAGGAAGGCGTGCTGGCCGGCCTGGTCGTTCAGGATCCCTACCGCATGGGTTATGATGGCGTGAAGACGGCGCTTGCGGTCTCGAAGAAGGAGAAGGTCGAAGCCAATGTCGATACCGGCGCCAATCTGGTGACCAAGGCCAACATGGCTGAACCGAAGATCGACGCACTGCTGAACCCGAAGGTCAATTGACGGCAATCGGCGGCAGGCGCGAGCATTGCCTGCCGCCGAGAATACGGTTGCCAGCGGCCGGATACGAGGACCGGCCGCTGGCAGTCTGTGCGATTGGGAGGAGTGCGCAGATGCCAGGTCTCGATGAGGTCAGCGATAACAAGAGCGACGGTTTGAGGACGGCTGCCCGCCACCCAGTGCCGAGGGGCGAACCGATCCTGGAAATGCGCGCGCTTCAGAAGAAATATGGCGCCGTCGAAGCGTTGAAGCCCGCTTCCATCACCTTTCTATCAGGAGAAGTTCACGCCATCGTTGGTGAAAACGGTGCCGGAAAATCGACACTGATCAAGCTTTTGACCGGCGTCATCCGGCGCACGTCTGGCGAAGTCTATTGGTGCGGCAAGCCGGTCCAGCTCGACAATCCTCAAGAAGCGATTGCGCGCGGAATCAACGCCGTGCATCAGGAGGTGGTGCTATGCCCGCACTTGAGCGTCGCCGCCAACATGTTCCTCGGCGACGAGATCAACAGCGCCGGCCTGATGCGCAAGCGCGCCATGACCGAGGCGGCCCAGAGCGTCCTTGACGATCTCGGTTTCAACCTGCCGGCCGCGGCGGCGCTCGGCAGCCTGACGATCGGCCAGCAGCAGTTGGTCGCGACCGCTCGCGCCGCCATGCGCGGCACCCAGTTTCTGATCTTCGACGAGCCGACCGCCTATCTGACCCGTCAGGAATCCGCGCAACTGTTCCGACTCATTCGCCGGCTACAGGGCGAAGGTGTGACGATCGTCTATATCAGCCACCGCATGGAGGAAGTCTTCGAGCTGGCCGATCGTGTGTCGGTGCTGCGCGACGGCACCCACGTCGGCACGCGAAAGATCGGCGAGACCAACGACGCCGAACTGATCACCCTGATGATCAATCGCACCATCGAGCAGATCTACCACAAGGAACACTTTCCGGCCGGCGAAGTGATCGTCGAGACCCGGGGCTTGAGCGGCCCCGGTTTCGCGGATGTGTCGCTGACCGTTCGCGCCGGCGAGATCGTCGGCCTCTACGGTCTGATCGGTGCCGGACGCAGCGAGTTTGCGCTCGGCCTCTATGGTCGCCATGCATCGACTGCGGGCGAGGTCTACTGGCAGGGGCGCAAGGTCAATATCGCCAACGAGCGGATCGCGATAGACCTCGGCATTGCGTTGGCACCGGAAAGCCGGCGCGATCAGGGCCTCTGCCTCAATCTGCCGATCGGCCTCAACATCAACCTGCCGATCTTCAGTCGGCTGACGCGCGGGCTGACGATCAACCGTCAGAAGGAAATCGAGAATGCGGATCGGCAGATCAGGGATTTGAAGATCAAGACGCCATCGCGCCGCGTGCTTGTCTCGGCGATGTCCGGCGGCAACCAGCAGAAGATCGTCATCGGCAAGTGGCTGAGCCACGGCGCCAAGCTTTTCATCTTCGATGAGCCGACGGTCGGCGTCGACGTCGGCACCAAGGCGGAAATCTACCGGTTGTTCGCCCGGCTTCTGGAAAACGGAGCGGGGATCATCCTGATCTCCTCCTACCTGCCTGAAGTCTACGAACTGTCCGATCGCCTGCACGTGTTTCGCCGGGGACGGCTGGTCGCCAGCCACGACTATCACGCGGCAAGCCACGAGGAAGTGCTGACACAGGCGATCGGTGTCTGATCGCGACAATGACAATCAAGAAGAAGCAGGAGGACGACGATGAGTGCTGATACGGTCGACAGCGGAGCCGGCCCCGCGCCGCGGAAAGGCGTGAGCATCCTGTTCGGGCTCACGCTTCTCGGGCTCCTGCTTTTCCTCTGGCTGCTCTTGGGGCTTGCCACCAACAGTTTCTGGACGCCGAACAACATCAGCAACCTGTTGCGCCAGGGCGCCATGACGGCGATCCTTGCGGTCGGCCAGACCTTCGTCATCATCACTGCGGGCATCGATCTTTCCGTGGGTGCCGTTGTCGGCTTCACCAGCGTGATCGTCGCCTGGCTGCTTGCCGCCGGCGTGCCGCTCTGGATTGCGATCATCCTGACGCTCGCCTTCGGCGTGCTGATCGGCGCCTTCCACGCCTTCGGTATTGTCCGCATGGGTCTGCCGCCGTTCATCATCACGCTTGCAACCCTGACCTCGCTGCGCGGCATCGGACTGTTGATCACCAATGGCTCGACGATCTCGATCACCAACGAGGCCTTCACCAATTTCTCCCGCGCCAACTTCCTCGGGGTACCCAGCCTGTTCTGGATGGTGATCGTGGTGGCGATCCCGGCCTATGTCTTCCTGCACTTGAGCCGCTTTGGCCGCTATCTCTTCGCCGTCGGCTCCAACAGTGAGGCGGCCCGCCTTTCCGGCGTCAACGTGCATCGCACGATCTATCTTGCCTATATCCTGTCCTCGACCTGCGCGGCCTTTGTCGGCCTGCTGCTCGCCTCCCGCATCGGCATCGGCAACGCCACGCAAGCCGAAGGCTGGGAGCTGCAGGCGATCGCCTCGTCGGTCATCGGCGGCACCAGCCTCTTCGGCGCGGTCGGCTCCGTGCACGGCCCGCTGCTTGGCGCCTTCATTCTCGCCACGATCAACAATGGCGCCAACCTGCTCAACGTCAATTCGTTCTGGCAGCGCATTATCACCGGCGTGCTCATCATCGTGATCGTCTATTTTGATCAGCTCAGGCGGCGCGGCGCGCGCTAGGCGCCGGCCCTGACAACATGCGGAAAATGACATGAAAGCCGTCCTCTGCCCGGAACCCGGCCGCCTGGAGATTGTTGAACGCGCGCCCGCGCCCGCCCCATCGGCCGGGTGGGTGCGGGTTGCCGTCAGCCATGTCGGCATCTGCGGCACCGACTACCACATCTTCGCCGGCAAGCACCCGTTCCTGGAATATCCGCGAGTGATGGGGCATGAGATCTCCGCGACGGTAATTGCCAACGGACCGTCGACGACGATCGCGCCGGGAACGCCTGTGGTGGTCAACCCCTACCTTTCCTGCGGCGACTGTGTCGCCTGCCGCCGGGGGAAGCCGAACTGCTGCACGGCGATCAAGGTGCTCGGCGTCCATACCGACGGAGCCTTCTGCGAGGAAATCCTCGTTCCCGAGGGCAATCTTTATCCGGCGATCGATCTGTCGCCAGAGGCGGCAGCGACGGTGGAATTCCTCGCTATCGGCGCCCATGCCGTGCGCCGGGCTGCGGCCCCTGCCGGCGTTCGTGCTCTGGTGATTGGCGCCGGGCCGATCGGGCTTGGAACCGCCATCTTCTCGCGCATCGCCGGCCATGCGGTGACGCTGATGGATACCAGCATCGAACGGCTGGCGTTTGCGACCGACCGGCTCGGTTTCGGTTCCGGCATCGTTGCCGACGAAGCGTGCGTTCGGCGCGTCGCCGAGGCGACCGGGGGCGATGGTTTCGATGTCGTCTTCGATGCCACCGGCCATGGCGGTTCGATGGAGGCTTCCTTCGGCCATGTGGCTCATGGGGGAACACTGGTGTTCGTCAGCGTCGTCAAGGACAGCATCCGTTTCTCCGATCCGGAATTTCACAAGCGGGAAATGACGTTGATCGGCAGCCGTAACGCCACGCGCAAGGATTTCGACCATGTCGTAAATTCGATACGCGAGGGGCTGGTGCCGGTGGAGCGGTTGATCACCCACCGAACGACGATGGACGCGGTGGTCCACGATCTGCCGCGCTGGGCGCATGAGAAGTCGGGCCTGGTCAAGGCGATCGTCCGGATAGCGGCGGCGTGACGACCCGTTCTGCTGCGATGCGAGAAAGCGGATCGGCGGCCAGATATCGAAAGCCGGCCGGAGAAAGTAAGACGCCTTCGCCGAAATCCGCGATTTTTGACGAAAACGCGACTTTTCGGCCAGCTCCGAGCAAGTCCGTTTGTTAATTGTCAGTAATCCGGGCGCATTCTCGCAGAAGTCGCTTGTCTAGAACCGAAACGGGTATACTTGTTGCAGTGCACAAGAAACATGGTAGTCTGGCAGGGATTGCGGACACCAAGACAAACAATCGCAAGCTTGCGTCCGACTGGGAGCGGCGTTGTCGTTGATTGAACCAAGGGGTACGCTTCCTATGTTCTACCAGCTCTATGAATTGAATCATGCCATGATGGCGCCGTGGCGAACGGCGGCGGATGCCATGCGGCTTGCTTTCAGCAATCCGATGAACCCGATCTCGCACACCTATTTCGGCCGCGCGACGGCGGCTGGCCTCGAGGTCTTCGAGCGGTCGACGCGCCGCTACGGCAAGCCGGAATTCGGCCTTCCCGAAACGCTGATCGACGGCGAGCCCGTTGGCGTTCACGAGCGCATCGTCTGGCGCGAGCCGTTCTGCAATCTGATCCATTTCGAGCGCGCGCTTCCCAAGGGGCGGGCTGCCGATCCGAAGGTGCTGATCGTCGCGCCGATGTCGGGCCATTATGCCACGCTCTTGCGTGGAACCGTTGAGGCCCTGCTTCCCCATTCCGACATCTACATCACCGACTGGATAGACGCGCGCATGGTTCCCTTGAGCGAGGGCACCTTCGATCTCGACGACTACATCGACTACGTCATCCAGATGCTGCACTTCCTCGGACCCGACACCCATGTCATCGGCGTCTGTCAGCCCGCCGTTCCGGTGCTTGCCGCCGTCGCCCTGATGGAAGCGGCTGATGATCCGCTGTCGCCGGCGTCGATGACGCTGATGGGTGGGCCGATCGATACGCGCATCAACCCGACAGCCGTCAATCTGCTGGCCAAGGAACGGCCGATCGAGTGGTTCCGCGACAACGTGATCATGCCGGTGCCGTGGCCGCAGCCGGGCTTCATGCGCATGGTCTATCCCGGCTTCCTGCAACTCTCCGGCTTCATGTCGATGAACCTCGACCGGCATCTGATCGCCCATAAGGAATTCTTCGCCCACCTGGTGAAGAACGACGGCGATGCGGCCGAGAAGCACCGGGATTTCTACGATGAATATCTTGCGGTGATGGATCTGACGGCAGAGTTTTACCTGCAGACCGTTCAGGTCGTCTTCATGCAGCATGCCTTGCCCAAGGGCGAGATGATGCATCGCGGTCGCCGGGTTGATACCACGGCGATCAAGAAGGTGGCCCTGCTGACGGTCGAAGGTGAGAATGACGACATTTCCGGTCTCGGCCAGACGAAGGCGGCGCAGACGATCTGCACCAACATCCCCGAGCACATGCGGATGCACTACATGCAGCCGGACGTCGGCCACTACGGCGTCTTCAACGGTTCGCGTTTCCGTCGCGAGATCGCGCCGCGCATCGTCGCCTTCCAGCGCGAGCACGCACGCCACGCAAAGCCGGTAAAGCAGCTGATCAAGGGCGGCAAAACCGCCTGATCCCCGTAAAATGCGGGCTTTTGCCCGCTTAGAGTCAAGGGTTTGTCCGATTCCGGGGAAGGGCGTCTTGTAGTCGAAAGCCCGCCTTCCCACATCGTTTTCACCGGGCCGCAATGGGTGGCCCGGGTGATTGCGAGGAATCCTGAAGATGAACCAATCTGCATTGATCCGTCCGGATTGGACGCCCGCGACCATTGCATTGATGGTGCTCGGTTTCGTGGTCTTCTGGCCTCTCGGCCTGGCCATGCTCGCCTACATCCTCTTCGGCGAGAAACTGAAAACGTTCAAGAAGGACGCCAACAGCACGGTCGATGGCATGTGCTCCGCCTTCAAGCGCGGCAATCGCGCCAACTGGACGCAGCATCATCGCACCGGCAACGTCGCCTTCGATGACTGGCGCCAAGCCGAGCTTACCCGCCTCGATGAAGAGCGTCGCAAGCTCGATGAAATGCGCGAGGAATTCGATTCCTACGTGCGCGAGCTTCGCCGCGCCAAGGACCAGGAAGAGTTCGACCGCTTCATGCGCGAACGCCGCAACGGCGGTTCCGGACCGGTAGCCCCGTTCGAGGCAAACTGAGTGACGAAAAAGACATCCGGTGTTTCACATGAAACGCCGGATGTCGCGATCAGCCATGCGGGCCACGTGTCTCTCTCGATGAGAAAACGGGCCGATCCTTATCGATCATCAGGCGCTTCGATCATCAGGCACTGGCAATTCCCTGGATCGTTGATGCCTTAGGGAATTATGCATTAGCCGAAAAGACCGCGAATCGGATAGAAAGCCGTCATGTTCCCTTCTTTCACGCGGCGGCGCATTCCCCCGGCTCCTGTCGACACGACCCGAGAAATCGAAGTCGCGGGCAAGATGCTTCCGCTAACCATCCGCCAGAATTCGCGCGCCACACGAATGACGCTGCGCATCGAGCCCGGCGGTCGGGCGCTGAAGCTGACGGTTCCGCAAGGGCTGGCCGATCGGGAGGTAAACGCCTTCCTCAACCGCCATCAGGGCTGGTTGATGACAAAGCTGGCGCGGTTTTCCGGCGAAAGCCAACTGGAAGAGGGTGGCTCGATCCTGATCCGCGGTATCGCGCATCGGATCGAAAGGTCAGGAAAAATCAGAGGTTTGACCGAGGCAATCATCGTCGGCGAAGACGCGATATTGCGTGTCAGCGGCGGCGAGGAACATCTGCGCCGCCGCATCGTCGACTTTCTCAAGAAGGAAGCGCGGCACGATCTCGATCGCCTGGTCGCGGTCTATGCCGGCCGGATCGGCCGGCGGCCCAAATCGCTGAGCCTGAAGGACACGCGCAGCCGCTGGGGCTCCTGTTCGGCCGATGGCGCCCTGAGCTTCTCATGGCGCATCGTCATGGCGCCGCCGAAGGTCATCGCCTATCTCGCAGCACACGAAGTCGCGCATCTCCAGGAGATGAACCACGGCCCTCAATTCTGGGCGCTGTGCGAAAAGCTTTGCCCCGACACCAACGATGCCAAGCGCTGGCTAAGGCGCAACGGCACGATGCTGCACGCCATCGACTTCGACTGATTTGCTTTGGAATTAGCCGCGGCTGGGGCCGGCGAGTGCCGCCTGAATTTTCTCGTCTGTCTTGTACTGGCTAAGCGCATAGACCGACCAGATCGCTGCCGGTACCCAGCCGATCAGGGTAATCTGCAGAATGAGGCAGATGATGCCTGCAAAGGGACGGCCGATGGTGAAGAACTGAAGCCAGGGAAGAATGAGGGCAAGCAGCAGACGCATTCGTCTCTCCGTTGTGATAGAATGCATATGGTGAGCGCACGCCGACACCGCAATGCCGCACCCTCTGGACGACGGTGTGCAGGGTGGTTTTTGGCTCGACTCCAGCGACATTTCATGCAAGGTCGCTTCTCATGAAAACCGAAGTGAAGATATGCGGGCTGAAGACCGCGGAAGCGGTGGATCGCGCAGTTGCGCTCGGCGCAACGCACACGGGGTTCATCTTTTTCGCCAAGAGCCCGCGCAACCTGGAACCCGATGACGCTGGCCGCCTGGCGGACAGAATCCGAGGCAAGGCGAAAATCGTCGCCGTGACCGTCAATGCCGACAATGACGATCTCGATGAAATCGTCGCCGCGCTTAATCCGGACATTCTGCAGCTGCATGGCAGCGAGACGCCCGACAGGGTGCTCACCGTCAAGGCGGTCTACGGCCTTCCGGTGATGAAGGCCCTGTCGATCCGCGACGCCGACGATCTGAAAAAGGTCGAGCCCTATATCGGGATCGCCGACCGCTTTCTCTTCGATGCAAAGCCCCCAGCAGGATCGGAATTGCCCGGCGGCAACGGTGTTTCCTTCGACTGGAAGCTGCTCGATGCGCTTGACGGCAGCGTCGATTACATGCTTTCCGGTGGTTTGAACGTGAACAACATCGGTGAGGCCCTGGCGCAGACGCGCGCCCGCGCCATCGATACCTCCTCCGGCGTCGAGAGCGCGCCGGGCGTCAAGGATCTGAAGCTCATGGAATCGTTTTTCGATGCCGTTCGCCAGGCGGAGGCGGTTACGGCACGGTCAGGGAGCAAGACGTGAACGAGGCGCCAAAACTGAATTCCTTCCGGGCGGGCCCTGACGAAGACGGCCGTTTCGGCATTTTCGGTGGCCGCTTCGTTGCTGAAACCCTGATGCCGTTGATCCTCGATCTGCAGGCCGAGTGGGACAAGGCAAAGAACGATCCGGCCTTCAAGGCCGAACTCGACAATCTCGGCGCGCATTATATCGGTCGCCCGAGCCCGCTCTATTTCGCCGAACGGCTGACCGCAGAACTCGGCGGCGCCAAGATCTACTTCAAGCGCGAAGAGTTGAACCACACCGGTTCGCACAAGATCAACAATTGCATTGGCCAGATCCTGCTTGCCAAGCGCATGGGCAAGACGCGCATCATCGCCGAAACCGGCGCCGGTCAGCACGGCGTGGCCTCGGCCACCGTCGCCGCCCGCTTCGGCCTGCCTTGCGTCGTCTACATGGGCGCGACCGACGTCGAGCGTCAGGCGCCGAACGTCTTCCGCATGAAGCTTTTGGGTGCCGAGGTGAAGC
The DNA here is from genome assembly GCF_014851895.1 of Ensifer sp. ENS11. Classification (NCBI taxonomy): domain Bacteria; kingdom Pseudomonadati; phylum Pseudomonadota; class Alphaproteobacteria; order Hyphomicrobiales; family Rhizobiaceae; genus Ensifer; species Ensifer sp. ENS11. The sequence continues at coordinate 53,411 of NZ_JACVAN010000019.1, read as the reverse complement.
CGGTGACCGCCGGCAACGGCACGCTCAAGGATGCGATGAACGAGGCGCTGCGCGATTGGGTTACCAATGTCGACAACACCTATTACCTGATCGGCACGGCTGCCGGTCCGCATCCCTATCCGGAAATGGTCCGCGACTTTCAGGCCGTCATCGGCCAGGAGGCGAAGGAACAGATGCTTGCGGCCGAAGGCCGGCTGCCCGATCTCGTCATTGCTGCCGTCGGCGGCGGTTCCAATGCGATCGGCATCTTCCACTCGTTCCTTGACGACGAAGGCGTGAAGATCGTCGGCGTCGAGGCTGGCGGCAAGGGGCTCGACGGCGACGAGCATTGCGCGTCGATCACGGCCGGTTCGCCGGGCGTGCTCCACGGCAACCGCACCTATCTGCTGCAGGACGGCGACGGACAGATCAAGGAAGGCCACTCGATTTCGGCCGGCCTCGACTACCCCGGCATCGGCCCGGAACACTCCTGGCTCAACGATGTCGGCCGCGTCGAATATGTGCCGATCATGGACCACGAGGCGCTGGAGGCATTCCAGATGCTGACCCGCCTTGAAGGCATCATCCCGGCGCTGGAGCCCTCGCACGCCTTGGCCGAGGTCATCAAGCGTGCGCCGAAGATGGGCAAGGACGAGATCATCCTGATGAATCTCTCCGGTCGCGGCGACAAGGACATCTTCACCGTCGGCAAGATTCTGGGTATGGGGCTATAACGATCATGACCGCACGCATGGACAGAAAGTTCGCCGATGTGGCGTCGGAAGGACGTCCGGTCCTTGTCACCTATTTCATGGGTGGCGACCCCGATTTCGAAACGTCCCTTTCCATCATGAAGGCGCTGCCGAAGGCCGGTGCCGACGTCATTGAACTCGGCATGCCGTTTTCGGACCCGATGGCCGACGGACCGGCGATCCAGCTTGCCGGCCAGCGCGCGCTGAAGGGCGGCCAGACGCTGGCAAAGACGCTGGAGATCGCTCGCCGTTTCCGCGAGGAAGACCAGCGCACGCCGATCGTGCTGATGGGCTACTACAATCCGATCTACATCTACGGCGTCGATCGCTTCCTGACGGATGCTTTGGACGCAGGCATCGATGGCCTGATCGTTGTCGATCTGCCACCGGAGATGGACGATGAACTCTGCATCCCCGCCTTGCAGAAGGGCATCAGTTTCATTCGCCTGGCGACGCCGACGACGGATGACCGTCGTCTGCCGAAGGTTCTCGAAAATACCTCGGGCTTCGTGTACTACGTCTCGATGAACGGCATCACCGGCTCGGCACTGCCGGATCCGTCGTTGATTGCCGGTGCCGTTCAGCGCATCAAGGCCCATACGAAACTGCCCGTTTGCGTCGGTTTCGGCGTCAAGACGGCGGAACATGCAAGAGCCATTGGTGCTTCCGCCGATGGCGTCGTCGTCGGTACGGCGATCGTCAATCAGATCGCGTCGAGCCTGACCGAAGAGGGCAGGGCAACGGACGCGACGGTACCGGGTGTCGAAGCGTTGGTAAGGGGCCTTTCGGCTGGCGTGCGGTCCGCACGGCTCGCAGCAGCCGAATAATTGCCTATATTAGCGCGCACAACCCGAAGAAAATCTTCAGGAGTCTATAAGTGAACTGGATCACAAACTACGTTCGGCCGAAGATCAATTCGATGCTGGGCCGCAGGGAAGTTCCGGAAAATCTCTGGATCAAGTGCCCGGAAACCGGCGAGATGGTGTATCACCGCGATCTCGAGGAAAACAAATGGGTCATCCCGCAATCCGGCTTCCATATGAAGATGCCGGCCAAGGCGCGACTGAAGGATCTGTTCGACGGTGGCATCTATGAAGCCCTGCCGCAGCCCAAGGTGGCGCAGGATCCGTTGAAGTTCCGCGACTCCAAGAAATACTCCGATCGCCTTCGTGACAGTCGCGCCAAGACCGAGCTGGAAGATACGATCGTGGCCGGTGTCGGCCGCGTCCAGGGCGTCAAGCTCGTCGGCGTCGTGCATGAGTTCAACTTCATCGGCGGTTCGCTCGGCATGGCCGCAGGCGAAGCGATCGTGAAGGCCTTCGAGAAGGCGATTGCGGAGAAGTGCCCGCTGGTCATCTTCCCGGCCTCCGGTGGCGCCCGCATGCAGGAAGGCATCCTGTCGCTGATGCAGCTGCCGCGCACGACCGTTGCGGTCAACATGCTCAAGGAAGCGGGCCTTCCCTATATCGTCGTTTTGACGAACCCGACCACCGGTGGTGTAACCGCCTCCTACGCCATGCTTGGCGATGTCCATCTGGCCGAACCCGGCGCCGAAATCGGCTTTGCCGGCAAGCGCGTGATCGAGCAGACCCTGCGCGAAAAGCTGCCGGAAGGCTTCCAGACCGCGGAATACCTGCTGGAGCACGGCATGGTCGACATGGTGGTCAAGCGTCATGACATTCCCTCGACGCTGGCCCGTGTGCTGAAGATCCTGATGAAGAAGCCGGCCGATGCGGTAAAACTCAACGGCGGCGGTGCAGAACCAGCGGCTTTGCCGGTTGCGGCAAGCGCATAGCATACGATCCTATCGGGGCAGGGCGAGATGACAGCGGTGGAAGCCAGCGAAGCAGGCTATGAGATCGAAAAACTCCTTGCCTTGCATCCGAAAGGCTTCGACCTGTCGTTGGACAGGATAACCCGGCTTCTGGCCGCGCTCGGCAATCCGCAGGATCGGCTGCCGCCGATCATTCACGTGGCCGGCACTAACGGCAAGGGCTCCGTCACCGCATTCTCGCGGGCGGTGCTTGAAGCCGCGGGCTTGAGCGTTCACGTCCACACCTCGCCGCATCTGGTCAACTGGCACGAGCGCTATCGGCTTGGCGTCAAGGGTGGCAAGGGCAGGCTCGTCAGCGATCCCGTGCTTGCCGATGCGGTTCGGCGCGTCGCGGAAGCCAATGGCGGCGAGAAGATCACCGTCTTCGAAATCCTGACCGCCGTTACCTTCGTTCTTTTCGCCGAACACCCGGCAGATGTCGCGATCATCGAGGTCGGTCTCGGTGGCCGCTTCGACGCGACCAATGTCATAACCCGCCCTGCGGTCTCCGTGATCATGCCGATCTCGCTCGATCACCAGGCCTATCTCGGCGACCGGGTCGAACTGATCGCAGCGGAAAAAGCCGGCATCATGAAGCGTGGCTGCTCCGTCGTCATCGGCCAGCAGGAAGAAGAAGGCGTCCGCGACGTCCTGACCTCGACCGCCGAGCGTCTCGGCTGCCCGATGTCCGTCTACGGGCAGGACTTCATGGCGCATGAGGAATTCGGCCGCCTTGTCTATCAGGACGAGCGGGGTCTGTCTGACCTTCCCCTGCCGAAGCTGCCCGGCCGTCACCAGTATGCCAATGCAGCCGCGGCCATCCGCGCCGTCCGCGCCGCCGGTTTCGACGTGCCGGATGCGGCCATCGAGCGCGGTGTCGCCGGCGTCGAGTGGCCCGGACGCTTGCAGCGTCTTGCCGGTGGCAAGCTTGGTCACTACGGCCCGCAGGATGCGGAAATCTGGGTCGATGGCGGGCACAATCCCGGTGCCGGCCAGGTGATCGCCGAAGCCATGGCGAATTTCGAGGAGCGGGAGTCCCGCCCGCTGTTCCTGATCATCGGCATGATCAGCACCAAGGATCAGCTCGGTTACTTCCGCGCCTTCCTTGATCTGGCCGAACAGGTCTTCACGGTGCCGATTCGTGGCTCCGATGCCGGTCTGGATCCGGTGGCCCTGGCGCAGGACGCGGCCTCGGTCGGCTTCGAGGCGTCCGCCGTGTCATCGGTGGCCGAAGCGTTGACCGTCATCGCCAATCTCGTCGACGAAGACCCGATGCCGCCACGCATCCTGATCGGCGGTTCGCTCTATCTCGTCGGCGACGTGCTTGCCGATAACGGTACGCCACCGAAGTGATCGGTTGCCTGCGACAAGGATCGCAACAGGCCGCCATTTGCGCTGGCGCCCGAAAATTGGCAGCCGGGCAATTTCCTCTAGAGCATTTCCAGGAAAAGTGCGAAGCGGTTTTCCGTCAGGAAATGCGTAAAAACAAAGAGATAGAGCGTTTGTGCGGTTCCGCATAAATCGGAAACGCTCTTGACAAGAAAAAAGCCCGGCAAGCCGGGCTTTGAAGTCACTTCGATGTGGTGGCCTTAAGCGGCCGCAGTCGAAATCCAGGACGTCAGGGCCGTCTTCGGAGCAGCGCCAACCTTGATGTCGGCAACTTCACCGGCCTTGAACATCGCAAGCGTCGGGATCGAGCGCACGCCGTATTGCGCGGCCAGCTCCGGGTTCTCGTCGATGTTCAGCTTCACGACCTTGACCTTGCCGGCGAGCTCGTTGGAGATTTCCTCAAGGCTCGGCGCGATCATCTTGCACGGGCCGCACCATTCAGCCCAGAAATCGACAACCACCGGCTCGGCGGCGTTCAGCACTTCCTGCTGAAAATTGGATGTATCGACTTTTACAGTAGCCATCGGCTGCTCCTTGCGTTCGAAATGTCGGTGTCCAGATGTTGTGTCTCATGTGAGGCTGTCCCACTGGATTTTCAATATCGGGTATCTCACTTTGTCGCGAGGTCTTCAAGGCTCCTGTCCAGTGCCGCATCCTCGAGCACGTGGATGACGGGGCCTTCGGTGAAGATCAACGCACACTGGAAGCGGTGCGCGGGATAAAGTGGCCGCAGCAGCTCGCGATAGATCGCAAGCTGGGTTTTATAGGCGGCGGGGACGTTGTCGGCTGACGCGGGCACGCTGCGATTGGTCTTGAAGTCGGCAATGGTGACGACGCCATCCGCCACCGACAGCCGGTCGATCCGGCCGGAAACGGCAAATTCGCGGTTTGCGAGCTTCAATGTGCCCATGACCGAGACTTCTGCGCGGCTGGCGCCGGAAAAGAGCGCGCGCAGGTCACCATGATCGAGGACCTGCAGGACGGCATCACGCAGGCGCTTGCGTTGCGTTTCGGGCCAACGCGGCACCGAGCGGGCGAGATATCGGTCGGCCGCCGCCAGGCGCTCGGACGGGGCGATCGACGGCAGCACCTGCAGCAGCCGGTGCAGGATGGCGCCGCGCAGCATCGAGAAATTTGCTGGCGTTTTCACGGAAAACAGCGCCGAGCTGACGATCATGTCGCCGTCGTCCTCATCGACCGCAATGCCGACGCCCGATGGGCTCAGCGGCCGCGGCAACCGCCGTGGCGGCGGCAGCGGCGTCGAAAGAGCAATCGGCAGGCCGGTCTTCGCGGGGGCCATGAGGTCCGATAGCTCGTCACCTGACGGCACTTCGCGCGGCACATGCGTTTCCCGCCAGGAGTGCCCTGGCCATTCTTCGTCACCCGCCTTGAAGGTGACAGGGGTGCAGCGACCATTCTCGTCCTGCGAAAGGCTCGCCTGCACGATGGCGTGCCAAGTGTCCGCACTTGGCCGCTGCCCGCGATACCCGCAGACGACCAGCCGGTCGGCAGCCCGGGTCATGCCCACATAAAGCAGCCGGCGGTATTCTTCCTCGGCCAGCGTCTTCAGCCGGTCGCTGTCGGCGGCGATGAGTGAATTCGAAGCCGAACCGGGCGCCCGCCAGACGGGCAGCGGGTAGCTCGAGCCATCGGCGAGTGGCATCTCGAGGAAGCGAAGATCGGGCACGTGCTGGGAGTTGAAAGGCTTGCCGCCGCCGTCGACCAGAAACACCACCGGCGCCTCCAGCCCCTTGGCCGCATGCACCGTCATGATCCGGACTTCGTCGCGCTCCTTGTCCTGCTCGCGCTTGACGGTCGGCGCCTCGATTTCGAGCGTCGAGACGAAAGCCTGCAGGCCGGGCAGGCCGCTTCTTTCGTGTTCGAGCGCAAAGGTCAGGAACTCGTCGAGAATGTCGCTCACTTCGCTGCCGAGCCGGGCGAGAAACGCCGCGCGCCCACCATGAACGCCAAGCACGCGGGCATAGAAATCATGCGGGGCCAATTGTTGAGAAAGGGCGGCATAACGAAGAAGCGCCTTGACGGTTCCCTCATGTGGGGAGCCTTCGATGGCGCCGGATTCCTGCAGCCTCTGCCAGAGGCTAGCGCCTTCGTCCCGTCGGGCAGCGAGTTCGAAAAGCATGTCTTCGTCGAGGTTAAACAGCGGGCTCTTTAACAGCGCCGCGAGCGACAGGTCGTCCTCCGGCAGCAGCATGAAGCGCCCGAGCGCCAGCAGGTCCTGGATGGCGATATGGCTCGTCAGAACCAGCCGGTCGGCACCGGCGACGGGGATGTCGCTGCGCCGCTTCAGGGCGCGGGTCAGCGCATTGACAAAGGCGTCGCGCTTCCGGACGAGCACGATGACATCGCCCGGGCGCATGGCGCGGCGCACGCCCTTTTCGATGATGGTCTCGCGCCCGATCCAGCTATCGAGTACGGCGGCAATGCGCCGTGCCAAAATGTTGACCGGTGCCGTTTCCGGCGTGGCATCGAAGGGGGCCGTCCATTCGTCGTCGGTCGCCGTCGGCTCGGCCGCGATCACATCCCAGATGTCGACGGCGCCGGGATGGCCGATGCGGTTCGAGGCGTGCACGACCGCTTCGTTCCGGGCGCTCAGCCCACGCGCATGCGCCGGGTTGGCAAAGACGGTATCGACGGCGGAGAGCACGTCGACGGTGGAGCGGAAGGAGAGCTGCAGGCGGATCGGACTGAACGCCTTGCCGCCGTCTCGCACGCGCCGCTCGGTCTCGATGCTTTCGCGCGAGAAACGCTCGGGGCGTGCGCCCTGGAACGAGTAGATCGATTGCTTCTCGTCACCGACGGCAAACATGGTGCGCTCGTTGCCGCGCGCACTGTCGCCCGAGAAGAATTCCGCCGCCAGCGCCTGGATGATCGTCCATTGCGTCGGGCTCGTATCCTGGGCTTCGTCGACAAGGATATGGTCGATGCCCTGGTCCAGCTTGTAGTGAACCCAGGCGCTGACGTCGCCGCGCGCAAACAGGCTTGCGGTGCGATTGATCAGGTCCTCGAAGTCGAGCTGGCTGCGGGTGCGCTTCAGCGCTTCATAGTCGTTGTTGAGCCGATCGGCGAGCGTCAGCGCCGAGAGTGTCGCCTCGTACATCTGGATGATGCTCAGCCGGTCGGCGCAGGCGATGACATGATCGCGGGCGGCTTCGACCAGCTCAATCAGATCCGGCGCGGCCTGGAGCATGGCCTTGTTTACGAAGGCCGATTCGGCGCGCGGCTTGCCGGTGCCGGTAAAGAACAGCTCCTGCAGCCCCTCGTATCGGGCCATCGGATCGACAAGCTTGGCCGTTGCGCGAAGCCCCTCGGCGAAATCGAGCACCTTGGCGCCGCCGGCGCTGGCAGCCAATCCAAGGTAGCGTTCGAGGGCCGGGCCGTTAAGGCCGGGAAGCGGCCAGACGCTTTCGAGGATGCGCTCGACGCTGTCTTCAGGTTCAAGCCTGAGTGCCGCGTGCAGTTGCACGGCGACGCCGCCATGGAGGTCAGCATGGTCGAGAAATGCCTGTATCGCCGTGCGGTTGGAGACGATCGCACCCAGCAGTTTTTCAAGCCCGGTGTCGTCGGCAAGCTCGAGCACGGTGGCAAAGGCATCGGCAAGCGGTGCATCGCTGTCAGCCGTTGTCGCGGTCAAGAGGGCGCGGCGCGCGTCTGCCAGCAGCACGGCCGCCGCCCGGTCGTCGAGAACCGAGAAATGCCCGGCAACGTTTGCCTCGAGCGGAAACTGGTGCAACAGCGCCTCGCAGAAGGCGTGGATAGTCTGGATCTTCAGGCCACCCGGCGTTTCGAGCGCGCGCGCAAACAGCCGCCGCGCCTCCTGGAGCTTCAGCCGCGAGGGCAACTCGCCCTCGATGGTTTCGATCCGCTTTTCCAGCGCCTCGTCGTCGAGCGTCACCCATTCGGCAAGGCGTTCGAACACGCGGTTCGACATTTCCGAAGCCGCCGCCTTGGTATAGGTCAGGCACAGAATGGCCGAAGGCCTGCAGCCCGCAAGCAGCAGCCGGATGACGCGCTGCGTCAGAACGTGGGTCTTGCCCGACCCGGCATTGGCTGAAACCCAGGCGGAGCGAGCGGGATCGGAGGCGAGCGACTGCCGGCGCGACGTCCAGTCGAGCCAGGCTTCGGGCGTCCTTTCGTCGGGGCCGGCGCTTTCATCCCTCATCGCTGTCATCCTCGCTGTCGGCTGTCGACCATTCCGCAACCCGGGCCAGATGGTCGTATTCACCGCCGTAGTCGCGTTCCTTCTGCACGATCAGTCGTGAGGCAAAGCCATGTCTGCCCGACATCAGGGCGGTCAGCAGCTTTCTAAGCTCAGTCAGGGCGTCGTCCGCCAGCTGATCGGCCGATTTCGTTTCCTTGGCGCGGCTGTTTTCGTTGTTGACGGTCTCGACCTTGAAGCGGGAGCCGGGCTTCAACCGGACATAGAGCAGCGATTGCGGGTGGCCGGGACCCATGCCCTTGAACGCACCGGCTTTCAGCGCTGCCGCTTCCAGCGCCAGCTGCGGATCGAGCAGCACGCGGGCTTCCTTGATCGACGGGCTGGAGCCGGTCTTGTAATCGATGATTTCCACCGTCCCGTCGGTCATCGTGTCGAGCCGGTCGGCGATCCCCGTCAGGCGAATATCCACCACCCCGATCTCCATCGATGCCGCAACTTCGGTCAACGGCTTGCGGATAAACCGCGCACGCTCCCGTTCCCAGGCGACGAACGCCTTGCCGACCGCTGCAAAGCGTGGCCGCCATATGGTGTCGATATGGGCGGGCAGCCGTTCTTCGTCGAAGGCTTCATTGAGCAGGCGGCCCATCGCCTCTTCTGCAGCCGCGGACAGGATGTCGAAGCCGCCGCGCACGAAACGATCGACGATGCGGTGATAGAGCGTGCCGCGTTCTGACGCGCCCGGATCGCGATTGAACGGGTCGAGCGGATGCAGACGCAGGATCCGGCGCGCGTAGATCGAATAGGGATCGCGGCGAAGCCGCGAGACTTCGCTGAACGAATATTTGCGTGGCTGCAGGTCGACCGGCGGCTTGGGTGCCGGGCGCTCGGCCAAGGCCTGACGCCCACCCTTGTCGAGCATCCGCGCCCACAGGAGATAGTCGCTGCCGTTCGATCGCAGGTTCTCTGCCAGCCGCTTGCCGCCCAGCGCCAGCAGCCGCTGCAGCCATCGCGATGCGACGGTCGGCGCCGATCCCTGGCGCATCGAGCGGGTGAAGATCAGCTTGCGGGTGCCGCACGCCATCTGGAAGTCGTGGGCGAGCTGGCCGATGCGGCGTTCGGGCGGCTCGAGGCCGATCCCGGTTTTCATCGTTCGGGAAAGGAAGGGATCATTGGCGGTTTGCCCCGGCCAGTTGCCTTCGTTCATGCCGCCAAGCACCACGAGATCCATGCTCTGCAGGCGCGATTCCAGCGCGCCGAAGATGAAGACGCGGGGGTGGCGCATCGAGCGCGGCTTGACCGCCTCACTGGCGGCAAGCGCCTCCATGATGTCGCACCATTGCGGTCCGTCGGCATCCATCTGGCCTTCGGTCTCGATGATGCCGCGCAGCAGCGTCGCCAAGGCTTCGCCTGCCTCGCCGGACCATAGACCGCTGAGGTCGGCGCGCTCGTCGCCGCAGACGGCCTCCAGCGCCTGGCCGGTTCGTGTCGCCCATTCGGCAAAGGTAAATATCTCGGAGAAGGGGCGGCGGCCATGGCTGCGCCGCACCAGCGCGCCGGCGAGTGGGTCCGTTGCCACCTTTACCCGCGCTGCGAGGCCCCTCGCGGCGAGAATGTCGTCCTCGGTAATGCCGATCCGCCATTCCGGGGGATGGCGGTCCGTCCTGTGATGGCCGGCTGCCTGTTCGAGCAGCGGCACCAGAAGCGAAATGTCGGCGATATCGGTGCCGCTGCGCAGCGCCAAGCGCTCCAGCACATCGGCGCTGCGGCGCATCTCCGCCTGCGGCAGGCCGAAGCGGGCTAGGGGATGCTTGAACAAAGCGACCAACGGTACCGGATCGCCGGGCCTGAGACTTGCCTCCAGCAGAAGCCGCATCAGCGTGCCGGCAGGCGTAGAGGCGAGCGGCGTGCCGGCGGAATCGTCGGCCTCGATATCGAAACGTGCCAGCTCCGCGCCGACACGGCGCGCAAGATTGCGGTCGGGGGTGATCAGGGCCGCCTGGCTGTCGTCGCTTCCCTCAAGCGCCAGCCGCAGTGCGATCGCGATCGCCGTCGCCTCCTCGCGCTCATTGGCGGTTTCGATCAGGGCGACGTCGCCAAAGGCCCGTTGCAATGTTTCGGGCTTAAGTTCGTTGCGGGTTTCAGTCCAGCCATTCGTCGCCTTGGCGGGCAAAAGCGCATGCGACAGGATTTCGCTGCGATCGATGAGCCCTGCATCGGCCTGGTCGAGGGTCGGGATATCGCGGCGTTCCACCTGCATGCGTTGCAGCAGGCGGTGAAAGCCGTATTGCGGGTGGCTGCGGCTGGCCGGATCGGATCTGCCGCCGGTGACGGTCTCGCCGACGATCATGCCCCATTCGGCGTCGGTCATCGTCTGGTCGAGCCCCGGCAGCACGATCGTGCCGTTGGACAGCTTCTGAACCGCGGCAATCAGGGCGGCCGTCGCCGGGATGGAGCCGGTCGAACCGGCAATGACGATCGGCCCTTGAAGCGCGCCCGCGGCAATGCGCTGGGTCTCGGCCTGCAGGATGGCGTTGCGATGTCGTGCCGGCGAGGATTGTTTGAGTTCTTCCAGCCGCTCCGGCCAATAGGTGCGGGCGATTTTCAGGAACTCGAGCGTCAGCTGCCACCACAGCGCATGTTCGCCGGCATCGAGACTGTCGAGCTGCTCCCAGTCGAGTTCTTCCGTCTCCATCGCATCGATGAGTTCGGCCAGATTGCGCGCCAGCCAGATGGCGTCCGCCGGGCTTGCGGGGGCGATCAGTGGGCTTTCCGCGTGAATGTCGAGCACCACCTTCGGCAGGCGGTTTCGCCAGGCAAGGATAAGCCGGCCAAGTTCGATCAGGCGGGCGGTGCCGGGAAGGGGCGGCGCCAGGTCCAAGATCGCCGGCACTTCCGCATCGAAGAAGCCGCTGTCGTCATCGGTTTCGCCGAGTGCCCGGATCGTCGGCAGGATTGCCGAACGGCCGCCGAGCAGATCGACGAATTCGGAGCGCAGCACGCGGGCGGACCGACGCGTCGGGACGAAAATCGTCACGCCGGCAAGCGGCAGCGGATCCGCGGGATCGTAGCGAAAATCCGGCGTCAGCGTCCCGTCGCAGAGTTTGCGCGCAAGTGTCTTCAGGAAGGGCAGGCCCGGCGGAATCGTAAAGACGTTGGTTCCGCGATAGGACATGCTCATCCTTCCGGCTGGTAGCGGCGGATCGCGGCTTCAGCGTCTTCGATCGCCTCTGGCGTGCCCACAGTCATCCAGTGGCCGTCGAGCACGATGCCGAACAATCGGCCTTCGGCGATCGCCCGATCGAAATAGATGTTCAGGTTGAACGCATCATCCGGCGCGTCGGCAAACAGTTTCTTGTCGAGCGCGATCGCGCCGGCATAGACCACGGGATTGTCCATGCCCTCGGCATAGCGGACCAGACGGCCGTCGGTGCCGAGCGAAAAGTCCCTCTTGCCGTTGTGCCCGGTCGTATCCTCGTCGCGCACGCAAAGCAGTGCCATGTCCATGCGCTGCGGATCGAAGAAGCCGGCGAGCCGCTCGAGATTGCTGGGCTTGCCCGCTTCCTCGCCAACCCAGAAGAGATCGGCGTTCATCACCAGAACGGGGCCATCGGCAAGCAGCTTCAGCCCCTTGACCAGGCCACCGCCCGAATTCATCAGCGCATCGCGTTCGTCGGAAATCACGATTTCGGGCGCCGGGCGCTGCGCCAGATGTGCTTCCATCTGGTCGGCGAAGTGGTGGACGTTGACGGCTGCCCTGGTGACGCCGGCGTTCACCAGCAGATCCAGAACATAGTCGATCATCGGCTTGCCGGCGATCTTCACCAGTGGCTTCGGGATGGAGTTGGTGATCGGGCGTAGACGGGTACCGAGGCCCGCCGCGAGCACCATCGCATTGCTGATCGACATTGCTTCTCTGTCAGTTCGCTGATTCGGGCACGATGATTCCCGTCTTCATACACCAGTCGCGCAAGGGTTTCAGCGCTTCGTGCATGAGAGCGACTTCGAGATAGGCGAAAGTGCGCGGCATATGCTTCATATAGCCGGGTTTGCCGTCGCGCTGCATCAGCCGCACCCAGATGCCGACGAGCTTGCAGTTGCGCTGCGCCGACATCAGATGCCAGTCGCGAAGGAACAGGGCCTCGTCGAACGAACCGGCAGCGCGGCGGTCGCCGAGATAGGCATCCATCATGCGGCTTGCCAGTGCCGGTTCGATCGTCACCCGAGCGTCCTGCACCAGTGACGCCACGTCATAGGCCGTCGGGCCAATCATCGCATCCTGGAAGTCGATCAGGCCGACACGCTGGAGACCCTCGTGCTCGGGACGCCAGATGATGTTCGGCGAGTGAAAGTCGCGCAGGAGCAGGTTCTTCTCCGACGTCGCGATGAGGTCGATGAGGTCGTCCCAGATCGCCGCGTATTCCTGCTTTTCCTGTTCCGTCGCCGGCTCGCCGCGTTTCCACGGCAGGTACCAGTCGGTGAGCAGCCGGGTCTCTATCTTCATCGCCCTCCGGTCGAAATCAGGGATATGGTGCTCTACGCCGCCGGAGAGCGCGATGTCACGCCTTGCCGGGGTGGCGTGAAGTCGGGCGAGCAAGCGCGCGCTTTCGACGTAGCGTGCCTCGATCGGCTTCCCGGCCTCGTCGAGTACTCCTTCGGAGCCGAGGTCCTCGATCAGCAGAATTCCCTGGTCGAGATCGCGTGCGTAGATCACAGGTGCTGCAAAGCCCCGTTCTCTGAGGAGCTCGTCGATGGCGACGAAGGGGATCACATCTTCGGCGATATGCGCGAGTTGCTGGTAGTACCTGCCATCCTGGAGGATCGGACCGGGCTTATGCCGCGCGGCATCCATCAGGATCCGGCTCGGAAGGCCGTCTCGGCCGTCGACCCGTTCGTATGCTCGCACCGAGGCATCGCCGCTCAGGTGACGTCGGCGCGCGTCCGCAAATCCGTTACCTGCGAGGAAATCGCGGATCGCCAGCGAGCGGGTAATGCGCTGCAGGGCATCTTCGGGGCCGGCGATGCTGGCGGTTCGTCCGGCCGCCTCATGGGTGATCTGCAGCACGATCCTGTCGGAAGGCAACGCCCCGTCGGCCCTCTCCGGCCATTCGACCAGGCAGACGCCCAGAGACAGCGCCTCGTCGAAGCCCAGCTCATCGAGTTCGCTGGCATCTGCCAGCCGATAGAGATCGAAATGCGCCACGGGAATGCGCAGGTCGTAGCTCTGCACCAGCGTAAATGTCGGGCTCGGGACTTCCAGCCCGTCGTCATCGGCGACGGCGCGCAGGAAGGCGCGTGCCAAGGTCGACTTTCCGGCCCCAAGATCACCCGAGAGAGCCAGGCAGTCGCCGACTTTCAGCGCCAGAGCCAGGTCTTCGCCAAGCTGGATCGTGGCTGCCTCGTCCTTCAGGAAGCGTTCGATCGGCTTCATTATTCCGCCGCGACGATCTTCGGGACCTCTGCCGAAGGGATACGGCAGCTGACCTCGGTGCCTTCGCCCTCACGGCTGCGGATCGACACGGTGCCGTGGTGAAGGCTGACGAAGCTCTCGACGATCGACAGGCCAAGGCCGGCGCCGCCGCGCTGACCGTGGCTTTCGAAGCGGTTGAACACCGTATCGAGCACGTCCTGGGGAATGCCCGGTCCGCTGTCCGAAACGGAAAAGACGAAGTCTCCACCGTCGCGCCGGCACGAAAGCTCGATGACACTACCGTCAGGAGCAAAGTTGGCGGCGTTGGTGAGCAGCTTGACGAAAATCTGCTTCAGCCGCTGCTGGTCGGCGACCATGCGTCCGAGGTTGTCGGGTGCCGCAACGCGCAGTGTGACGCCGCCCTCGACCAGTCGGTCAGCCATCTGATGGGCGATGTCGTCGAGGAAGTCGGTAAGATTGATTTCCGACATGTCGAGCTCGACGATGCCGGCGTCGACGGTCGCAAGATCGAGAATGTCGTTGACGATGGTCAAAAGCAGCGACGAGGACGTGGCGATGTGATCGACATATTCCGCCTGCCGATCGTTGAGGTCACCAAAGGCAGGCGTCTTCAGCAAATCGGCAAAACCGATGATGTTGGTAAGCGGCGAGCGCAGCTCGTAGGACACGTGATGAACGAAGTCGTTCTTCAGCGCATCCGCCTTGCGCAGCGCATCGTTCTTCTCGGTCAGTGCCCGTTCGACCCGCACGCTGTCGGTGATGTTGACGAAGGTCAGCATCGTCTGGGCGTTTGGCAGCGGAATGACGGCGTAGTCGAGGATCAGCCCGGTTCGAAGTTCAAGAATGCCTCGACTCGAGGGCCGTTCGTCGTCGAAACTGGTGATGATATGGGAGAACCGCTTCCAGCCGTCCGGCTGGTCGTAGGACATGAGGCAGGCCTGCTCGATCGCGCGGATATGCGTGCCTGGCTTCGCCTCGGTCTCGTTGATGCCCCAGGTCGCGCGAAAGGCCGGGTTGGAAAGCCGGATGCGGCCATCGGGACCGAACACCGCAACGCCTTCGGCCAGATGGTCGATCGTTTCGCCCTGGACCTGGACCAGCGTGTTGTAGCGGGTTTCCAGATCGACCTTCTCGGTTAGGTTCTCGAATACCCACGTGACGCCGCCTTGCGGCCGTGCCGTTGCGAATACCCGTAGCGTCTGGCCGTTCGGCAGGTGCCAGAGGTCGGATTGCGTATCGAGCGCCTGGTAGACGGAGAGCGCGTTCGCCTTCCACTGTTTCCAGTTGAGCTGTTCGGGCAGCTGTCCGCCCGAGCGCAGACGGTCGAGCACTTCGCCATTGTCCGGCTTGCGCTCGAGGAAGCCCATGTCCAGGTTCCAGAGGCGCTGGAAGGCCTGGTTGTAGAATTGCAGGCGCTGATTGCCGTCGAAGATTGCGACCGGCGTTGCGAGATGGTCAAGCGTTTCCGCGTGGCTCTTGAGCGTGCGATTGAGTTCTTCCCGCACAGCCTCGACGCCGGAGACGTCGATGGCAATGCCGGTCGTTCCGGCCGGGCTGCGTGCGTCGACGACGTCGAAGAATGTGCGGTTGCCCTTGACCACGGTCGACAGCTTGTCTCGGAATGGCGTGTCGAAGGTCGAGACGGCGCGTATTTTTTCGCGTGCCACGGTCGCCAGCAGTTCACGGCCCTCGGCGATGGCTGCAGCGACGTTGGGGGCTTCCACGGCGTCGGCATAGGCCTCGTTGACCCAGCTCAGCGCTCCATCGGTGCCGCGCTGCCAGACCGGCAGGTCGATCGCGTCGAGCAGGGTGCGGAAGGACGTCAGCGAGTTGTTGAGGCGATCGCGTTCGAGCTTCAGTTCAGCCAGTTCAGCCCGCATGTTGTTAAGCGCGATGAAGCGCACAAAAGCGCGTCCGCCGGAAACGCGGCCTTGTGCCTCCAGGACTTCGTTGCGCGTCGTTTCGAGCACCAGATCGAAGCTGCGTGCCTGCGTGCGCAAGGCGTCGATCGCCTTTTCGAGCTCGCTGGCGGAATTCGCCTTAATCCAGCGCCCAAAGGCCAGGAACTCGCGATCGTCTGCAGGCGCGCCGGTTTCTGCCGGCAACTGGCCGAGCAACTCGGCCCGCTCGGCAAGCCCATCCCAGATGACGATGCGGCGGTTCTTGTCGGCAATGAGCGCCTGGAAGCGCGAGAGGCGCTGATTGGCGTCCGAAAGGTCGGATCGCAGCTCGCGGTTTTCAGCCTCGATATTGCCGCGCTGGCGGATCAGCCAGATTGCCGAGATCATCGCCGCGGAAATGACGCCGATGAGGACGGAGAAGGTGATGACCTCCGACGAACCGAAGATATTCGCCTTCTGCGCCGAGACCTGGGCGACCGCATCGGTCGCAGCGAAAAGCGCCGTGCAAGAAATCAGGCGGCGGAGATATACCGGACCTTTGCGGCGACCGCCCGATGAGGTTTGTTGTGCTGTTGTCATGGCGCTGCCGTCCCCGTCTGCCCGAAGGGTGCTGCCGGCCCTGTAGTGCCATGCGCAGTTCCGGCGATACCCGGTTGAAGGGTTCGCGTCAGTTCTGATTGCATCCCCGGTCTGTCTCCGTCTGTTTGCCGCTTGCCGACAAGACATCCCACTCGCAATGCCCGAAGGTCCGCACCGGCATCACGAATCAATGGGTTAGAGCATACTTCGTTGACGAATCGCCGGGAAGGGAGCTGCCCAAAAAAGAGGCCGCGCTCTCTTGTCAAGAACGCGGCCACAACATGTTGTGGATTGCCCGGGTAACGATTAGTACCGGTAGTGTTCCGGCTTGAACGGACCCTGCTGGCCGACGCCGATATAGTCGGCCTGTTCGCGCGACAGCTCGGAGAGCTTCGCGCCCAGCTTGTTCAGGTGCAGGCGGGCAACCTTCTCGTCGAGCGCCTTCGGCAGAACGTAGACTTCGTTCTTGTAGTTCTCACCCTTGGTGAAAAGCTCGATCTGAGCCAGCACCTGGTTGGAGAACGAAGCGGACATCACGAAGGACGGGTGACCGGTGGCGTTGCCGAGGTTGAGCAGGCGACCTTCCGACAGAAGGATCATGCGGTTGCCCTTCGGGAACTCGATCATGTCGACCTGCGGCTTGATGTTCGTCCACTTCAGGTTACGCAGCGCGGAGACCTGAATTTCGTTGTCGAAGTGGCCGATGTTGCCGACGATCGCCATGTCCTTCATCTCGCGCATGTGGTCCATGCGGATGACGTCCTTGTTGCCGGTCGTGGTGATGAAGATGTCGGCAGACGAAACAACATCTTCGAGCTGGACGACTTCGAAACCGTCCATGGCTGCCTGCAGGGCGCAGATCGGGTCGACTTCCGTGACCTTTACGCGGGCGCCAGCGCCGCTGAGCGAAGCAGCCGAGCCCTTGCCGACGTCGCCGTAGCCGCAGACAACGGCAACCTTGCCGGCCATCATCACGTCGGTGCCGCGGCGGATGCCGTCAACCAGCGATTCCTTGCAGCCGTACTTGTTGTCGAACTTCGACTTGGTGACGGAATCGTTGACGTTGATTGCCGGGAAGGGCAGCAGGCCCTTGGCCTGGAGCTGGTACAGACGGTTGACGCCTGTCGTCGTTTCCTCGGTCACGCCCTTGATGGCGTCACGCTGCTTGGTGAACCAGCCCGGCGAAGCCTGGAGGCGCTTCTTGATCTGCGCGAACAGGATCTCTTCTTCTTCCGAACCCGGGTTGGAGAGAACGTCCTCGCCGGCTTCGGCGCGGGCGCCGAGCAGGATGTACATGGTCGCGTCGCCACCGTCGTCCAGGATCATGTTGGAGACGCCGCCGTCGGTCCACTGGAAGATCTTGTCGGTGTAGGTCCAGTATTCTTCAAGCGTTTCGCCCTTGACGGCGAAGACCGGGATGCCGCTGGCAGCAATTGCTGCGGCTGCGTGGTCCTGGGTCGAGAAGATGTTGCACGAGGCCCAACGGATGTCAGCGCCGAGAGCCGCGAGCGTCTCGATCAGCACGGCCGTCTGGATGGTCATGTGCAGCGAACCGGTGATCCGCGCGCCCTTCAGCGGCTTGGAGGCGCCGAACTCTTCGCGGCAGGCGATCAGGCCCGGCATCTCGGTTTCGGCGATCGTGATTTCCTTGCGTCCGAAATCGGCAAGACCGATGTCGGCGACGATGTAATCCTGAGTGGTGGTCATGAAATTCTCCAGGCTGATCTCTTCAAGCCGCTCTGGCCCTCTGGCCATCCGGCGGCACGACTATGCCTCCCGCGCATGTCATCGCGGTGAGAGTGCGATCGATCTATCAGGAATCCTGGGGCAGGGCAACCTCGATATAAAGAAGTCTTTATATCTTTATATTGTCGGTCACATTTCTTCGCCGAACTTGTCGCGCACAAGCGCGTCGAGCGCATTCAGCGCTTCTTCGGCCTGCGCACCGCTGGCGGTGACGCAAACGCTTGAGCCGGTGCTGGCGGCCAGCATCATCAGGCCCATGATCGAGGTGCCCCCGACGGTGCTGCCGTCCTTCGACACCGTGATTTCGGCATCGTAGGCCTCGACCGTTTGTACGAACTTCGCCGAAGCGCGGGCGTGGAGGCCGCGTTTGTTGACGATGAGGAGCTCGCGCGTCAGCAACATGTCGGTGCGATGGTCCATCATTTTCCACTCAGGACGCGGCTGGCGACGTTGATGTATTTGCGTCCCGCCTCGGAAGCCTCCAGCAGGGCCTTGTCCATGTCGCTTTCGCCACGCACGCCGGCCAGCTTGATCAGCATCGGCAGGTTGACGCCGGCGATGACTTCGACCGTGCCGCTGCGCATGACCGAGATGGCAAGATTGGAAGGCGTGCCGCCGAACATATCGGTGAGAATGATGACACCGTGGCCCTCGTCGACATTGGTCACGGCGTCGAGGATATCCTGCCGACGCTGATCCATGTCGTCCTCGGGGCCGATGCAAACGGTCTCGATAGCTTTTTGCGGACCGACAACATGCTCGAGCGCGTGCCGGAATTCCTCAGCCAGCTTGCCATGGGTGACAAGCACAAGTCCGATCATGGGTATCTTTTCTCCGACTGCACGCGCAATTCACTGATGGTCAGATATCGCAATGCAGCAATTTCGTCCACCTGTTGGGGCGGCCATCTTGGCAAGGAAAAGGCGAAGTGCAAGCCAAAAATGCCGAAAAACCAGCCCAGTTGCCTGCAACTATAGCTAAAATCCTAATTTTTCGGGTAGCAGCACACGCAGAACAGCAAGCACGTGTACGCCGTTTTCAATGGGGACGCGAACAATTGGCAGGCTGCCACCGCCGGGTAGGGGAAGTTCCTCGTTTTCCGGCGGCATGCGCGGATCGAATGGCGCGTTGACGGGCAGGATTGCCCAATCCATTACCGCTGCATGCACCGTCTCGAGCCTGGCAATGCCGGCGCCGCGGATCTCTATCAGGCCTTCGATCGACGCGGGGCAACGGGCGATTATTCGGCCCTGCTCCATTGACAGGTCGACACGATCGTCGGCGACCAGTGCCGCAAAGTGTCCCATCTGCTGTGCCGCCGAAATACAGGCGAGCGCCAGCCGCGATTTGCCGATGCCGGAAGGTCCGGTTACCAGAAAGCCGGTCGTGCCGAGAACCATTGCCGTGCCGTGAATGTTGTGCCGCGGCGTCACGCGTGCGGCTCGGCGGGCAGGGAAAGCACGAAGCGGGCGCCGACGATCCGCCGATCCGGACCCATGATGTTCTCGGCCTTCAGCGTGCCGCCGTGCGCTTCGGCAATCTGCCGGGAGATGGACAGGCCAAGACCGGAGTTCTGGCCGAAGTCTTCGCCTTCCGGCCTGTCGGTATAGAAGCGTTCGAAGATCCGGTCGATGTCTTCTGCCTGGATGCCGGGACCATTGTCCTCGATATAGACGAGGCAGCGCGACCGGGAGCGCGTCAGGCGCACGACGATGCGGCCGCCCTGTTCGGGTACGAAGGAGCGGGCGTTTTCGATCAGATTGGTGATGATCTGGCCGATGCGCAGTTCGTAGCCGTTGATGGCGAAGCGCGCCTTGGGGCTGTCCTTGCGGTCGATGACGAAATCGAGCAGCACCGGCTTCTTCTTGCTGCGGATCTGGCGCGAGATATCGACGAGGTCGCCCAGCAGTTTTTCGAGGTCGATCACCTTGGCGTCGCTACGCGCAAGCTCGGCGTCAAGACGCGAGGCGTCGGAGATATCGCTGATCAGGCGGTCGAGGCGACGAACGTCATGCTGGATGACGTCCATCAGCCGCTTCTTCGATTCGTCGGTGCGGGCGAGCGGAAGCGTTTCGACTGCGCTGCGCAGCGACGTCAGCGGATTCTTCAACTCATGGCTGACGTCGGCGGCGAAATTCTCGATCGCCGCGATTCTGTCGTAGAGTGCGGTCGTCATCTCGCGCAACGCGACGGAGAGATTGCCGATCTCGTCCTGGCGCGACGAGAAATCAGGAATTTCCTCGCGCTCCTTGGCACCGCCGCGACGCACCCGGATGGCGGCGGCCGAAAGGCGCCGCAACGGATTGGCGATCGTCGACGACAAGAGCAGCGACAGAATGACGTTGACGAGGGCGGCTACCCCGAACACGCGGATGATGGCGAGGCGTTCGGCATGCACGATCTTGTCGATATCGCCGGCCTGGGTGGACAAGAGCAGCACGCCGAGAACGGCGCGGGACCGCTGCACTGGCACGGCGACCGAGACGATGAGCTCGCCCTTTTCGGTCACGCGGCGCACCGCACCACGCACGCCGGTCAGCGCGTTCATCACTTCCGGATAGATCGATCCGTTGCCGCCCGGCGGCTCCTTGTAGAGCGGCAGGTCGCCCGACTGCAGCAGGCGGTTGATCCAGCTTCCGAACTTTTCCTCGATACCGGTGGCTTCGGGATCGACGGGCGGCAGGTCGAAGCGCAGCACCTGGCCGCCGCTATAAAGGTGGCGCGAATCGAGCAGCAGATCCGCATCGGCGTCGAACAGGCGCGCGCGGGTGCGGGTCGGCGAGATCAGCCGCCTGAGCACCGGAGCCACCCGTTCCTGGATGATGGGGAAATCGAGGTCTTCGTCGCTCGGCAGCGGCGTGATGCTCTGGCCGGCCTGCAGCTCCAGCAGTTTTTCAGGATCGATGGTGATCGAATTGGTGTCGACGGAGGCGGAAGCCGAAATGGCGCCGGCGATGATTTCGCCCTGGGTCAGCAGGCTTTCGACGCGGGCGTCGATCAGCCCTTCGCGAAACTGGTTGAGATACATGATCCCGCCGACCAGAACCACGAGCGCAACGAGATTGAAGAAGACGATCCGTCGCGTCAGGCTCGAAAAGACGGCGTTGCCGAACAGGCGGCGAATCAGCGTGAACGAATAGGCCCAGCGCCGGCCTTTCGCCGATGTCCGTCCGTCAAGTTCATCGACATCGCCTTGCAAGACTTCCACCAAGTCTTTCCGCTCCCGCAGCGGGAGTATCCCCGCCGTATCTTCTGATTGCGACCAGGCGTCACCCGGATGTCGGGTTTCGCAGATCCGCGGATGTTCTTTCTGGTCTTCGGTCTCGTGGATCCGATGCCACCGGCCAAGCCAAGAGGCGGGTCAAAGCCTGCCGCCATCGCGTCGGTTCTGAATGCTCCACAAACGACGCGATGGCAAGTGCTGAGACCCCGCGTCGCTTCAGGCCATCTCGCGGAAGCGGTAGCCGACGCCGTAAAGCGTCTCGATCATGTCGAAGTCATTGTCGACCATCTTGAACTTCTTGCGCAGCCGTTTGATGTGGCTGTCGATGGTGCGGTCGTCGACATAGACCTGCTCGTCATAGGCGGCGTCCATCAGCGCGTCGCGGCTCTTCACCACGCCCGGGCGCTGGGCGAGGGAGTGAAGAATGAGAAACTCGGTCACCGTAAGCGTGACCGGCTCGTTCTTCCAGGTGCAGGTGTGGCGCTCCTGGTCCATGGCCAGCTGCCCACGCTCGAGCGAGCGCGAGGGCGTGTCGGAAGTCTTGGGTGTTCCGGCGGTGCCGCCGGCTGCAGCCGCTTCGCGGTTGGCCGCCCGGCGCAGGATCGCCTTGACGCGCTCGACCAGCAGGCGCTGGGAGAACGGCTTGGTGATGAAATCGTCCGCACCCATCTTCAGGCCGAAGAGCTCGTCGATTTCCTCGTCCTTGGAGGTCAGGAAGATCACCGGCAAATCCGACTTCTGACGCAGGCGCCGCAACAGCTCCATGCCGTCCATGCGCGGCATCTTGATGTCGAAGATCGCAAGCTGCGGCGGTCGGGCCAACAGGCCTTCGAGCGCCGAGGCGCCGTCGGTATAGGTCTCGACCTTGTAGCCTTCAGCTTCAAGCGCGATGGATACGGACGTCAGGATATTCCGGTCATCATCGACAAGCGCGATGGTCTGCATCGTGTTCAACTCCGTCATTTGAGGCCGATCGCCGGTTTCGTCTCCGAATCTGCGGCAACCGCGAGTCACGGGTGCGTTACTTGAGTATAAAGGTGGAACAAATTGTGGCGAAGCCCAAAATGCGCTCAAGCGTACACTCCGTCGCCCAGAGGCAGATATGGCGCAGGGAACTCGGATTCAACCGATTAAAAAAACGATAATTTTCTTTAAATCGATTAATATACTGAAATCATTATTCTTTTTTTGACGTCGCCTTGTTTTTGAGCGAGCATGCAAGTATGTTCCGGCCAGATTTAACGCCAATGGCCAAACACGAAGGAAGCTTGACCATGGAGCAACTCGGCACTCGCAATGCAGCGAACGGCTTGGAAAAACTCGGCTTTACGGATCTCGATGTGGTCCGCTACAACCTCGAAGCCCCAGAGCTTTATGAAGAAGCCATTCGCCGCGGCGAGGCTCAGCTGACGGCGCACGGCGCGATCGTTGCGCGCACCGGTCAGCACACCGGCCGCTCCCCGAAGGACAAGTTCGTCGTTCGTGATGCGTCCACCGACGATCAGATCTGGTGGGACAACAACAAGCCGCTGTCGCCGGAGCATTTCGCCGTGCTGCGCCAGGATATGCTTGATCATGCCAAGGGCATGTCGCTCTATGTCCAGGATCTCGTTGGCGGCGCCGACAAGGACAATGCCCTGCCGACCCGCGTCGTCACGGAATTTGCCTGGCATTCGCTGTTCATTCGCAACCTGCTGATCCGTCCGGAGCGTGGTGCGCTGGCTTCCTTCCTGCCGAAGCTGACGATCATCGACCTGCCGAGCTTCAAGGCTGATCCCGAGCGGCACGGCTGCCGCACGGAAACGGTCATTGCCTGCGATCTGACCAACGGTCTCATTCTCATCGGCGGTACGTCCTATGCCGGCGAGATGAAGAAGTCGGTATTTACCGTTCTGAACTACCTGCTGCCGAAGAAGGGCGTCATGCCGATGCACTGCTCGGCCAATGTCGGCCCTGAAGGCGATACCGCCATCTTCTTCGGCCTGTCGGGCACCGGCAAGACCACGCTTTCGGCCGATCCGACCCGCACGCTGATCGGTGACGATGAGCATGGCTGGGGAGAGCAGGGCGTCTTCAATTTCGAAGGCGGTTGCTATGCCAAGGCCATCCGTCTCTCCGAAGCGGCCGAGCCGGAAATCTTCGCGACGACCCGCCGCTTCGGCACCGTCATGGAGAACGTCGTTCTCGACGAACGCCGGGTTCCCGATTTCGACGACGGTTCGCTGACCGAAAACACCCGCTGCGCCTATCCGCTCGATTTCATCCCGAATGCCAGCGAAACCGGTACCGCGCCGCAGCCGCGCACGATCATCATGCTGACCGCCGATGCCTTCGGCGTGATGCCGCCGATCGCCAAGCTGACGCCGGAACAGGCGATGTATCACTTCCTGTCTGGCTACACCGCCAAGGTCGCCGGCACCGAGAAGGGCGTCACCGAGCCGGAAGCAACGTTCTCGACCTGCTTCGGCGCGCCGTTCATGCCGCGTCACCCGTCGGAATACGGCAACCTGCTGAAGGATCTGATCGCCAACAACGGCGTCACCTGCTGGCTGGTCAACACCGGCTGGACCGGCGGTGCCTATGGCGCCGGCAGCCGCATGCCGATCAAGGTGACCCGCGCCCTGCTCGCGGCAGCCCTCGACGGTTCGCTGAACGCTAGCGAACTGCGCACTGACGCGAACTTCGGCTTCGCCGTGCCGGTTTCGGTACCGGGCGTCGACGACGGCATTCTTGATCCGCGCTCGACCTGGGCTGATGGTAACGCCTATGACGCTCAGGCCCGTCGCCTCGTCGATATGTTCGTCGCCAACTTCGCCAAGTTCGAAGACCATGTCGATGGCAGCGTCCGCGATGCAGCTCCCGGCACGAAGATTGCCGCCGAATAAGCATTGCTGGCTATGATTCACGTGAAACCCGGCCTCAATGGCCGGGTTTCACTTTTTGTGGTTGCTTGTTTTCAAGCGGTTCGCTCTGTGCGCTGCAGCGCACGCGTCAAATGTGACGCGCAAAGGACGCTGTAAGGCTCGAGATCTGCTGCATAATTTTCTCCGTAAATCGATTCCGGTTTTAGGAATTATGCAGTAGAAAGCGCCAGGAGCGATCATGGCCAGCGACCCTTTATACATCAACGAACAGATCGTTATCGCCGGGTGGGAACTCAGCGAGCAATTCGTGCTGGCTGGCGGGCCGGGTGGACAGAACGTCAACAAGGTGTCGACGGCCGTTCAGTTGTTCTTCAATGTCCAGGCCTCGCCCGCGCTCACCGATCGCATCAAGGCCAACACCCTGAAGCTCGCCGGTCGCCGCGCCTCGAAAGACGGCGTGTTGATGATCGAGGCCAGTCGCTTTCGCAGCCAGGAGCGCAACCGCGAGGATGCCCGTGAACGGCTGAAGGAGATGATCCTGAAGGCCGCGGAGCCGCCGCCGCCACCGCGCAGGAAGACCAAGCCGACACGCGGCTCGATCGAGCGCCGACTGAAGGAAAAAACCGGTCGCGGCGAGACCAAGAAGTTGCGCGGCCGCCCGACTGGCGAGTGACTTGCGGTTGCGGATTCTTTTCGGCTGTCCCTTGTCTTTTGTCGCCAAGCGCCCTCTCTTATCGCGCAGGAACTTTTGCAGAAGGAGAAATCCATGGGCCTTTTCAGTTTTATCAAGAACGCCGGCAAGAAGTTGGGCATTGGCGGTGACGACGATGCGCCTGATGCCGACAGCGTCCAGAAGGAACTCGCTTCGCACGATCTCGGCACCAAGGACGTCCAGGTCGAAGTCGTCAACGACAAGGTGGTGCTGAAGGGTGTCGTCAAGGATCAGACGGCGTTCGAGAAGGCGGTCGTCGCCGTCGGCAACACGCTCGGCGTGTCTTCGGTCGAAGCGTCTGAGCTGAAGGTGGCGGATGCCGGTGCAGCGCCCGCGCCCGCCAAGGCCCCCGTCTTCTATACCGTCAAGAAGGGCGACAACCTCTGGAAGATCGCCGAGGCGCAGTACGGCAAGGGCAAGGGCGCCAAGCACACGGTCATCTTCGAGGCAAACAAACCGATGCTGACCCATCCCGACAAAATTTACCCCGGTCAGGTGCTGCGCATTCCGGATCTGGATGCCGCGTGACAGCCTTGTCGATGCGTGCATTTTCGAGCGTCGTTCTGGTGGTCGCAAGTCTTGGACTTGCCTCCGCCGGCACCGCGCAATCGCTGCGTGAGCCGGCTAAGGGTAGTTCGGAGCGTGCAGCGATCCTTGATGCCTTGCGGCCTGCCGTCGAGGCGGAGATGCGCGGTTCGGTTGAATTCGTCGTCACGACGATGCGAGCGGCGCCGAACTGGGCCTTCGTCCAGGTCGAGCCGCAACGTCCGGGCGGCGGCAGCATCGATCTCGCGCAGACCGGGTTTCGCGACGAGGCCGACATGATGGATGGCTTGACGGTGTTCGCGCTCGTCAGCTTCCAGGGCGGTCGATGGAATCTGGTGGATCACGTCGTTGGTCCGACGGATGTCGCCTATGCCGGCTGGTCTGAGCGCTACGGCGTCCCGGCAAAACTGCTCGGGCTTGAGGAGTGAGGGCAACCTCATGCAGGTTCTCCCGAAAGGAATAAAACACATCCCTGGCTTTCTCGACCGGGCCCGTCAGGAGCAGATCGTTGAAGCGATCAGGGGCGTGGTGCACGAAGCGCCGCTGTTCGTGCCGGCGATGCCGAAGACCGGTAAGCCGATGTCGGTGCGCATGACCAATTGCGGCCCGCTCGGCTGGGTGACCGACCGCGAGAAGGGCTACCGTTATCAGCCGCAGCATCCGGGGACGGGCAGGCCGTGGCCGCCGATGCCGGATGTTCTCCTTGAAATCTGGAATGCGGTTTCGGCCAGCGACAAACGGCCGGAAGCATGCCTGGTGAATTTCTATTCCGACGAGGCCCGCATGGGTCTGCACCAAGACAGGGACGAGCGCGATCTGGAAACATCAGTCGTCTCGATTTCCCTTGGCGATAGCTGCCTGTTTCGGGTCGGCGGCAGAGAGCGCGGCAGCCAGACCATATCCTTCAGGCTCGAAAGCGGCGATATCGTCGTGCTCGGCGGCGAGGGGCGTCTGGCCTTCCACGGCGTCGACCGGATCTATCCGAACACATCGACGCTGCTCAAGAACGGTGGCCGACTCAATCTGACGCTGCGCCGGGTGAACCCCTAAGGCATGTCGCGTCAAAATAGAGCGGCAGCCTTCGCGTCACGCCCACATTTTCCGCGAAGCCATCGCTGCGTATTCTCGGGTCGCACGCATGTTGCACGCTCAAAGCTTGCGCAGCGCCACCTTCTCGGTGAGGTGGTTGGGGCCTTTCTGCAGGATGAGGTCGGCGCGCGGCCGCGTCGGCAGAATGTTCTGGTGCAGGTTCTTCAGGTTGATGTTGTGCCAAAGTCCTTCGGCGATCGCGCGCGCCGCATCCTCGCTGATGGTCGCATAGCGGTGGAAGTAGGATTCCGGATTCTTGAAGGCCGTTTCCCTGAGGCGCATGAAGCGGCTGACATACCAGCTGTGGATCAGGCTCTCCTCGGCGTCGATGTAGATCGAGAAGTCGAAGAAGTCCGAGACCATCGGCACGATCTTGCCGTCGGCGGGCAGGTTGCGCGATTGCAGGACGTTGATGCCTTCGAAGATCAGAATGTCGGGCCGGTCGATGACCGTGTACTGGTCCGGCAGCACGTCATAGGTCATGTGCGAATAGCTCGGTGCCTTGACATTGGGCTGGCCGGCCTTGATCGCCGAGAGGAACCGCAGCAGCGCGCCGAGGTCGTAGCTTTCCGGGAAGCCCTTGCGATCCATCATGTTTTCGCGCTGCAGGACGGCGTTCGGATAGAGGAAGCCGTCCGTCGTCACCAGATCGACCTTCGGGCTCGACGGCCAGCGCGACAGGAGCTGGGCAAGGATACGTGCGGCCGTCGACTTGCCGACGGCGACCGATCCGGCAATGCCGATGACGAAGGGCGTCTTCGTCTCGCCGGACATGCTGAGGAAGCGCTTGCGCTGCTCGAACAAAAGCTGGGACGATTCCACATGCGCGGACAGAAGCCGCGACAGCGACAGGTAAATCTGCCTGACCTCGCCGAGGTCCACCGGGTCGTTCAGCGAGCGCAGACGCTGCACTTCGTCTGCCGTCAACGTCAGGGGCGTGTCCGCGCGAAAGCGGGACCACTCTTCGGCAGAAAACAGATGATAGGGCGAATAGTCCCGGTTCTGGAGATTGTCCGGGAGATCGACCGTTTCGATGTCTTGCGCAGCTAGGGTCATGGATCCTGCCGATTAGCCTTTTCCTGCAGACCGGATTGGCTTGTCCGCCGTGCAAGTTCGTCGAGCACATCCTGCAACGGAATGTCTGCAATTTTCAATACGACCATGAGATGATAGAGCAGATCGGCGCTCTCATCGACGAGATTCTGGCGGTCGTTGCGGATCGCTGCGATCACGGTTTCGACCGCTTCCTCGCCCAGCTTCTTGGCCGCTTTCTGCTGGCCGCTTGCGACCAGTTTCGCCGTCCAGGATTCGTCCGGTGACGCTTTGGCGCGCGCGGCGACGATGGTCTCGAGGTCGGAAAGGGAGAAATCACTCATGAACGAAACCCTGAAACTCAATCGAGACGCATGGCGATGCCATGTTCGGCCATATAGCGCTTGGTTTCGCCAATGCTATAGGTGCCGAAGTGGAAGATCGAAGCGGCCAGAACCGCCGTCGCATGGCCGTCGCGGATGCCGGCAACCATATGGTCGAGCGTGCCGACGCCTCCGGACGCAATGACCGGCGCACGCACCGCATCGGCAACCGCCCGGGTGAGCGCGATATCGTAGCCGCTCTTCGTTCCGTCACGATCCATCGAGGTCAAAAGGATTTCGCCGGCACCGAGATCGACGACGCGCCGGGCAAAGTCCACCGCATCGATGCCCGTCGTCTGGCGGCCGCCATGGGTGAAGATTTCCCAGCGGTTCTCTTCGCCGTCCTTCGAGACTTTCTTGGCGTCGATCGCAACGACGATGCACTGGTTGCCGAACTTGTCGGCGGCTTCGGCGACGAACTCCGGGTTCTTCACCGCCGCCGTGTTGATCGACACCTTGTCGGCGCCTGCCAAAAGCAGCTTGCGGATATCGGCCACCTGACGCACGCCACCGCCGACGGTCAGTGGCATGAAACACTGCTCGGCCGTGCGCGCCACCACATCGAAGATGGTTTCGCGGTTGTCCGACGAGGCGGTGATGTCGAGGAAGCAGAGCTCGTCCGCTCCGGCCGCATCATAGGCGCGGGCTGCCTCCACCGGGTCGCCGGCATCGATCAGGTCGACGAAGTTGACCCCTTTGACGACCCGACCGTCCTTGACGTCGAGGCAGGGGATAACGCGGGCTTTGAGGGTCATCGGCTCATGCCTTTCTCGTGGCGCGGATCAGCGCCAGGGCTTCCTGCGGGTCGATGCGGCCATCATAGAGCGCACGGCCGGAGATCGCGCCTTCAAGTTTTGCCGCATCCGGGGCGATCATTCGCCGGATATCATCCATCGAAGCGAGACCGCCCGAAGCGATCACCGGGATCGAAACCGCATCGGCAAGCTCCAGCGTCGAAGGCCAGTTGATGCCCGTGAGAATGCCGTCGCGATCGATGTCGGTGTAGATGATCGCCGATACGCCGGCACCCTCGAATTTCTTCGCAAGCTCGATGACGCCGAGTTCCGACGCCTCGGCCCAGCCCTCGACCGCAACCTTGCCGCCCTTAGCGTCGATGCCGACGGCGACCTTGCCCGGGAATTTTCGGCAGGCTTCGATCACCAGTGCCGGGTCGCGCACCGCGACGGTGCCGAGGATGACGCGGGCAAGCCCGCGCGACAGCCAGTTGTCGATATGGTCAAGCGTACGGATGCCGCCGCCGAGTTGGACCGGGTTCTTGGTCGACTTGAGGATCGCGTCGACGGCAGCACCATTAACGGTCTCGCCGGCAAAGGCACCGTTGAGGTCGACCACATGCAACCACTCGAAACCCTGCTCCTCGAAGGCGCGCGCCTGGGCGCCCGGATCCGGGTTGTAGACCGTTGCCTGCTCCATGTCGCCGAGCTTCAGGCGCACGCATTGCCCGTCTTTCAGGTCGATAGCGGGAAAAAGGATCATGTATCTATCCGATCAGAGGTCGCCGGAGCCTTCAGGGCTTCCAACGCAGGAAATTCGAGATGAGGGCAAGGCCAAGCGCCTGGCTCTTTTCCGGATGGAACTGCGAGCCGGCCTTGTTGCCATTGGCGACGAAGGCGGTGACGGCGCCGCCGTAATCCGCCTCGGCCACAACATCGCCGGCATTTTCCGCGGCCAGATGGTAGGAGTGCACGAAATAGGCGTGCAGGCCGTCGTCGCCGGTGCGGATGCCGTCAAACAGCGGGTGCGTGCGGGCAAGCCGCAGCGTGTTCCAGCCGATCTGTGGGATTTTCAGCGACGGATCCGCCGGCCTCATTTCTACGACGTCGCCGGGGATCCAGCCGAAGCCGTGGGTCGTGGTCTTTTCCAGGCCGCGCGACGACATCAGCTGCATGCCGACGCAGATGCCGAGAAACGGGCGACCGGCCTCTTCGACGACCTCGGTCAGTGCCTGCTCCATGCCGTCGACGGCCGTAAGGCCGCGACGGCAATCGGCATAGGCGCCCACGCCCGGCAGGACGATGCGGTCGGCGGTCGCCACCCGCTCGGGCCTGTCCGTCAGGTCGATCTCTGCGTCGATGCCGGCTTCCCGCGCTGCCCGTTCGAAAGCCTTCGTTGCCGAGCGCAGATTGCCCGATCCATAGTCGATAATGGCGACGCGCATCAGCGTTCTCCGTAGGATTCAAAAAGCCCAAGACCCGGGCCGGTGTTTGCCGGCGCCTGTCTCGGCCAGTCGACAGATGGCCGCTCCGCTGCCTTTCGGTCGGCCGGGGCCACGTTTGCGAAGTAGATTTCCTCGGCGGTCTCAAGATCGCGCGCCGGCACGATCGAGCGCACCGTCCAGTTGCGGGCGATCAGGCGGCGGGCGATGAAAACAGGGCCTTCCAGCGAGACCATGAGGCCGAGCGCCAGATGCAACAGCAGCGCTGCCAGGAGGCCGCCACCGATCACCGACAGAGAGATTAACAAAATCTGCAGAACAGCAACTGCGATTCCGAAGAGCCACATGCGCTTGGCGAAAAGCCAGAGCGCCGGAAACAGAAAGGCGCCCCACGAGAAGCCGTCGGCGACGAAACGCGCTCGGTCATCGTCGGCGCGGGCGCCCGGCGGGGTCAGGATCATGTAAGAGGCCATGGTCATCAGCCAGATAATGACCGCTCAGGCAAGCGTACCCTTGGTCGAGGGAACGCGTCCGGCCTGGCGCGGGTCGATTTCGGTTGCCGTGCGAAGCACGCGGGCGACGGACTTGAAGCAGGTCTCGGCGATATGATGGTTGTTGGCGCCGTAGATATTTTGGATATGCAGCGTGATCCCGGCATTCTGGGCGAGCGCCTGGAAGAATTCGCGCACCAGTTCGGTGTCGAACGTGCCGATCTTCGGTGAGGTAAAGGCGACGTTCCAGACAAGGAACGGCCGGCCGGACACATCCACCGCCGCGCGCGTCATCGTCTCGTCCATGGCAAGGTCGAGCGAGGCGTAGCGGGTAATGCCGCGCCGGTCGCCAAGCGCCTTGGCAATGGCCTGGCCGATGGCAATGCCAGTGTCTTCGACAGTGTGGTGATCGTCGACATGGAGGTCGCCATCGGTCTTGATGTCCATGTCGATCAGCGAATGTCGGGAAAGCTGGTCCAGCATGTGGTCGAAGAAGCCGACTCCGGTCGCAATCTTCGACGTTCCGGTTCCATCGATATTGACGGATACGGACACGGCCGTTTCATTCGTCTTTCGCGAAACTTGGCCGGTGCGGCTGGACGTGGCTTCTGCCATCAGGCTCTCCTGTATGCGCTGGAGCCGCTCCTTATCAGGGGAGGCGGAAAATATCCAGAACCGCGGCTGAGATTCGAACGATTCGGGCAGGCGCCCGATTTACGGTCAACTGCGTGGCTCACCGGGATTTGCAATCGCGTAAGGCGCACTTACATAGGCTCCAAGCAACCAGGCTCGTTCGAGCCCCCAACGCCCCTGGTTCTGGGGCCGACAGGTATCTTCAATGAGTGAACACAATCCCTACGGAACGATGCATGCGACCACCATCATCACGGTGCGCAAGGACGGCAAGGTGGTGATGGCCGGCGACGGCCAGGTCAGCCTTGGCCAGACGGTGATGAAGAGCAATGCCCGCAAGGTACGGCGTCTCGCCAAGGGCGACGTTATCGCCGGCTTTGCCGGGGCGACGGCCGATGCCTTCACGCTTCTGGAGCGGCTCGAAGCCAAGCTGGAGCAATATCCCGACCAGTTGATGCGCGCGGCAGTGGAACTCGCCAAGGATTGGCGCACCAACAAGTATTTGCGCAATCTCGAAGCGATGATGCTGGTCGCCGACAAGTCGATCACGCTGGCGATTACCGGCAATGGCGACGTGCTGGAGCCGGAACATGGAACGATCGCCATCGGCTCGGGCGGCAACTATGCCTTTGCCGCGGCCCGCGCCCTGATGGACAGCGACAAGTCGGCCGAAGAAATCGCCCGCCGGGCGCTCGAGATCGCAGGCGACATCTGCGTCTATACCAACCACAATATCGTGGTGGAGACGCTGGATGGCAACTGACCAGGTTCATGTCAGCTTCGAACGGGTGGCCGATGACCACCTGCCGATGCTGCATGCCTGGTTGAGCGAGCCGCATGTGCGGCAATGGTGGGGTGATCCGGACAAGGAAGTCGTGTTGATCCGCGACGGCTGCGCCACGGGCGAAGTGGATGGCTTCATCTTCCATGTAGCCGGCGAGCCCGCCGGCTACATCCAGTCCTGGACACCGTCCGAATATGACGAAGAGCCGTGGGCGAAGGATCTGCCCGGCGATGTCCCCGGCGTCGATATCTTCATCGGCCCGCCGGAGATGACCGGAAAAGGCGTGGCGTCGCTGGCCTTGAGGGCCTTTGCGCAGACGCTTTTTGCCGCCGGCGCACCACGGATCGTGATCGACCCCGATGCGGGCAACAGAAGGGCCGTGAGGGCCTATGCGAAAGCTGGCTTCGTGCCCTTTGGCGAATGGATAGATGCGTCCGGCCGCACACTCCTGATGGAGCTGACGCGGACCGAGTTTGAGAGGAATACATGAGTACTTTTTCACCTAGGGAAATCGTGTCGGAACTCGACCGGTTCATCATCGGCCAGAACGACGCCAAGCGCGCGGTGGCGATTGCGCTGCGCAACCGCTGGCGGCGCCAGCAGCTCGGCGACGAGTTGCGTGACGAGGTCATGCCGAAGAATATTCTGATGATCGGGCCGACCGGTGTCGGCAAGACGGAAATCTCCCGCCGTCTGGCAAAGCTTGCCGGTGCACCCTTCGTCAAGGTCGAGGCGACCAAGTTCACCGAAGTCGGCTATGTCGGCCGCGATGTCGAACAGATCATCCGCGACCTCGTCGAGGTCGGCATCGGTCTCGTGCGCGAAAAGCGCCGGGCGGAGGTCAAGGCAAGGGCGCACCAGAATGCCGAGGAGCGGGTGCTTGACGCGCTGGTCGGCGCCACGGCCTCGCCGGCAACGCGCGATTCCTTCCGCAAGAAGCTGCGCGCCAACGAACTGGACGACAAGGAGATCGAGGTCGATATCGCCGAGACCGGCGCGCCGGGCGGCTTCGAAATTCCGGGCATGCCGGGCGCCAATATCGGTGTACTCAACCTGTCGGAAATGTTCGGCAAGGCGATGGGCGCACGCACCAAGAAGGTCAAGACGACGGTCAAGGCTTCCTATGAGGTGCTCGTCAACGACGAGTCCGACAAGCTGCTCGACAACGAGCAGATCCAGCGCGAGGCGATGAGGGCGGTCGAGGACGACGGCATCGTCTTCCTCGACGAGATCGACAAGATCGCATCGCGTGAAGGCGGCATGGGTGCCGGCGTATCGCGCGAAGGCGTTCAGCGCGATCTGCTGCCGCTGGTGGAAGGCACGACGGTTGCGACCAAGTATGGACCGGTAAAGACCGATCACATTCTCTTCATCGCCTCGGGCGCCTTCCATGTGTCGAAGCCTTCCGATCTTCTGCCCGAACTGCAGGGCCGCCTGCCGATCCGCGTCGAGCTGCGTGCCCTGACCAAGGAAGACTTCCGCCGCATCCTGACGGAGACCGAGGCGAGCCTCATCCGTCAGTACAAGGCTCTGCTTGAGACGGAAGAAGTGAAACTCGACTTCACCGACGATGCCATCGATGCGCTTGCCGACGTGGCAGTCCAGCTCAACTCGAGCGTCGAGAACATCGGCGCCCGCCGGCTGCAGACGGTGATGGAGCGCGTGCTGGATGAAATCTCGTTCAATGCGCCGGATAGCGCTGGCCAGGCTATCACGATCGATGCCGAATATGTGCGCAAGCACGTCGGCGATCTCGCCGCCAACACCGACCTGTCGCGTTACATCCTGTGACGCACGCGTTGCATCCTGTAACGCGGAGGTGGCGGCAATCCTTTGCCGTCAGGCAACCGTGAAGATGCAAGGCGCCTGTCTCTCGACAGGCGCCTTCATTTTTTCTAACACGGAAACCGCAATCGATCGTGGCCGGAGGCATCTTTCCGACACGATCCTGTCGTAGGAGCCGCACCGCCGGATAGGGCGTCTCCACCGTTCATAGGAAGAAGAGATCGTGCGTTTTACCGCCTGCATGCTCGCTATTGCCACGTTTTGCCTGACCGCAGGCCAGACGATGGCGGCCAATGTTGTTCCGCCGGGCAACCGGAACGTCGAACAACCCGGCATCCCGGGCGCATCCGTTCGCCGCACCAAGGCCGGCCGCACGTCCTTCGATGCCAAATTCGAGAAGGTGCGGGATCTGCTCGCCAATGACCGGCAGCTGATCAGCAAGATCAAGTCGACGTCGCGCGCCTATGGCATCGCACCGATCCACATGATCGGCGCCATCGTCGGCGAACATACCTACAATGTCGATGCCTACGATCGGCTGCAGTCCTACTACGTCAAGGCTGCAGCCTATGCCGGCAACAGCTTCCAGTTCGGCTATGACGGCGAGACGGTGGCTGAGTTCGTCGCCCGCCCGCAATTTGCCGACTGCACCGGAAAGAAGAGCTCCTATTCGCTGTGGAGCTGCCGCGAGCGGGTCTGGGACAGCGAATTCCGCGGCAAGTCCGTCGACGGCAAGTCCTTCCCGAACAACCGTTTCAGCGCCGTTTTCTTCCAGCCGTTCTTTGCCGGCCAGACCTTTGGCCTCGGGCAGATCAATCCGCTGACCGCCCTGATGCTGACCGATATCGTCTCGAAGACGTCGGGCTACGAACGGCTCGACGAGAACAACGCCGCCGGGGTCTACGAGGCGATCATGGATCCTGATGTCTCGCTCGCCTATATGGCCGCCTCGATCCGCCACTCGATCGACGTCTACAAGTCGATCGCCGGCGTCGATATTTCAGGCAATCCCGGCGTCACCGCCACGCTTTACAATGTCGGCAATCCGGACCAACGCGCAGCAGCCCTTGCCGCCAGGAACCAGGGCGGCGAGACCCAGTGGCCCGAAGAAAACTATTACGGCTGGCTGGTGAACGACAAGCTCGTGGAGCTCGAAGGCCTGTTGTGATTCATGTGAAGCACTTTCCTTGATTGCGCCGTAAAAACCTGAAATCCTGGCGCAATCGAGAAAGGCCTATCACCATGGACATGCGTCCGGAGCCCTTCGAACCACCGGCTCCCATTCCTCGGGTCGGCGTGCCGTCCTACCTGAAGATCATCAAGACTGTTCTGCGCAATCCGCTCGAACTCTGGGGCGAGCCGTCCTACACGCTGCCGTGGATCGAGACCAAGTTCATCACGCAGCGCACCCTGATCGTCAACGATCCCGGCCTCATCCGCTATATCCTCGTCGAAAACGTCAGCAACTATGAGATGTCGAAGGTTCGGCGGCTGATCCTCCGCCCGATCCTGCGTGACGGTCTTCTGACGGCCGAAGGCGAGATCTGGAAACGGTCGCGCAAGGCCATTGCGCCGGTTTTTACCCCGCGCCACGCCAAGGGATTCGCCGGGCAGATGCTGCGCCGGTCGGAAGAGTTCGTCGAACGCTACGCGCACGCGAAGGTGAAGCCGTTCACCACCAATGTCGCCAGCGACATGACCGAACTGACCTTCGATATCCTGGCGGAAACGCTGTTTTCCGGTGAGGTCGCCGTCGAAAGGGAGGGCTTCGTCCAGAGTGTCGAAGAGCTTCTGCACCGCATGGGGCGCGTCGATCCGATGGATATCCTGCTGGCGCCGGAATGGCTGCCGCGATTGACCCGCATCGGCGGCAAGAAGGTCATGAACCGGTTCCGGTCGATCGTCTCGGAAACGATGGCGATGAGGCGCCAGCGCATGGCGACGGACCCAGCAGGCACGCCCAACGATTTCCTCACATTGCTGCTGCAGACGGAGGGCGCAAACGGCCTTTCGACGCAAGAGATCGAGGACAATATCCTCACCTTCATCGGCGCCGGGCATGAGACCACTGCCCGGGCGTTGGCCTGGACGCTCTATTGCGTCGCCAACACGCCGGCTTTCCGCGAGACGATGGAGGCGGAGATCGACACCGTGCTCAAGAGCGGTGCCGAACCGGTCGAATGGCTGAACCTGATGCCGCATGTGCTGGCGGCCTTCGAGGAGGCGATGCGTCTCTACCCGCCGGCGCCGTCGATCAATCGCGCCGCCATCGAGGAGGACGAATGGACGTCACCGTCCGGCGAGCGCGTCAGGATACCCAAGGGCATCGCGGTTCTGGTGATGCCGTGGACGTTGCACCGTCACGTGCTCTACTGGGACCGGCCGCGCGCCTTCATGCCCGAGCGTTTCCTGCCGGA
Organism: Ensifer sp. ENS11; assembly: GCF_014851895.1. Classification (NCBI taxonomy): domain Bacteria; kingdom Pseudomonadati; phylum Pseudomonadota; class Alphaproteobacteria; order Hyphomicrobiales; family Rhizobiaceae; genus Ensifer; species Ensifer sp. ENS11. Next base: position 17,512 of record NZ_JACVAN010000019.1, on the reverse strand, counting down.
AAACCGCGAGAAGCTGCATCGTTTTCAGTATCTGCCTTTCGGCGCCGGACCGCGCATCTGCATCGGCGCGACCTTCGCGCTGCAGGAGGCGGTCATTGCGCTTGCCGTCCTGATGCATCGGTTCCGTTTCGACGTCACCGACGAGACCCGGCCCTGGCCGGTGCAGAGGCTGACTACTCAACCGCGGGGCGGCTTGCCGATGCGGGTTTCGGCTCGCTGAAGGTCTTGCCGGGAATAGCCGATTGCACGCCACGCACCGGCGAATCCGCCGGCATCGGCTGCGGCAACAGCTTCGATGGCTTCTTGATGGTCTTGATCGCGGCGCAGGTCGCATCCCCGACATTGTCGCAGGGCTTGTAGACGACGATCTCGCTGCCGGCACCGTCGTCCCACACCGCCTGGATCGTCAATGTCTTGGCCTCGTTTGCGGGCAGCGAGATGTAGACATACTCGGCCGTTTCGTCGGCGGGCAGGTTGAAGGGGATCTGCGGATTGCATTTTGCCAAGGGGAAGCGCTTGTCGAGAGCGTCCGAGTTGATCGAGTAGCGGATTTCCGATAGCCGGCAATGCATCGTCTGCAGCGCGGTAAAATAGATCAGCTGCCGGTCGTCGTAGTTGCGAAACTGGATCCACCCGGTCTGCTTGTTGGCGTCGAGCATCGCCTTGTAGATCGAGACGTCGGGCAGTTGCGGCTTGTATTCCTCCTCCACGGCGTCCTGCGCGCCGCCCGGCTGGGCGAAGAGCAGACCTGCCGCAAGAATGCCGGCGACTGCCGAAGCTCTGGAAAACGTCATGCCGCACCCCCGTTCGTATCGTGTCGCTCTGCTGACTGCGAATGTCCGCGACACGATGGCCTTCTCTTCCAATATGTCATATCACCGGATCGATCCCCATTGAACCCGGCGCTACCCCGGGCCGAAACACTGGACTGGCTTGAATTGACGTCCCATTTTCTTCTCGGCATCGATACCGGCGGAACCTACACCGACGCCGTTCTCTTCAGCGAAACGGCGGGTGTCGTCGCCAAGGCAAAGGCGCTGACGACCCGCCACGATCTGGCCGTCGGGATTTCCGGCGCGGTGGAATCCGTCTTGGAGAAGGCCGGCGTCCCGGCTTCCGCCATCGGCCTCGTATCCCTGTCGACCACGCTTGCGACCAACGCGCTCGTCGAGGGCCAGGGCGGCCGTGCCGGCCTGGTGATGATCGGCTTCGGGCCAGACGATCTCAAGCGTGACGGGCTGCAGGATGCGCTCGGCTCCGATCCGGTGATCTTCCTGCCGGGCGGTCACAACGTTCACGGCGGCGAGACGCCGCTCGACATGACCGCGCTCGATGAGGCCCTGCCGACCTTGGCCAATCAGGTTTCCTCCTTTGCGATCGCCGGCTATTTTGCCGTCCGCAATCCGGATCACGAGAAGCGGGTGCGCGACCGCATCCGCGAAGTCTCGCATCTGCCGGTTACCTGCAGCCATGAGCTTTCGTCCAAGCTCGGCGGCCCGCGCCGGGCGCTGACGACACTGCTGAACGCCCGGCTCGTCTCGATGATCGATCGCCTGATCGGCTCGTGCGAGGGCTTTTTGAAGTCCCGCGGCATCGATGTGCCCATGATGGTTGTGCGCGGCGATGGCGCCTTGATCTCGGCCGAGGAGGCAAGACTTCGGCCGATCGAGACGATCCTTTCCGGCCCTGCCGCCAGCCTTGTCGGTGCGCGGCACCTGACCGGCCTCGACAATGCCGTGGTCTCGGATATCGGCGGCACGACGACGGATGTCGCGGTACTTGACCGCGGTCGTCCGCGGCTCGATGGCGAAGGTGCGGTGGTCGGCGGTTTCCGCACCATGGTCGAGGCGGTGGCGATGCGCACCTATGGCCTTGGCGGCGATTCGGAGGTCCGCATCAATGATCGTGGGCTGAAGGCGAAGATCGACCTTGGGCCGAGGCGGTTGATGCCGCTCAGCCTCGCGGCGGCGCTGCATGGCGATGCGGTGCTGTCCGTTTTGGAAAAACAACTGCGGGCGCAACATGCCGGCCGCAACAACGGCCGCCTGGCTGTTCGCACCGGTCTACCCGACCATCTGGCGAGCGGTCTGCAGCCACAGGAGCAGGCGCTCTACGAGCGCATCGGCACAGTGCCGATCTCGCTTGAAAACCTGCTGACCTCGACGCCGCAGCGGGCAACGCTGGACCGGCTGGTGGCACGCGGCCTGGTGCATATCTGCGGCCTGACGCCCTCCGATGCAATGCATGTGCTCGGCAGGCAGTCGCAATGGAGCGTCGAGGCTGCCCGTCTCGGCATCGAACTGGCAGCGCGCATCCGCGACGGCTCCGGCCAGCCGATTGCTGCATCTGCCGAGGCGATGGCCGAGATGATCGTCGATCGCGTCACGCGCCAATCGTGCGAAGTCATCCTGCAGGCCTGTCTCGGCGAAGACGGGGCAGGGGCCATCGACCCGGCGGTCTCGCAGGCAGTCGATCGTGCTCTGACCCGCGCGCCTGGTATCGTGCGGTTTTCGATCGGTCTCGATCGCCCGCTCGTCGGTTTGGGGGCTTCGGCCCCGGTCTATTATCCCGCTATTGCCGACATGCTTGGCACCGAGCCATCCATCCCTGATGAGGCCGATGTCGCAAATGCCATCGGTGCGGTTGTCGGCCAGGTGCGGGCAACCGTCACCGTGTTCGTCACCACGCCGGAAGAGGGCATTTTCATCGTCAACGGAGCAGGGGTGAGCGAGCGTTTTCTCGATCAGGACCAGGCCTTTTCAGCGGCCCGCCGTCGCGCCGAGACGATGGCGCTTGAGGCGGCACGCACCAACGGTGCCGACGAGCCGGCTTCGATGCTGCGAGAAGAAATCGACGCTCCCGAGGTCGAAGGAAGCCGCAAGCTGGTCGAGGCACGTTTCATCGCGTCGGCGAGCGGCAGGCCGCGCATTGCCCATGGCTGATCTTTTCGATTTTGGAAATAATTCTTCGCATCCTTGCTGAATTGACAGGGAATGAATTGGTGAGAAACTGCCGGCCTTTCACGCGCGCGAGTGGCCTGTTTCAAGGAGTAAAAAGATGGACCGCATTGAGAAATACGGATTGAAGATCGATGCAGGTCTGCATGGCTTTCTGGTCGACGAGGCGATGCCGGGCACCGGCGTCGACGCCGAGCGGTTTTTTTCCGCGCTGTCGGAGATCGTCCATGACCTCGCGCCGAAGAACCGCGCCTTGCTTGCCAAGCGCGACGATCTGCAGGCCAGGATCGATGCCTGGTATCGCGAAAATGGCGCGCCGAGCGACCTCGAAGCCTACCAGGGCTTTCTGAAGGAGATAGGTTATCTCCTGCCTGAGGGCCCCGAGTTTTCTGTTTCGACTGATAATGTCGATCCTGAAATCGCTACGATCGCCGGTCCGCAGCTCGTCGTTCCCGTCATGAATGCACGCTATGCCCTCAACGCCGCCAACGCACGCTGGGGTTCGCTCTATGACGCCCTCTACGGCACCGATGCCATTTCCGACGAAGGCGGTGCGGAAAAGGGACGCGGCTACAATCCCAAGCGCGGCACCAAGGTCATTGCCTGGGCGCGCGACTTCCTCAATGCAAGCGCGCCGCTGGAAAGCGGCAGCTGGGCGGATGTTGCGTCGCTGAAGATTGCTTCCGGCAGCCTTTCGGTTGCGCTTGCGGGCGGAGCGAAGACGACGCTTCGCAACTCCGAGCAGTTTGCCGGCTTTGCGGGTTCGCACGAAGCGCCGTCGCAGATCGTTCTCCGGCACAACAATCTGCATGCCGTCGTCGTTCTCGATGCGACGACTCCGATCGGCAAGGATGACCCGGCTCATATTTCCGACGTCATTCTCGAATCCGCGATCACCACCATCATGGACTGCGAAGATTCGGTTGCGGCGGTCGATGCCGAAGACAAGGTCGTCGTATACCGCAACTGGCTCGGCCTGATGAAGGGCGATCTCGAGGAGGAAGTCGCCAAGGGCGGCCGCAGCTTCATGCGCCGCCTCAACGCCGATCGCGTCTACACGGCGCCAAGTGGGGGCACGCTGACCTTGCCAGGCCGCTCGTTGATGCTGGTGCGCAACGTCGGTCACCTGATGACGAATCCGGCTATCCTTGATCGCGACGGAAACGAGGTGCCGGAAGGCATCATGGACGCGATGGCAACCGCGCTGATCGCTCTGCACGATATCGGCCAGGGCGGCCGCCGCATGAACTCCCGCGACGGCTCAATGTATGTCGTCAAGCCGAAGATGCATGGGCCGGAAGAAGTCGCTTTCGCCTGCGAGATCTTCTCGCGCGTCGAGGCGGCACTCGGCATGCCCGCCAACACCATGAAGATGGGCATCATGGACGAGGAGCGCCGCACGACGGTCAATCTCAAGGAGTGCATCCGCGCCGCGCGCGAACGCGTCGTCTTCATCAACACCGGTTTCCTCGATCGCACCGGCGACGAGATCCACACTTCGATGGAAGCCGGTCCGATGATCCGCAAGGGCGACATGAAACAGGCCGCCTGGATCGGCGCTTACGAAAACTGGAACGTCGACATCGGTCTCGAATGCGGGCTTTCCGGCCATGCGCAGATCGGCAAGGGCATGTGGGCCATGCCGGACCTGATGGCGGCGATGCTGGAGCAGAAGGTCGCCCACCCGAAGGCGGGTGCCAATACCGCCTGGGTGCCGTCGCCGACGGCTGCGACCCTGCACGCTACGCATTATCACCGGGTCAATGTCGCCGACGTTCAGGCCGGCTTGAAGAGCCGGGCACGGGCCAAGCTCAGCGATATACTGTCGGTTCCGGTCGCGACCCGTCCGAACTGGACGCCAGAGGAAATCCAGCGCGAGCTCGATAACAACGCGCAGGGCATTCTCGGCTACGTCGTGCGCTGGGTCGATCAGGGCGTCGGTTGCTCCAAGGTGCCCGACATCAACAATGTCGGCCTGATGGAGGATCGTGCCACTCTGCGCATCTCGGCGCAGCACATGGCGAACTGGTTGCATCACGGCGTCGTCACCGAGGCGCAGGTGGTCGAGACGATGGAGCGCATGGCCGCCGTCGTCGACGGCCAGAACGCCGATGATGCACAGTATGCAGCGATGGCCGGCAATTTTGACGGCTCGATTGCCTTCCAGGCAGCGCTCGAGCTGGTGCTCAAGGGCCGCGAGCAGCCGAACGGTTATACCGAACCGGTCCTGCATCGCCGTCGCCGCGAGTTGAAGGCCCGGCTGGCCGCCTGATCAAGGCGGCGCCGGGCTTCATCAACGCCGGAGACTTTCCAGGAAAACTGCGAAGCGGTTTTCCGTCCGGAAACGCGAAAAACCAAAGACATAGGGCGTTTCCGTGCCTCCGTTTGGGGCGGAAACGCTGTAGATCAGAACTCGGCCCAGCCTTCGGTGGACAAGGCCGCGTTGCCCTGCACCGCATACCCAGCCGATCGTACCGCAGGCGGTCGGTTTCCGATGTTCGCGTGCTGTTGGGGCGTGACGGCGCGGGGCGGCGTCCGCCGCGCCTCTGGCTTGGCCGCGGCACGGGTTTCCCCGGAAAGTTGGAACCTTCCGATCAGGGCGCGAAGGTTCGTGCCTTCCTGGGCAAGCGTCGCCGACGCGGCATTCGCCTCCTCGACCATGGCGGCGTTGCGCTGCGTCACCTGATCCATCTGGTTGACGGCGGTATTGACCTCGGCCAGCCCTACCGACTGTTCCCGGGCCGAGGTGGCGATGGCAGCCATATGCTCGTTGATGGTGATGACGTGCGCCTCGATGGTCTTGAGCGCCTCGCCGGTGTCGCGCACCAGCCGCACCCCGCTCTCGACTTCGGAGCTGGAGCTGCGAATCAGTTCCTTGATTTCCTTGGCTGCCTTTGCCGAACGCTGCGCCAGTTCGCGCACTTCCTGCGCCACGACCGCAAATCCCTTGCCGGCGTCGCCCGCCCGCGCTGCCTCGACGCCGGCGTTCAGCGCCAAAAGGTTGGTCTGAAAGGCGATCTCATCGATCACACCGATGATGCTGGAAATCTGACTGGATGATTCTTCGATCCGCCGCATCGCCTCGACGGCATTGGCCACGACGACGGCCGACTGCGTCGCGCTGGTCTTTGCTTCGCCTGCCACGTCGCGGGCTTCCTCCGTCCGGCGCGAGGAATTGCTGACATTGGCGGTGATCTGGTCGAGGGCCGCTGCCGTTTCCTCCAGGGATGCCGCCTGTTGCTCCGTGCGTTTCGACAGGTCGTCGGCGCTCTGGCTGATTTCGCGGGTGCCCATGCCGATATTGCCGGCGCTGTCAGCGACGGCGAGCATGGCATCGTTGAGCTGCGCGGCGGCCTTGTTGAGGTCGTGACGCAACTGCTCGAACTCTGCGGAGAAGGGTTCCTCCAGCCGCACGGCGAGATCGCCGTCGGCCAGCCGCTGCAAGCCGGTCGCAAGGCCTGACGTCGCCTGGATCAATTTCTGCTGCGCGGCCTCTTCGGCCTCGTCCTGCATCCGCGTGCGTTCCGCTTCGCCATTGCGGCGGCTTTCCTCGGCCTCGGCCTGCAGACGAAGGTTGGATCGGGCCGCTTCCCGGAACGACTGGATGGCGCGGGCCATCTCGGCGATTTCGTCCTTGCCGGTCACATTCGATCCGTCGTCTTCGAGATGGCCGTCGATCAGCTTGCGCATCGCCCCGATCTGCCTGGCGAGCGGACCGATGACGCCACGTGAAACCACCAGGTAGGTTCCAGCAGCCAGCGCGAGAACGAGCAGGATGATGCCGATGCTGACAGCTCGCACCGTTTCGAATTCGCGATGCTGTTCCTGAAAGACCTTGTCCGACAAGTGCACCTGAAGGTCGGAAATTTCCGAGATGGTCTCGGTCAAGGGATCGATGGTTTCGTAAAGCGAGGTGCGAACGAAGCTGTCGAGCGCCGCAGAATCACGCTCAGACAGGATTTTCGTCAGCGTTGCGATCGAGTCCATCGCGACCACCATCTGCTGCTTGGCGTTCTCGACAAGCTTCTGCTCCTCCGGTGTCATAGAGGTCGCGACATAGGCGTCCCAATTGGCGGTTATCACCTGCCGGGCGTCGTTGACCGAGGCAAGACCGGCCTCCATCGTCTCGTTTCCGTTGCGCACCTTGTGCGCCGCATCGACGATCGAGACGGCAAAAGCGTCCGATGTTGCCTTCAGATTTTTCAAGGGAACGATACGGTCGGCATAGACCGCATCCATCGTCGCGCTGTTTTCGGCAAGCGCATGCTGGCTGTAGACGGCAATGCCGATCGCGATGAGTGACAACAGTGCAATCGCACTCAGGAGCTTGGTCTTGATCAGCATGGCGGTCCCTTGGTTAGGTATCTCTCGGCCACACTTTTTAATTAATTAGATAATCCTTACTTAATAAGGCGCTGAATTTCAGGCCTTCTTGCGCGTTTTTTGAACAAATAATCGCAACGGAACCGGAAGCCAGCCACCCTGGTTTGAAGCACCGGAAGCGGGGCAACTCTGCGTAGCGACGTCGAGGAAATATCGTCGCGGACGTTCGGCCAACAAAAAAGCCGCCGAGGAATCCGGCGGCTTTCTGATTGCATGATCCTGGTCGCGTTTTACTGCTGAACGACCACGCGTGCGTTCTTGCCCGGACGAACGCGGGAGTAGAGATCGATGATGTCCTGGTTCATCAGACGGATGCAGCCCGACGAAGCGGCCGTGCCGATCGACGACCATTCCGGCGTGCCATGCAGGCGGAACAGCGTGTCCTTGCCCTGGTCGTTGAAGAGATAGAGTGCACGAGCGCCGAGCGGGTTCTTCAGGCCCGGGCCCATGCCTGCCTCGACATACTTGGCCACTTCCGGCTTCCGTTCCGCCATTTCCTTCGGCGGGTGCCACATCGGCCATTCCTGCTTCCAGGCGATATAGGCTTCGCCTTCCCATGCAAAGCCGGCCTTGCCGACGCCGATTCCGTAGCGAACGGCCTTGCCGCCGGGCAGCACGTAGTAGAGGAACCGGTTCGGGGTGTTGACGACGATGGTGCCGGGACGCTCGCTCGTCGAATAATCGACGATCTGGCGATGGAAGCGGCCATCGACCTTGTTGATCGGAACTGCAGGGAGCGCGTAACCGTGATCCTCAACTGCGCCATAATTGCCCGAAAAGATCTGATCCGAAGCGACCTGTTCCGCAACGGGAGCAGGCTCACCGCTTGCCGTCTCGGACTTGGTCGAAGTTGTCGAGCAGCCGGCTACGGCGAGTGTCGCCGCCAGGCTGCACAGGAGGAAGGCATTGCGGAAGCGCATAGGAGTCTCTTAAAATAAGAAGCGAAGAAAAACTGGGTCGGCCCGACCATCAGTGACAACGGTTATTTTCGATTAGTTGCTGCTATGCAAGGGATTGCGTGGCAACAAGGCGGCGGGAAAGTGTAAATTCCGTGACGCTGGCTTTTTTGCAACAAAAGCGGTGGCAGACGAGAGTCTAGACGAATGACAATTCTCTCTATCCATGACGACAACCCTCTCGTGGACGGTCGACAATCGAATCGCGCGCTCATGGTGCGCCGCGGGGTTCAGCGGCTTTTCACGGAATTGCGCCACGCGGTGCTGCCGGAATTGACGCTCGCCAGCGGCCGGCGTGCCGATCTCATCTCGCTGTCGGCGAAGGGCGAAATCTGGATCGTCGAGATCAAGACGTCGATCGAGGATTTCCGCGTCGATCGCAAATGGCCTGATTATCGGCAGCACTGCGACCGGCTGTTCTTCGCCACCCATGGTGACGTCCCGCTCGATATCTTTCCGGATGATTGTGGATTGCTGCTGTCGGATGGCTACGACGGACACATCATTCGCGAGGCACCGGAACACCGGCTTGCACCGGCAACCCGCAAGTCCGTGCTGCAGCTCTTTGCCCGCACCGCCGCACAACGGCTGATGCTGGCGGAGTGGGCTGCCGAGCGCAATGGCGAACTCGGCAACTCCATTCGCGATATCGTTTCCGGCTCCCGCGACGGGTCAGCCGAGGGTTGACTACTTCGGCGCGCGTTTTGCCAGGATCCGCTGCAGCGTTCGGCGATGCATGTTGAGCCGACGCGCCGTCTCCGACACGTTGCGCTCGCACATCTCATAGACGCGCTGGATATGCTCCCACCGCACCCGGTCGGCCGACATCGGGTTTTCCGGTGGTTCGACCCGTTCGCCCTGGCGCTGCACCAGTGCTGCGAAGATGTCGTCGGCGTCGGCAGGCTTGGCGAGGTAGTCGACCGCGCCGAGCTTCACCGCATTCACGGCCGTTGCAATATTGCCGTAGCCGGTAAGCATGATCATGCGGGTGTCGTCACGGCGGCTGCGGATCGCCTCGATTACGTCGAGGCCGCTGCCGTCGCCGAGCCTCAGATCGATGACGGCGTATTTCGGCGGGTTGCCCTTCGCCTTGGCGATGCCTTCGGCAACGGACTCGGCGATATCGACGGTAAAGCCGCGCGCTTCCATGGCGCGGGCGAGGCGTCGAAGGAACGGCGCGTCATCGTCGACGAGCAGCAGCGTTCTGTCCGGTCCGATCAGTTCGGCGTCCTGGGCGTGCGTGCTGGGCGAAGCTGTCGATTTTTCGGTCATTCTCGCAATCCTTGGGCGAAAAACGGGACGTTTTCACCGAGATTATAGGTTTCCTGTCATCCCGTTCAATAAACTGCCAAACGTCATTTCGCCAGTTTCGTGTCCATCAGCGCACGCGGCCATTCGACGCTGACCTTGGCGCCGGGGCGATCGGCGCCGCCGTTCTCGAAGCGTAGGCGCGCGCCGGACCGCTCGAGCAGGGTCTTGGCAATGAACAGGCCGAGCCCCAGGCCGCCGGCGCTGTCATCCTTCTGCCTGCGCGTGACATAGGGTTCGCCGATGCGCATCAGAATATCGGGGGCAAATCCATCGCCGTCATCGGCAATCGTCACCTTGACGTGGTCGGCGGTGTGCTCGACCGTCACGGTCACCTCCTGCTTGGCATAGTCGACCGCATTTTCCAGTAGATTGCCGAGCCCGTAGAGAATGCCCGCATTGCGGTTGCCGACCGGCTCCGATGCCTTGTCACCCTTTTCGACAAGATTGATGTGAATGCCGAACTCGCGGTGCGGCGCCATCACTTCCTCGACCAGCGAGGATAGCGGCAAGAGCCGCATATGCTCTTCGCTTTCGGAGGACAGCGTCGTCAGCCGCTTGAGAATGTCGCGGCATCGCTCGCTCTGGCTGCGCAGCAGATGCACGTCCTCGCCGAAGCGTGGGTCGTCACCGAGCTCACGCTCCATTTCCTTGGCAACGACACTGATCGTGGCAAGCGGCGTGCCGAGCTCGTGGGCAGCGGCCGCCGCCAGGCCGTCGAGCTGCGAAAGGTGTTTTTCACGCTGGAGCACGAGCTCGGTCGCCGTCAACGCCTCCGACAGTTCGCTCGCTTCGAGCGAGACGCGGTAGGTATAGAACGCGGCAAAGGCCGTCATCGACACGATCGCGAACCAGATGCCGGCCGTCAGCACCCGCGGCATCAAGAGAAGCGTGCCGGGATACCAGGGCAGCGGGAACGGCGAAAAGGCAAGGACGGTCACACCGATGACCGCAAGGCCGGCAAGAACGATGCTGTGCGGCTTCGGCTGCGAGGCCGAGGAAATGATGACCGGAACGCAAAGCAGCGGCGCAAACGGATTGGCAAGCCCGCCGGTGATGAAGAGCAGGCCGGTCAGCTGCGCGAGATCGAGCCCGAGCAAGGCAAACGCGGCCGGCGGTCGCAACCGGTGCGTCGGGGGGAAGCGCAGGGTGAGGTAGGTGTTGACCAGCGCCAATGTGGCAATCAGCACCAGGCACAAGAGCAAGGGCAGCGGAAACTGCAGCCACAGCGTTGTGATGATGACGGCGATCGATTGGCCGCCGACCGCAAGCCAGCGCAGGCGAATGAGCGTCTGCAGGCGCAGGCTTCTGTTCGAAGTCGGATCATTGTGTTCCAGTGCCACTGCCGTCATGCCTGCTCTTGTTCCTATGGCCCCCGTCAAGGGTATTGCCTCATGTACCACGCGGTTTTGCCCGTGTCGTCGGCGCGGCCTCCGCCGGGTTCTCCGGCCAGGGGTGCTTGGGATAACGCCCGCGCATGTCGGCCCGGACATCCCGCCACGACCCGGCCCAGAAACCCGGCAGGTCACGCGTGGTCTGGATCGGCTGCCGGCCGGGCGAAATCAGTTCGAGCAGCAGCGGCAGCCGGCCATCGCCGATAGCAGGGTGTTTTTTGAGCCCGAAGAGTTCCTGCACCCGGATGGAGAGAAGCGGTTCGTCGCCGTCATAGTGGATCGGATGCCGTTGTCCCGTCGGCGCCTCGAAATGCGTCGGTGCCAGTTTTGCCAGCTCCCGCTGCCGGTCGTGCGGGACCAGCGACAGCAATCCTTCGGAAAGCGCGCCGGCCTTGATGTCGGCGATAGCGGTGACGCCGTGTTGAAACGGAACGAACCAGTCCTCGAGCGTCGCAAGCAGGGCTGCGTCGGAAACGTCCGGCCAGGGTTCGCCGAGCGAGCGATACAGGAAACCGATGCGATCGCGCAGTTGCATCGCCTCCTTGGAAAACGGCAGGACCGCCAGTCCAAGCTGGCGAACGCCATCGGCAAGCGCGCGTGCTGCGCTTTCGCCAGTCGGTCTTGGAAGCGGCGCCTCCTCGAAGATGATCGCACCCAGCCGGGTGACGCGGCGCGCGCGCACCTGGCGGCTCGCCCGGTCGAAGACGCTTTGCTCTTCCCGCACGATCGCTTCGGGCATATGCGCGTCGACGTCGGCGCGCGAAAGCTCGGCCGCCGCCAGCACGCGCTGGCCGCCGGCGCGGCCCGTGAGGTCGGCGATCACAAGCATGTTTGCCGCAGCGAGGCGCTCGGTCTCGGCGATCTCGGCCCCACGGCCGTTTGCCATCACGAACCGCCCACGGCCACCGCGCTGAAGCGCGATGCGGTCCGGGAAGGCGTGCATCAGCAAGGCGCCGGGCTGGACCGGTTCGCTCGACTTTCGCGCCCCTTTGAGTTCCGCCGCCATGCGGCGGGCAAGATTGCGCGAGGCTTCGGCGCGCTCGCCGCGCTCCTGGCGAAAGCGGCGCAGCCGGTCCTCCAGGTCGATGGCGTTGCCGCCAAGGCCTTGCTCCGTCAGCATGACCGCGAGCAGACAGGCCGCCTCGCCCTGGCCCTCCTCGGCCGCCGAAACCGCCATGGCCGCAAGGCGCGGCGGCAGGGCCAGATCACGGATCTTGCGTCCCCTTGGGGTCAGCGCGCCGAAACCATCGAGCGCGCCAAGCTCGCTCAGCAGCTTTCGCGCTTCCATCAGGGTCGTTTCCGGCGGTGGGTCGATGAAGGCAAGCGCTGCGGGATCGGTGACGCCCCAGTGCGCCATGTCGAGCAGCAGTCCGGAAAGATCGCTGGCCAGGATCTGCGGCGGCGTGAAGGCCGCAAGCGCTGCAGTCTGGCCGGCATGCCAGAGGCGGATGGCAATGCCCGGCTCCGTTCGCCCGGCTCGGCCGGCGCGCTGATCGGCCGACGCACGCGAGACGCGCACGGTTTCAAGCCGGGTGATGCCGGTCGACGCTTCGAAGACCGGCAGTCTCTGCAAGCCGCTGTCGATGACGATCCGCACGCCGTCGATGGTGATCGAGGTTTCGGCGATCGAGGTGGCAAGAACGATCTTGCGCGTGCCTTTCGGCGCCGGCCGGATCGCCGCATCCTGCTCCTTCTGCGTCAGGTTTCCGTAAAGCGGAACGACCGTCGTATCGGCTGTAAACCGGTCGGCAAGCCGTGCCGCCGTCCGGGTGATTTCGGCCTGTCCCGGCAGAAAGGCGAGGATCGATCCTTCTTCGCTGCGATGCGCCTCGACGATGGCGCGCACGACTGCGTCCTCGACGCTCTCGCCGCCGCGGTCCTGGTTGCGGATGTCGATGGGGAAACTACGCCCCTGGCTTTCGACGACGGTCGCGTCACCGAGCAGTTTTGAAACGCGCTCGACGTCGAGTGTTGCCGACATGACGATGATCCGGAGATCGTCGCGCAGCGCAGACTGGACGTCGAGCGCCAGTGCCAGGCCGAAATCGGCATCGAGTGAACGTTCGTGAAATTCGTCGAAGAGAACCGCGGAGACGCCCGCCAGCTCCGGATCGTCGAGGATCATGCGGGCAAAAACGCCTTCGGTCACTACTTCGATCCGGGTCTTGGCCGATATCCGGTTGTCGAGTCGCATGCGATAGCCGACGGTTTCGCCCACTTTCTCGCCGAGTAGCTCCGCCATGCGCCCGGCCGCTGCCCGGGCGGCGAGCCGCCGGGGTTCGAGCAGGACGATCTTGCCGCCGTCGAGCCACGGTTGCTCGAGCAGGAACAGCGGCACGAGCGTCGTCTTGCCGGCGCCGGGTGGCGCCGAAAGCACGACGGAGCGGGCCTTGTCGAGAGCTTCGGCGATCTCGGGCAGGACCTCGCGAACCGGCAAGGCGGGCAGGGTAAGCGTCACGATTGTCTCTCCGCTCCGATATGGATGAGCGCACCGCCGGCGGCGTCCGCGTCCGCGCGGTCATGGGTCACGAGGATTGTCGGCAGGCCTGCGGACCGCGCCTTGGCAAAGACCAGCTCGCGCGTTTGCTGGCGCAAGGCCATGTCGAGTTTGGAAAAAGGCTCGTCGAGCAGCAGCAGGCGCGGCTCGGAGAGAAGCACGCGTTGGAGCGCGACACGCGCCTTCTGCCCGCCCGAAAGCGTCTCCGGGTCGCGGTCGAAGAACCCGCCAAGCCCGCCTTCATCGAGCGCGTTTTCTGCCATCCGACGCCTGACGTCTCGGTCCTTGAACGCCTCGGGTATGGCAAAGACGATGTTGCCGCCGACCGAAAGATGCGGGAACAGCAGCGGATCCTGGAAGAGAATGCCGGTGTGGCGCTGTTGCGGCCGCAGCGCGATCAGATCGTCCTGCCCGAGCAGAACTGCACCGCTGGCGGTAAAGGCAGGGTCGAGAAATCCGCCGATATAGGCGAGCAGCGTCGACTTGCCGGAGCCCGACGGACCCATGATCGTCAGGACGTCGCCGGGCATGACCGTCGCCGAAACGGAAAGCAGCAGCCGGTCGGCCAGCCGGATCGTCACATCGGACAAAGTCAGAGGCATCGTCTTGCCTGGCGTTCGCATTCAGATCCTCATTGCCCGTCGGTGGCGGAATAGCAACTGCGGCACGAGCGATGCAATGAGAAAACCGAGAAACGGCAACAGTGCCTGAAGCAGCGCATAAACGCCGATGATGCGCCGATCTCCTCCCGACGAAAGCGCCACCGCCTCGGTGGTGATCGTCGTCACCCGTCCGGCGCCGATCAGCACGGTCGGCAGGTAGAGGCTGACGGAGACCGCAAAGCCGACGGCAAATGCCGTCAGGCAGGCGCGAAGCAGCATGGGCAGTCGAATGGTCATGAGGATCTTGAGTGGCGATTTACCCAGTCCCGATGCGACCTGTTCGTAGCGCCGGTCGAGCGCCCGCCAGGGCGGCGCTAGTGACAGAAGCACATAGGGCAGAACGAAGACCAGATGCACGGCGGCAACGGTGGCGATCGACGGCGAAAACCCCGCCATTGCTGCCAGGATCTGCAATCCAAACACGAAGGCGATCTCCGGGACCAGCAATGGCAGGAAGACGGGAAACCAGCGCTCGGCGGTGCCGTGAGCACTGCGCGATAGCAGGCCGATGGCGATCGCAAGTGCGAGGAGCGATGACAGCAGGGCGATGATGATAGTGTTGGCCAGAGGTCCGGCGAACCCTCCAAGGGCGCGTTGCCATGTTCTGAAGGTGAGGCTTGTCGGCAGACTATCAGGGAATGGCCACAGCCCTGCAATCGACCAGAGCGCCAGCAGGCCGAGCCCGGTAAAGATCAACGCCGCGGACAAGGTCGTGATCACGGCTGCGGTCCGGCGAAGAAGTCGGTCGTCACTCAGGCGTTTTCCCGAAGCGCTCAGGCGCCGGTGACAAAGACGACCGAGCCGTTCGACGCCGATCCAGACCACGATCGCGAACAGGCCGAGCGCTAGCTGCAGCACGGCGCCGGCCGAAGCGAGGAACCGGGCGCCGATGTCGTCGTCGGCCAGCCATTGGGCGATACGTACCGGCAATGTCGGCGGCAATCGGGGCCCAAGGATCATCGCGACGTCGATCACCGAGGTCGAGTAGACCAGCACCGCGAAGACAGGCAGGCGGATCTGCCGATAAAGCAGCGGCCAGAGCGCGATGATAAAGCCCGATACCCGGCCATAGCCGAGAGCTGACATCAAACGTCGCGCATTCGCCACGGGCAGCTGCGGCAGTGCCGCCAGCATTACCAGCAGCAGAAAGGGCATCTCCTTGGCAATAAGACCGGATATCATCGACAACCCGAGCGGATCGTTCGGCACGAGCCAGTCCGGCGGTCGGTCGAAGCCGGTGAGTTCGGGAGAGGCGAGCCGAATGAGAAAACCGGACGGCGCGATCAGGAAGGCGATCGCAAATGCCGATGCGGCGTGCGGAACGGCCAGCAGCGGTGAAAGCAGATGCTGGATGAAGGCGAAGGGTCGCGTTCCGGCGAAACCCGCGACAAAGGTGCAGACCACCATCAGGGTGACAAACGTGCTGATCAACCCTGCCGCCAGACTGATCAGAGCCGAGCGCAGGATATGCGGCTGGGCGACCAGCGCCTCGAAATGCCCGAGCGTGAGCTGCGTACCGCCGAGTGCGGGCAGGTAGCCGAAGGCCGGAAGCAGGGTGCCGGCGAGACCAGCCAAAACCGGCAGGCACAGCATGACCGCCACACCTGTGCCGATGCCCCGCTGCAGGGCGTCCCTCACAGGGATGTCCGTCGATGGCGCCGGCACTCGCCGTTAATTGGCGGCGCCATATCGGCGGATCCATTCGGTTTCGATCCGCGTCATCCAGTCGGGATGCGGTTCGGCAAGCGCCGGGCCGAGCTGATCGGGCGGCAATGTCGCCACCCCGAGATCGAGGGCTGCAAAGGCGGCACGGTCGGCATCCGGTAGTTTCACCATCGCCAGCACCGTCGGGTCACCCCAGTATTGGGCGTCCTGTTTGCGCAACTGCGCCTCGGGAGAGAGCAGGAAATCCGCAAGCAGCAGCGCGCCCGCACCAGCATTGGCGTTATAGGGAATGGCAACGAAATGGGTGTTGCCAAGCGTTCCGCCGGAAAAGACGAAGGAGCGGACGGTGTCCGGCAGCTCGCCATTGGCGATAGCCGCCGAAGCTTCGGCGGGATTGAAGGCGAAGATGATGTCGAGTTCCCCGTCGGCCAGCTTCTGCTTCATATCGGGGTAGTTCTGCGGATAGGCCTTTCCCTTGCGCCATAACAACGGCGTCAGCTGGTCGAGATAGGCAAAGAGCGGCGCCACATCCTGTTGAAACGTTGCCTCGTCCACGGGCTTCAGCAACTTGCTCCTGTTATCGATGAGCTCGATCAGCGCCTGCTTCAAGAACGAGGAGCCGGCGAAATCCGGCGGCTGCGGATAGGAGAAGCGTCCCGGATGGGCCTTTGCCCAGCCAAGCAGGTCTTTTGCCGATGTGGGCAGCTGCGCGGTTGGCGTGCGGGCCTTGTCATAGAAAAAGACCAGTTTGGCGCCGCCCCAAGGGCTTTCGAGCCCTTCCGTCGGTACGGTGAAGTCGGTGAGGATTGTCGGCTTCGTCTCGTGGTCGACATAGGCCCAGTTCGGAAGCCGGGTTGCCCAGCTGGGGCTGAAGAGCAGGCCCTGCCGCTTCATCGCGGCAAAGTTCTCGCCATTGATCCAGATGAGATCGACGGTGCCGGCAGCATCCTTGCCCGCCGATCTCTCCGCAAGCACGGTTGCGACCGCTTTGGCAGTGTCATCGAGTTTTACATGCACGACGTTGACGCCGTAGCGCGCCTTCATCTGTTCGCCCGCCCAGGCGATATAGGCATTGATATTGGCTGAACCGCCCCAGGCGTTGAAATAAACCGTCTCGCCCTTGGCCTCGGAAACGACCGAAGCCCAGTTGTCGATGTCGAAAGCGGCCGCCGGGCAGGCAAGGCTAAGTGTGGCGACGACCGCCGCTGCCCATCGTCTTACCCATCCGATCATGCTGCACTCCCCCGCATTCGTGTTTCGGCGCGAAGGTAAGCCAAGCGCCTGTGGCGTCAATGCGCGCCGATGGTGGCGACCGTCACGTTTCGGTGAAACGACGGCAGTCTCGATGAGCACGGTTTGCCGTGAAGATGGGCGTTTTCCGCCGGGTGGGCGGCCTTTTTGCGAAGCTCCTAAGGAGAGGTAAGCGTGAGCGACGGCGTTTCCCTGGCTCTTGGCAACGCTTTTCGACCGATTGGCGAATGATTCTGGTTCTGGTTTTGCTGGTTTGGTGGTTTCGGCTGGGCTGTTGATAACTCTCGCTTCCAATTCGTGTGTATTTTCAGAGTGTTGTTCGATCTTGTCGATTTTTTGCGAATGCCTGTTGACGTGTTCGGTGAGTGGGGTCTATAAGCCCGATCACTGAACGAGGGCGGCGGCGCTGCTGGCGACGATGTCCTTCGTTTTAAGGTTT
>NZ_JACVAN010000018.1:0-133722 GCF_014851895.1 Ensifer sp. ENS11 | reverse complement strand
TCAAAATGAACGCCTTTTGGGCGTCCGAAAAATTAGATGCTTTCATCACTTCCGCTCCTGTTCCCAGCCGGGAATCTAGCGCGGAAAACTCCAATCAAAAACGGTCCAGTTTTTGGGGATCAGAGCAATTGAGGAGACGGACGGAATGAAGCGTGCACGGTTCACGGAACAGCAGATCATCGGGATACTGAACGAGCAGGAGAGTGGCCAGAAGACGGCCGATGTCTGCCGCAGGCATGGGATATCGGAGGCAACCTTTTACAAATACAAGGCGAAGTATGGCGGCATGGATGTTTCCGACGCCAGGAAGCTAAAGGCTTTGGAAGATGAGAATGCCAAGCTGAAGAAACTGCTCGCCGAAGCAATGCTGGACAACGCGATCCTGAAGGACGTCGCATCAAAAAAATGGTGACGCCCGATGTGAAGCGAGATGCGGTGGCTCATGTCTGCAAGGAGCATGGTGTGAGCCAGCGTCGGGCGTGCGAGGTTTTGTCCATTGACCGGTCGAGCATGCGATATCGCAGTATTCGGCCTGATGACGCCCATATCCGGGATGCCATGAAGAAGGTAGCGTCAGAGCGCCGCCGTTTCGGCTATCGGCGCATCCACGTGATGTTGGATCGGCAGGGTATCGTCATGAACCTGAAGAAGCTCAGGCGGCTCTATCGGGAAGAGAAGCTGACCGTCCGCAAACGCGGCGGGCGCAAGCGTGCCCTGGGAACCAGGCGGCCGTTGGGATTGCCATCGCGTCCCAATGAGCGCTGGAGCCTGGACTTCGTTAGCGACGCCTTCACCGATGGTCGCCGCTTCCGCGTCCTGGCCGTTGTCGACGACTTCACCCGTGAGTGCTTGGCGCTAGTCGCCGACACGTCACTCTCAGGGCTGCGGCTTGCTCGGGAGTTGGATACGATCATCGCACGGCGCGGAAAGCTGGAGTTGCCCCCAAAAGACCGGACATGCTCAGGTTTGAGATTGCGAGCTGATGAACTCGCGCGGCGATTGATATCCTAAAGCACTATGCGGGTGAAGATTGTTGTAATGCTCGAACCAGAACGGCAGTTGAGCGATGACGGTTTCAGCGTCGGGGGTTGGATTCACCGAGACGTAATCGCGCTTGAATGTTTTGACGAACGCCTCGGCCATGCCGTTCGACTGTGGGCTTCGCACCGGTGTCGTGCACGGTTCCATGCCGATCTCGCGGAGCAAGGATGCGGTGTCCTTGGCGATGAAGCAGGAGCCGTTGTCGGTGAGCCATTCGATGGGTTCGGACAACATATTGATGCGGCCGAAGCGGTTCTCGACGGCGGTGATCACGAGGTCCTGCACGTCCTGGCTCTTGATGCCCTCCGTGGTGGCCACATGGGCGATTGCTTCACGGTCGCAGCAGTCGAGGGCGAAGGCGACGCGGACCTTCTCCTTGTTGTCGCAGCCGATCTCGAAGCCGTTCGCGGCGACTTGCTGCGTCTGATGCCGCGCGTACTGTGCTGTTCGTGCGCTGGTGGGGAGAGTGTGCTCGCGCGGCACTGTGGTTCGTCTAGGAAGCGTGTTCACCAATTGACCATGTCCACTGACCATCGACACCGTACTCGAGGACGGCTTGATATGATGCACGATCACCTTCGGCTCTTCCGAAGTGGATGCAGGTGATCGAACGCTCGGACAGCAGATGCATTATCTTTTCGAGCAAAGCAGGCCCCAATGTCATCTCAGCTTGATCCAGGACGACGAAGCGCGGCGCTGAGAGAAGAATATTCGCAAGGCCTAAAAGCTGCTGTTCTCTCAGGGACAGTTCCTTTTCCCAATCGCGCTCGGCATCTAGCCCGCCCACTTGGTTCGCGACCCGTTCGAGCCCAAGGTCATGCAACGTGCTGAGCAAGAGGTGATCCGAGATTTCGCCTTCTTTTTCAGGGGTGATCAATACGTCACGAAGGGGACCGGATGGCAGGTATGGCCGTTGCGATAGAAAGAGGGTGCCAGCGGGGCGAACGATGCGCCCGGTACCCGGGGTCGGAATCTGAGCCATCGCCCTGAACAACGCCGCACCTGGTTCGTGGCTGGAGCCAGTTATCAATACCCGGATCCCGACCGGAATCGATACCGACAAGTCCCTCAGAAGAGGGGACTCTGCGTCCGTCGTTGAGGCTAAAGTCAGCCCTTCGCACATCAGGGGCCCGTCCCGTTCAAAGAACTCGATTCCCGATTCTATTTCATGGGACCTTGAGATCTCCTCATGCAGAGAGCTCAGACGAGAGACCACGGCCGCAAAATTCGAGATCGAATTAAACTGTCGGACAATCAACGAGAACCCGCCAACAAGCATAGCGAACGCTGCCCCGGACTGGGTGACGACACCGAACTCAATGTCTCCTCTTATGAATGCCGGCGCGATGATTAAGTCCGGCACGATTTGAATCATCCAGTTGTAGCCGCCGGTAAAGAATCCCAGGTTGCGGTTGACGGCAGTAATGCGGCGTATGTTTGCGATCAGATCGTCAAGCCTATGCAGCACCCTTACTTTCTGTCGCTTCTCACCACGCGTTAGCATGATGGACGCAGCGTTTTCGCGAACGTGAATGAGTCCAGACCGGAAGGTGGCCTCCTTATCGAGCCGATCGTAGTTCAGAGAAATTAGGGGCCGCCCCAGGGCGATCGTCATGTACGAGCCGCACGCCGCATAAAGGACAGCCACGCCAAAAAGCAGCGGGCTGATCGTCCACAGCACGCCGGAAAAGGTCACCACGGTGAGCGTGCTGCTGAACAGCATAATGACGAAAGAGAGTGTGGTGACGGTGAACGCGCGCACGTCATCGGCTATTCGCTGGTCCGGATGAGTAAGTCTCCCGGAGACGTCCAGACGATAGTAAGCCTCGTCATCCAGATAGAGATTGACAATGCGGCGGGTAAGGAAATCGCGCCAGAGCAACGCCAGTCGTTCTTCGGCAAATCGGGCAAGGACACCGACGACGGTGAGAACGGCGAAAACAGCGATGTAAAAAATCGCCTGCCGTATGAACTCGGCCATCTGGCGTTCGGCGATGGCAGTTATGAAGTTTCGTCCGACGTAGTTGTTCACAACGTTAAGAGCGCTTAGCCCGCATAGCAGCATTATCAGGCCGCCGAACATGAGCTTTGCTTTGAGCCCGACCTCGGAGCCCACAAAAATCCTTATGGTGCGTATGAAGCTAGCTACGGTTACCTTGAACGGAATTTGCTGCTGTTCCATATCCGTCCCCTTGCCCGCTCAAACGGGCCGATACCGTCAAGAAGCTCCCGGTTGGCGACCGCAACAGCCAGATAGCGAAAACGTCCGGCGCCAACCCGGATGATCGATGGTCATGCATTCTCTGCCTTCACGCACTCGACCTCGATGTCGTTGCACAAGCCTTGCGGACCCATTTTTCCCGTGGATCTTCAACCCACCTTCGATGACCGCCTGACACGGCATCGCTTGAGCAACGTGGCGCCGTCGTCTTGCGATGTGCCGTCAGCCCGCTTTTTTTCACCGAGGCAATAGGGCCGTCGTCATGGGTTTGGGCGCTGTCTTCGCCGAGCAGATCCAGCGGCAGCACCATCCGGATCAGCCAGCGTGTTTCGCGGTGTACAGTAGTCGCAGCGGCGCATAGCGGACGCGATATGCTGCACTCGGCGGCGAATGCCAGCCACGTCGAGGCGAGCTGCAAGTTTCAACGCGCCGACAGCGGGGCGAAGGGCGGGCCACACTTGCGCTCGGCTGTCAGAAATGCCTCGCCGAAAGCAACGGGGCGCCAACATTCTATAACCATCCTCCCGAGAAACCTGCTTTACGCAGACCCCTGACAATGGGTTGACACTGTCGCATGATATTCCAGATCAGGCCGGTCCTGAAATTTTCGATCATGAGCACGACAGGACCCTGATCGATGCCGAAGTGAAATGGACTGACCCACGGCTCGGTCGGCTTTCCCTCGATAGGAAACGACGAATTGAAGGACGGTTTAAATCCATAGAGACGGGTCATCCCTAGTTCCATTTGCGCGAAATGTCTCACGGTAGGAACGACGATCTCGGGTGCAAATGGTAGCGAAGCCACCACTACCCAAGGACATACCGTCCCGTCGTCCGGCCCAAAGGGGGCGCCGCGCGCTATGTAGTCGTAAAATTCACGCTCAATCCCATTCACACTTTTTGTCACCCAACCTGGACCGTCGCTCGCCGTAAAACCCCAACAATGCTCTCCGTAGCCTGCATAGTTCTTCGGGTTGCGCATCGCGTATTCCTGATGGACAAAGGTGGCGCTGCGGCTGTTTAGAAAGTAGTCGCTGTTATGATCCCGCATGAAATCGTCGCGAATGCCCCGAAAATCGATCCACATGTGTGACAGCTGATGAGTGAAAAGTGGGCCTGAATAGAGTAGCTCTCGGCCGTAGATGTTTCGCCATTCATAACTCTCGGTGTAGGCGGCATAAGATTCCGAAGGTAACGGGTATGTGGGCGAGCCAAGTCCGAGGATGTAGAGCAGGAGGCCCTCGTCGTATCCGCGCCAACGATAAGGGATAAAACCGCTCTCTGGCCTCCAACCGTGCGTGAGCGTGAGCCCGTGATCGCAAGCCCAACCCCAGTCGGCTCGCTCGTAAAGCGCTTTAGCCAGGCGGCGAACTTCAACCTCGTCTGCGTCGGCGCCGTCAAAGTAGGCTCCCACAGTGAGTGCCCCGGCGAAAAGAAACGCCGAGTCGATCGTGGAGAGTTCACATTGCCACACCCGACGGCCGCTCTCGATGTCGAGAAAGTGGTAGAAGAAGCCCTTGTAACCCGAGGCGTCCGGCTCCTGGCCCTGCGGGCACGACAACAGGAATTCTAACCGACGTCGGGCGATCTTTGCAGCGAACTGGCGGATGATGATCCCGCGTTCCACCACGACTGGAATTGTCGCGAGCGCCATGCCAACCGCAGCTATGCTTGCTGGGGCGTCGGGCGCTGTCTTGTCTCGCACCAACCCGTTGTCCGGGTTAGTGCAATGCAGGTAGTAAAGGAGCGTCGTAAACTGCAGCCGACCGAGATCCTGCTCGCTCGGCATTCGGTGAAGTTCCGGATCGGTCGACAGCAGCTCGGACATATCGTTATCCAAGGGCGACTTGGACGTCGTGGACACGACCGTCGTCGACAAACGGCACCTTTCCGCCAGTGAACTGCCTGCCGTCCATCACCAGCGCGCGTACACCTCGGCCTGTGCCCGCTGCGTTATCCACCTTGAGGCGATACGTGGCCGATCCGAGCCTGAAATCAAGTTCGTAACCGGGCCAGCTCTTGGGGATGCACGGATCGATCGACAGATGCTGCTCCTCGCGTCGAATGCCCAAAAGAGCTTCGAGCCCGACACGATAGAGCCAAGCGGCGGATCCTGTGTACCAGGTCCAGCCACCGCGTCCGGTATGCGGGGCTGCGCCGTAGACATCTGCGCTGACGACATAGGGTTCGACCATGTAGCGTTGGACGTCTTCTTCCGACAGGCCATGAGTAATCGGGTTGATCAAGTTCCAAAGCCAAAAGGCGCGGTCGCCGTCGCCGCGCAATGCGGTCGCGAGCACCACCCATGCTGCGGCATGCGTATACTGGCCTCCATTTTCGCGTATTCCGGGGACGTAACCTTTTATATAACCTGGCTGCAGCTTTCCCTTGTCGAATGGCGGATCAAACAATTGGATGAGCTTGTCGTCCGCGCGAACGAGCCGATCCCAGACCGCCGACATTGCCTTTGAAGCGCGCTCTTCGTTGGCAACGCCTGAGATGACCGCCCATGCCTGCGGAATGGCATCGATCTGACACTCGTCGTTCCGGGAGGAGCCAAGTGGAGTACCGTCATCGAAATAGGCGCGTCGATACCATGCTCCGTCCCATGCATTGGCCTCCAGGGCCATTCGCAACTGTTCGGCGCTTTCCCTGCACCATGACGCGTTTACGTCGTCACCGCGTTCATCTGCAATTTCGGAGAAGGCGTTCAGCACCGTCAGGAAGAACCATCCGTTCCAGACACTCTCACCCTTGCCGTCAGAGCCGACCCGATTCATTCCGTCGTTCCAGTCGCCAGTCCCCATGAGCGGTAACCCGTGGCGACCGAGACGGAACCCATGGTGTAATGCGCGAAGACAATGATCATAGACGGTGCCCACCTTCTCGCTGACGCCGGGCTCGCCGTATGCTTCGTGTTCATCATCGTTGAGCACCGGCGATGTGATGTACGGTACCACCTCGTCCAACACACTGGCATCGCCCGTCGTCGAAACGTAGTGATGAGCCACGAGCGGGAGGAAGTAGAGATCGTCGGTCATCCGGGTGCGCACGCCCACACCCGATGGAGGATGCCACCAATGCTGGACGTCTCCCTCCCAGAACTGACGAGAGGACGCACGCAAAATCTGCAAACGTGTTTCGCTCGGAGCGGCGTATACCAGAGCCATCACGTCTTGGAGTTGATCACGAAAGCCGTAGGCGCCTCCGGACTGATAGAATGCCGAGCGTGCCCAAACACGACAGGAAAGAACCTGATACAGCAGCCAGTGGTTCATCATTAGATCGAAACGGTTATCAGGCGTCCTGACTGCTATCGTTTCAAGAATGTCGGCCCACTTGCGCGATGCGATATCCAGATCATCTTGGGCCCGTCTCGGTTGACAATAATCCCCCATGAGAGCTCGAACGTGATCGAGACTGTCGCCCTGTCCAAGAACGAAGACGACCTGCGAACTTTCATTCGGCGCGATCACGACTTCCACCGTCAATGCGGCGCACGGATCACAGGGCGAATGGAGATCGTCTTCCTGACTTTGGTTCGCCAGCCATGCTGGTCGGGTTATCGAGCCGAGCGCGCCAAGGAACTGCGAGCGACTGCAGGTGGCCGAACGCACTGGTCTGTTCGCACCTGCAAATACCAGTTTGTCGGAAAACCACCCCTCCCACGCATTTCTCGCGATAATTGCCCCGGAACGAGGATCGTGTTCGCACAGGACGTGCGTGATTGCGTCTTCACGCAGCGAGCCAAGCACCCATTCCACGTAGTATGTCGCCGTCAGTCGGCGTGGTCGATCGCCGCCGTTTCGAAGTTCAAGCCGAATGATCTTGACGGGATCCTTGGAGGAGACATGCACCGTCAATTCCTGATGCAGGGACCCAATGTCGCTCTCATAGCAGCTGTACCCCGGTCCATGCCGGACCGTAGCGGTTTCCCCGGCACCCAATGGCAATGGCGTCGGCGTCCAATACTCAGCGCTGTCCTCGTCACGCAAATAGATGACTTCGCCCGGCGGGTCTGAAATCGGATCGTTTGACCACGGCGTCAGGCGATTTAGCTGGCTGTTTCCTGCCCAGGTGTAGCCAAGGCCGCTCTCGCTGGTCAGGCAGCCGAATTCCGGGTTGGCGATCACATTGCACCACGGCATCGGCGTCTGTTTTTTCGCGCCATTCACGTGGATGACGTATTCGCGTCCGTCAGCGCTGAAGCCACCGAAACCATTCCAATGCTGCAGGTTCGTGTCCGCTTCGGTGAACCGTTGGATCGATGCGCGGCGGATTATGGGTGATGCTTCGTGCGATATCGCTATTCGCCGACCGCTCTTGAGTTGGTCGCCCAGAGAGCCATTGCCGCTCGAAAGACTGACACGTGCCGCGGCGGCGAGGGTGGTTGTTTCCATTTCTGAAAGTGTGGCCGCAGGCACGAGATGTATTCCACCTGGCTTTCCAAGGAACTCTGCCTGTGGTCCGGCGAGAGCCGCCGCCAGTTCTAGACACGCTTGCGCATCACGACCATCGACAAGAACAAGATTGAACCGGAGCCCTCGACGCGAAATGAATCTGTGCGCGCGCAGCACTTCGTCCAACAACGCGCCATCGCTGTTTTCCTCAAGCGTTACGACGACGATCTGCGGATCGCTATGAATTCCCCTGGACGTCAGCGCGGTTCTGCTCATCGGCTTCGCCAGAACGGCGCCCGACGGACGGGCAGACGGGTTGGCAAACACGATGTTGTTTATCAGACTGTAAGCGACATCTATCTCACCTTCGGTCACGTCCGGATCAACAGACGTTTGATCGAGGGCCACCCCGACTTGCAAAAATGCGTTTTCGGCTTCGCTGATACTCGAGTATCGCTCGGCGATTGCCATCGCCGTAGCGGCGCTATCGGCAGCACCGGTTGTGAATGCGACGCGTACGGTGCTGCCCGGTGGGACACGGACACGCCGTCTCAAACAGAAGATCGGATCCAGCGCGGGTCCCGTCGTTCCTGAGAGTTGCGCTGCCTCGTCAGACAAAGCCAACGGGTTTGCCGTCGTGCGGCCTCTCCCCAAAAATCTTCGCCGATCTGTCTCGAATTCCAGAGGGCCGAGTGCTGTCGTACTCAGGGCGGAAACGTGGACTGCCCAGAGCGGCGCGTCTTCGGGACTACGCGGGCGACGGCGCGCAAATAATGCGCCGGTTTTGGCATCGAACCGGGTCTCAATGAAGAGCTTGGCAAATGCGGGGTGGGCCGAATCCGCGCGACGATTGTTCAGGCAGATTTCCGCGTAGCTGGTCAGTTCCAGGACTCTGGGCTTGGTACCCTGATTAGTAACATCGAACAGTCTCACCTCCGCGTTGCTGTCGGGCGCCACGCAGACTGACCACGCAACGACGATGTCTCCGGCGCAGCATCGGAACTCAGCGCGATCGCCTCGAAAAGAGTGTTCGTAGGTATTCTCCAGGCGAAAAGCCGGTTGTTTGCCTGCGGAGAAGTAGCTCTTGTCCGTGAGATCGCGAACATAACAGAACTGTCCCCAACAATCGCGCGTCCCGTCCTCTCTCCAACGAGTGACGTCAATGTCCCGCCAGGATCCATAACCCGCACCCGCGGATGTCAGCAGGACGCTGTACGCGCCGTTGGAAAGCAACGCCACGGCACGGCCATCGATCGGAGTGCCGATAGCTGCCGATGAACTCTTTCCAGTGATCGAACCCATGCCGCTATTCTCGTTTCAAGATGCGTCGGGTATTGCAGTGTTCTATCGTGGTGCGGCAAAACTCTGCCGGAACTTCCGGTCATTTCGCCGGCCCATCATAGATTGTCTCCCTCAGTCGAGGTTTTCCGGGTCACGTCAGGTTGTGGCTGCGTGCCCCATTTCCATCCGACGATCGAGGGCATGTCGTCGCCATGCTCCTGAATGTACTCACGGTGCTCAATGAGCTTCGCCTGAATGGCCTGTTTAAAGTACGCGGCGCGTGCACCCAACTGAGGAAGTCTGTCGATGACATCGCCGACGAGGTGAAAGCGATCGAGCTCGTTGAGGACAACCATATCGAACGGGGTTGTCGTCGTTCCTTCCTCCTTGTATCCGCGCACATGCAGGTTTCCATGGTTGGCCCTCCTGTAGGTGAGCCGGTGGATCAGCCATGGATAGCCGTGGAAGGCGAAGATGATCGGCTTGTCTCTGGTAAAGAGCGCGTCGAAGTCCCCGTCTGACAAGCCGTGCGGGTGTTCTTCGGGAGGCTGAAGCTTCATCAAGTTCACGACGTTGACGACACGTATCTTCAACTCGGGCAGGTGCTCGCGCATCAATTGGACTGCCGCCAGCGTCTCGAGGGTAGGAACGTCACCGCAGCAGGCCATTACGACATCGGGCTCGCTTCCCCTGTCATTGCTGGCCCAGTCCCAGATGCTCACGCCCATGCTGCAATGCCTGACCGCCTCGGGCATCGTAAGCCATTGCGGTGAAGGCTGCTTTCCAGCAATCACGACGTTGACGTAGTTGCGGCTTCGCAGGCAGTGATCTGTCACCGACAGAAGCGTGTTGGCGTCCGGCGGAAGGTAGACCCGGATCACGTCGGCCTTCTTGTTCACGACGTGGTCGATGAAACCCGGATCCTGATGGCTGAAGCCGTTGTGGTCCTGTCGCCAGACATGAGAACTCAAAAAGTAGTTCAATGAAGCGATTGGCCTGCGCCAAGGGATCTCGTTGCAGATTTTAAGCCACTTGGCATGCTGGTTGAACATCGAGTCTATTATATGGATGAAGGCTTCATAGCAGGAGAAGAAGCCATGGCGGCCGGTGAGAAGGTAGCCTTCCAGCCACCCTTGGCACTGATGTTCGCTCAGGACCTCCATGACGCGACCGTCTGGCGACAAATGATCGTCGTCCTCATAAATCTCGGCCATGTAGCAGCGATCGGTCACCTCAAGCACGTCCTGCCATCGGTTCGAATTGTTTTCGTCCGGGCTGAACAGGCGGAAGTTCTGGCTGTCCATGTTGGCCTTCATGACGTCGCGGAGGAATTTGCCCATCACCCGCGCTGATTCAACGGTCGTCGCACCGGGGCTTGGAACATCCACGGCATAATCCCTGAAGGCAGGCAGCTTCAGGCTGCGAAGCCGCAGGCCGCCATTGGCATGCGGATTGTCACTCATTCGACGGTTGCCCGCCGGAGCCAACGCAGCGATTTCGGGCAGTAACCTGCCCGTTTCATCGAACAGATCCTCAGGATGGTAGTTCTTCATCCACTGTTCGAGAATGCGGATATGTTCTGGCTTATCCATCTCGCCCATCGGCACTTGGTGTGCCCGCCAGTAATCCTCGCATTTCTTGCCATCGATTTCTTTCGGACACGTCCATCCCTTCGGCGTGCGAAAGACGATCATTGGCCAGGCCGGGCGCTTTAGATTGCCGTTGGTGCGCGCATCAGCCCAGATGTGCTTGATCCTGGCCACGATGGTGTCGAGCGTGCCGGCCAGTTGTTGGTGGACGTTCTCCGGGCTATGGCCCTCAACGAAATAGGGTTCATAGCCCATTCCTTCGAAGAATTTTCGCAGTTCATCCTCGGGAATGCGAGCTAGAAAGCATGGGTTGGCGATCTTGTACCCGTTGAGGTGAAGGATCGGCAGGACGCAGCCATCGCGCGCCGGGTTGAGAAATTTGTTGCTCTGCCACCCCGTCGCCAACGGGCCGGTCTCCGCCTCGCCGTCGCCCACGACACAGGCAACGATCAGCTCCGGATTGTCGAATGCCGCCCCGTAAGCATGGCTAAGAGCGTACCCCAGTTCGCCGCCCTCGTGGATACTGCCCGGAGTTTCAGGTGCGACGTGACTTGGAATGCCACCGGGAAAGCTGAACTGCTTGAAGAGCCGTTGCATACCCTCCCTGTCCTGGCTGATATTCGGATAGAATTCGCTGTAGGTCCCTTCCAGATAGGCGTGCGCGACCAGGGACGGCCCCCCGTGGCCAGGGCCGATCACGTAGATCATGTCGAGATTATCGCGTTTGATCACCCGGTTCAGGTGGACGTAGAGCATGTTCAGGCCGGGAGAAGTTCCCCAGTGCCCGAGCAGGCGTGGTTTGATGTGCTCGCGTTTTAGCGGTTCTCGCAGGAGGGGATTGTCGAGCAAGTATATCTGGCCTACCGACAGGTAATTGGATGCCCGCCAGTAAGCGTCGATTAGTCGAAGATCTTCCGTTGAAAGAGGTGGGTTCGTTGGTTGATTTTTTCCGGTCATTTCCGTCTCATGCGAAGCCATCGAAGTCTCCCTATGAAGTCGGATTTATTGTCGCGAAGTCGTTTTTATGCAGACAGAGCCTGCTTCAAGCCCGATTGGAAACAGGCAGTGCCTCGGTCCGGCGAAAACGCCAAATGCATTTCGCCTGACGCATACGCAACGACGACGGCGCTGTCGTCAAAAGTCGGTGCGGATCGACGATCTCAGAAACCTCACCTTGTCGGTTTAGGTGAAATGATCGACGACCCCCTGGACGCCCTGAACGCTCTCGGCAACGATACGGGCAGCGCGCCTGCATTCGGGTATCGCAACGGCGCCAGACAGATGCACGATCCCGTTGGTTACTGCGATCTTGATGTCGAACGCTTCGAGGCCAGTGTTTTCCCGGAGCCGAACCATGACACTGCGCTGAATGGCTTCATCGCCTGAAGGTGTCCCATCCAGTTTGGCTGTGGCGATCGCCTGCAGCAAATCGGCTCGGCTGACAATTCCGACAAGTTCGCCATGTCTGATGACGGGTATGCGCTTGACGCCGTGCTTTTGCATCAGCCTTGCGGCCTGCAGAAGTGACGCATCTTCGTCGATTGTCACTGGAGCAGGCGTCATTGCCTCCGCAACTCTCCAGGAGCTGCGCCTCACATACGCATTGGCTCTGTCTTCGGCGGGCGCTGCCAAATCCTCAGCGGAGGCAAACATTGCTCCACCCAGTTCCGTTCTGCGTATCAGGTCACCTTCGCTGATGATGCCGAGGAGATGCCCATCCCCGTCAATGACCGGAATGCCGCTTATATGATGGCTCAACATGGTCATGGCAGCCTGTCTGACACTGTTGTCAGGCGACACGCTTACGATCGTCGATGTCATGACATCTTTGACGAGCATTTCGGTCCCAACTCTAAGTGACTGGCGCGCATCCGCGTCTATTGCGGCGACAAAGTAAACCCATTGCAGAAACGAGACAAGCCGCTCGACACGGCTTCCCGTTGGACGTGCGTTTGCGTTTGAAACGTCTGAGGCCTCTTCCGGCTGCGCGGCCGGCGTCTGCCTCTGCAACCATCCGAGCATGCCTATCATCGCCCAGATGCGTTTCAAACCTACGCACGTTGCGACGACGATCCCAAACCCTGTCAGACAGTGCCATTTTCAAGGATGTTCGTTGCCTTGTGGGAAAGTTCGAGCCGGGGTGTCGTTATGGTTGCTCGCGCAAGCAACCATTGCAATCACTGCAAGTAGAATCTTCACGCTGCGACTGCATGCGGATTCCACGATGCGGGAGAGCTTGTTGCTTGGCTGAACACGAGCACGCCAACGAGGTAAGTAAGTGCAAGGCTATGGAAGAAGACGAAGCGGAGGGTCGTCCCCTTCCTGTCCGTACATCTTGGTGGCGGTGGGCGCGACCACGGTGCTCTGGGCGTCGATCATTTTGCCCATCCGATCTATTGGCGGACGCCGTTGGGCGAGGCGTCGGAGCCCGTCAGCGCGACACCGAGCGAGCTGACGAGCGCCCCCGATGAACGAATAAAGGACCCCGGTCTTGGCAAAGGCCAGCCCGAGTGACGCGTCGGTTCCAGAGTATCGTGTGACAAACCCAAGCGCCAGCAGGTTCTGTTGTAAACTTCTTGGCTACGGATGAGAACCCAATCAAAGCAGCGCGCTGAAGCGAAGGTCAGCGGTTCGAAACCCTTCAAGAGCAGAGTTTCTATGGTCGGCCCTTGCGGACGTGGTCAAGGGATGCTCCGCAACATGCGTTGAAAGTCTGGCATCCGCATTTCGACGCTGCCATGAATGAGCTTTATCAAGGGAGGTATCATAATGCAGAAGAACGCGCCGGATTTCAGCCTTGACGGCAAAGTGACGTTCGTGACGGGAGCGAGCCGTGGCATCGGTCGTGCTTGCGCAATTGCCTGTGCCGCAGCAGGGTCCGATATCGTGCTGGGCGTCCGCGACATCGCGGCGTCGGCTGGCCTGGTTGGCGAACTCGAGAGCGCCGGAGGCAAAGTCCTCCCGGTTGAGCTAGACATTCCCAATAAGGCGCATATCGCACAAGCAGTGGATGCGGCCCTTACAACGTTCGGTCGGATCGACGTCCTCATCAACAATGTCGGAGTGGCTCCGGGCAATCTCGCGGAACTCGTTGAGGAAAAGGACCTTGACCAGATACTCGATGTCAACATCAAGGGCACCTTTCTGATGACGCAGGCAATAGGTCGGCACATGATCGAGCGTAAAGAGGGCCGGATCATCAACATCAGCTCGCAGGCCGGTACAGTGGCACTGCGCGGCGAGGCGATCTATTGCATGAGCAAGGCGGCGATTAATCACCTGACGCGCTGCCTTGCAGCCGAGTGGGCGCGCTACAACGTAACGGTAAATACCGTATCGCCGACCTTCATCCACACCGATGGCACCGCACCTTTTCTATCCGATCCCGACAATCGCCAAGCGACGCTCGGTCACATTCCACTCGGCCGGATCGGTGAAACCGACGATGTAGTGGGTGCCGTGGTCTTCCTTGCGTCACCAGCTGCGAGCCTAATCACCGGCGCGAACCTGCTGGTGGACGGTGGATGGTCCGTCGCCTGAGGTGGGGAGTGGGGCTGTCCTCGACGACGGCTCTCACATTGCAAGCGACTTGCGGGAGGCACACGAACAATCGGGCTCACATGGGACATCGCACCGAAGGACTGCCTGGGGCGTTCAGTAGAAGTGTTGGATGAAACGCGGGTTCCCCAGAAGCGCTGTTGAGGGCGGTCGTTTCGAGCGCCTTCGTGCGGGACGCAAGGAACTGTTTGAGCCGGAGATTGCCCGCCATCACGGCCAGATTTTCAAGCTTATGGGCGACGGGATGCGCGCCAAATTTGGCAGCGTGGTGGACGCCGTGGAATGCGCCGTCTCGCTGCAGCGTGGGCTGGCGGAACGGAATGCCGCCGTCACCGAGGACCAGCGGATCCGGGTCAAGATCGGGAGTGATGTGGAGCTGGCGGCGGCGGACCGGCTGGCGCCAGGATCAGCGGGTGGGGCCCTGGCCTCGGTCGGATCGCTCTCTATGGCGCGCAGTTCATGCGCCGGCTGGTTCTCGTTTTCGACAGGCGCTGCCATGCCCGCGGCTGCTTGATGCGATACAGCATTTCTTCGAGTGTTGGTTCGAGGCTCGTGGGGTTCATGATGCGTTCCGGGCTCGAACCGACAAGAAAGGCGCGGCGGCTCGGACCGCCACGCCACAAAGACGCCGTGTCAGTGGCGCACGTTGAGCCGTTAAGCGGGATGAGTAGCCCTGAACCCTACCTGAAGCCGATTCCAAAGATTGATCGCACCGATGGCAAGAGACAACCAGGACCGCTCTTCTGCCGTAAATGCAGCCTCAATCAGCGCCCAATCATCGTCGGGAGCGCCAGTCTGCGCGAGGTTGGTCAGCGCTTCCGTCCAGGCGAGAGCAGCACGCTCGCGCGGGGAGTAAAGCGTTGCCTCACGCCACCCCGTCAGCAAATAGAGGCGCATGGGCTCTTCCCCGTCTTTGAGGGCTTCTGTGGTGTGCAGATGAATGCAGAACACACACGAATTGATTTGTGATGCGCGCAACTTGACAAGGTGTAGCAGTTTCGGCTCCAGCGGACCGTTTTTGAGAGCGCCCTCAAGCGCGAAGAGGTGTTTGACGCCTGGTTCCGCAAGTTTGAAGTAGTCGTTTTGACGAGGTTGCATGGTCTCTTTCCTTCTCGTTGATCAGTATCGACTGTGAGATGCATCGAATGTGCAGTTGCGAGCTCGCACGTGACGAACTTGGGAAGCAGGCCGTCGTCCCATGGGGGTGATCCGCTTCGCGATATTCGCCGCGATCACTCCACTGGAATAACAGCGGGCGTGTCCTTCTTCTTGAGCAGGACTACGATGAACTTGGCCG
The DNA here is from genome assembly GCF_014851895.1 of Ensifer sp. ENS11. NCBI lineage: Bacteria > Pseudomonadati > Pseudomonadota > Alphaproteobacteria > Hyphomicrobiales > Rhizobiaceae > Ensifer > Ensifer sp. ENS11. Next base: position 118,333 of record NZ_JACVAN010000018.1, on the reverse strand, counting down.
GGCTCGTCTTGCTCGCGTTCCGGCTGACCAGGTGAATATCGGAGGGGCCCTCGTAGTAGGTTTCTCCAGGAGCAACGGTGACTTCTTCGCCGCCCTTAACCTGCATGACGATCGAGCCCTCCAGCACGTACACGAATGCGTGGGCTTCGTGTCGGTGGACGGGTGAGGAGCCGCCTGGCTGATACTCTACGGACAGCATCAGTCCCTCTTTTCCCGGATAGTCTTGCAAATCCTTGGACATCAATGGCGTGACCTTTGCGCCGTCTTCAGCCGCGACTGGCAAGATCCCGAAGCCGATAATGGCCGAAACGAGCATGGTGCGTAGGATGGACTTCATTTTGGTCTCCTTGGTGGTTCTGGCGACCGCGGCACAAAAAAAGAGATCGCCTGGGAAAGGCCGCAAGAGATCGGGACGGTATTGCGCTGCAATGCGTAATCAGATCACGCGCAACGGGCGATCGCCCCAGGGCGCTGTTCTCACGATGTTTGCTCTCGACGAAGGGGTAGGTGGTCCTAGACCTTCCGCCAGTTTGCCCTAGCAATCCAACTAGCCGATACGAACCGTACGCAGTTACGGTAGCGAAGGCCACCAATGCTGCCTATGCATATGAACTTGAAGATCAATTTCTTCCGCATTCCTGGGATCTTGTGGCAAATGTCTTGAGACGTTGACCGCGTTTAATTGCGGCCCTGCGCATCGGCCGTCGACGGGCGAGGGAATGCGCTAAAAGCGGACGATTTCGATCGAAGCTGCGATGCCTTCGGCCAACAGATCATGTCGGCTGGCCAGATCCTGATCGTGGCGTTGGCCAGCCGGAGGCAATCTATCAGAGTCCTACCATCGGAGTTTGAGGAATTATGTAGCTAATGCCACCAACGATTGCTTCTTGCCATAAGCTGCCGTTCGCGGCCTCCGCCGCCTCAGATGGGGGAACCGCCGACGGCTGATGCTGACCCGGAGGAGTTCATGTTAAAAAGGGCATGATATCTACGCCGTCACCTGGAAACACGGTGATGTGCGGGTGGTCTTTGAACAGCCGTGCCGCAGCGTCGATGGTTTCCGCTTCGACGACAAGGTAACCGCAGAAGGGGTTCACGGCGTTGGCGACACCGTCCTTCGTTATACGCGTCGTCTTGCCGACCATGCCACCACGATCAAGGATGGATGCGGCGTTTCTGTTCTCCCACGCGGCCCACTGTTCTATGCCGACGGCGTCGATCGCGTCCTGCTCGGCCTTGGGCAGCCTCCGAAAGGAGGCGAGGTCTTCGGGCTTCATGGTGTAAACGGCAAGAAAACGGGGCATTGGCGCTCTCTCCACGTGCTGGACGGTTTGCCAGATTACACTCTACGCGTCGGAAATCACCCGTGCCGGCCCCATAAATCTTGCGAGGCATAGGACGACCGCTTGTGGCGCAAAGCGGCCAACGGATGCGAGCCGCAGCCATAGGGGCTGCGCACAAACCCGTCACCAGGCCAGAAGCCGACGCCGTCGCGCAAGAAGGTACCAATGAGCGTCGCTACCCGCAGGACGGCGAGGGCATTCTGACACAGCAGCGCGCAGGCGCGCGGGGTGGCCTCATCCGAGGCCATGGCCATCAGCTCCAGTCGTTTTTCGGCGTCGCCTTCGAGCGGTGCAGGTCATACCAGGCGACCAGCTCTGCCTGCGACATGATGCGCTCCTGTTTTGCGTGATTGAGACGTGTCACGTGGCGGAGTCTATGTTGACGGATGTTGGCGGTCGATCGGATCAAGGGAGAGGGAAGGCTACACCCGAGGATAGGACAGCCTGTACTTGAGTGGACCGAAGCGAGGATTTGTTGGTCACGAGGCCCTTCCTCGTCGAGGACGAACTGAAACGTCTGGGCGGCCATTATGAAAAAGCTGGCGAATGGGCCGATTTTACCGTCATGGACGATCGGCTGGTTATCGGCCAGAACCCGGCTTCGTCCGGCTGTGCTACCATGACGCTGCTGACGTTTCTGCAGGCCTAGTTGCGGTCCGGCGCCCACGTGCCAAGCCTGTCCGCCGGCCAATCGGATCATAACGCTGGTCGAGATCGTCGAAGACGGCCCCGTGAAGCAGTCAGACGACAGGATGTCGTCTGCTGTGTCGCGCTTGCGCTGAAAGAGTTCAAGCGAGCCGACCGCCATCCTTCGTGCCCGCGCGCTGAACGCTCCTCGTATTCGAGCCGGGCGCTGGGCGCGCGTCCTAAATTGACGGATATACGACATTTGAGACGGGCGGGCTTCGTCTTAACATCAGGGCTGGAAATTCAACCTGATGGAGATTGTCATGACTGGGAATTCGAAGGATACCGCACTGATTACCGGCGCTTCTTCTGGTATCGGCGCGATTTACGCCGATCGGCTGGCGCGCCGGGGCTATGACCTGATCCTCGTGGCCCGCAACAAGGCGCGTCTCAATGCGCTCGCCAAGCGGCTCACCGACGAGACAGGTCGCGCTGTCGAAGTGATCGGAGCGGACCTCGGCAACAAGGACGATCTCGGTCGCGTAGAGCAAGTGCTACATACCGATGCCAGCATAACCACGCTGGTCAACAATGCCGGCGTCGGTGCGACCGCCCCGCTGTTGGCGTCCGATATCGACAAGATGGAAGAGCTAATCACGCTGAACGTCAATGCGCTGACGCGGTTGACCTATGCTGCGGTGCCCGGCTTCGTGAAGCGTGGCACCGGCGCGATCATCAACATCGCCTCGATCGTCGGTATCGCACCGGAGCTGCTGAATGGTGTGTATGGCGGGAGCAAAGCCTTCGTGCTGGCCTTCACCCTGTCGCTCCAGAAGGAGCTTGCCGACAACAATATCCGCGTCCAGGCCGTTCTTCCGGGTGCCACGGCGACCGATTTCTGGGGCATCGCCGGGACGCCCCTGGAACATGTGCCGACCGAGATCGTCATGTCCGCCGAGGATATGGTGGATGCCTCGCTTGCAGGCTTTGACCTCGGCGAGTTGGTCACCATTCCGGCGCTTCCGGACGCACGCGACTGGGAGGCTTACGAAGCGGCGCGGCAAAAGCTCATGCCGAACCTTTCGCTCAGCGCGCCTGCTGTTCGATATCGAGCCGCAGGGTAATTCCGGTCTTCAGCGACCCACTGAAATGCACGCCTATGTCGGCGGCGTCTCGCCGATCCTCGAAACAAGGAGAATGATCATGTCGAGATCCTATTCGATAATTGGCAAGCGCAATCGCCTTGCCGCCTATGCACTCGCTGGAACGATCGCAATTTTTCTTCCCGCGGTCGTCGCTCACGCCGAAACGAGTTCTTCTGCGCGCAGCGGCATCCAGGTTGCGCAGGCTTCCGTAAACGGTGCGTCCGATGCCCAGCCGGCTGTCGACGAAACCATTCGTCCATTCCAGTTCCGTGCAGCCGACGAGGCCCTTGCCGATCTCAAGCGGCGCATCGTCGCAACCAAGTGGCCCGATCAGGAGCTGGTCACGGACGATACTCAGGGCGTGCGACTGGCCACGATGCGGAAGCTTGCCGACTATTGGGCCAACCAGCACGACTGGCGAAAGGTGGAGGCGAGGTTGAACGCCTTGCCTCAGTTCGTGACGAACATCGACGGCGTCGATATCCACTTCATTCAGGTGAAGTCGAAGCACCCGAACGCGCTGCCGGTTATCATTACACATGGTTGGCCCGGCTCGATCATCGAGCAGCTGAAGATCATCGATCCGTTGACCAATCCGACAGCGCACGGCGGTACCGCAGCCGATGCGTTTGATGTCATAATTCCATCAATCCCCGGGTACGGCTTTTCCGGCAAGCCCACCGAGCTCGGCTGGGATCCGCAGCGTATCGCACGGGCCTGGGCCGTTCTGATGGACCGCCTGGGTTACAAGAAATATGTCGCGCAGGGCGGCGACTGGGGTGACGCAGTTAACGAGCAGATGGCGCTACAGAAGCCTGAAGGGCTGCTTGGCATCCACACCAACATGCCCGGCACGCTTCCCGATAACATTTCCGCGGCGCTGGCCGGCGGTCCGCAGCCGACGGGCCTGACGGCCGACGAGGAGTACGCGTGGAAGCAGCTCGATTTCTTCTACAAGCATCGTGTCGGCTACGCGTTGGAAATGGGAGCCCGGCCACAGACACTCTACGGCCTGGACGATTCACCCATCGCCCTTACCGCATGGATGATTGATCATGATCCGGAGAGCCAGAAGCTGATCGGCCGCGTCTTTGACGGGGCTAGTGAAGGGCTGACGCGCGATGACATCCTCGACAACATCACGCTCTACTGGCTGACGAACACGGGGCTGTCTTCGGGCCGTCTCTTCTGGGAAAGCAAGCTCGCTTTCTTCGCGCCCAAGGGCGTGACCATCCCGGTCGCGGTGAGTGCTTTTCCTGACGAAATCTACACCGCCCCCCGCAGTTGGACTGAGAAAGCCTTTCCGAAGCTGATCCACTACAATCGTCTGCCTAAGGGCGGGCACTTTGCGGCCTGGGAACAGCCGGAAGTCTTCACTGAAGAGTTGCGAGTCTCCTTCAGGTCGCTGCGTTAGTCGATTTGAGAAAGAAGGGGCGCCATTGGCGCGCCGCCTTCCCAGCCACAAGGAAAAAGCCATGACCATTGCAACCAAAACCCTCAAACTGCAAACGGTCGACCTGAAACTTGAGGTCGTTGTTATCCCTGTTTCGGACGTTGACCGCGCAAAACGCTTTTATGACGGCCTGGGTTGGAGGCTCGACGCCGACTTCGCGGTCGGTGACACATTCCGGGTCGTACAGTTCACACCGCCGGGATCACCGAGCTCGATCCACTTCGGCACAGGGCTGACGTCGGCGGCACCCGGATCGGCACGCGGGCTGTATCTCGTCGTCTCGGATATCGAAGCTGCCCGCGCCGAACTCATCGGTCGCGGCGCCGACGTGAGCGAGATCATCCACCGCGCCGGTCCTGGGCAGCCGCCAATCAGCGGCAGGGATCCGGAACGGCGCAGCTACCGCTCCTCCGCCTCGTTCGCCGATCCGGACGGCAACGGCTGGCTGCTCCAGGAGGTCACCGAACGATTGCCTGGACGCGTCGACACGGACATCACGACATTCACCTCGTCGAGCGAACTCGCAGGCGCGCTACGGCGCGCGGCAGCCGCCCACGGCGAGCACGAAAAGCGAACCGGCGGCAAGCATGATGAGAACTGGCCGGACTGGTACGCCGACTACATCGTACAGGAGCAGGCCGGCAAGCCGCTACCGTTGTAACCCTCCGCGAGGCCGTATTCGGGTACGCAATCCACCGAAAACCGGATTGCGTACCCGTCTGCATCTTGTCGCAGGGCGTCTACGACTACGATGAGGCGGACGGCATCCGGTTCCCGACGAGGCGCCGTGCCTTCTTGCGGGGCACGGATGATAGCGTCGTCGAAGATCCGCTGCTGGCGTCCGTCAATGTATGCAACATCCACTTCGCGTGCGGACGAGGGCGCTTCTTGCGATGGCGCAAATGTGATATAAGCGGCGGTTTCAGACAAAAGGTGGTGTGCCATGCACAAGATCGGTTACGTCGTGTTTCCAGGATTCCAGCTCCTCGGTTTTGCAGCGGTCACTGCCTTCGAGATGGCCAACATTCAGCTTGGAGAGCCGGCTTACGAGATAACGTTGCTTTCCGAAGCCGGCGGAGAGATCAAGTCGTCGGCTGGGTTTGGTGTCATCACGAAAGCCTTCGACGATACGACCTACGACACCGTGATGTTTGGAGCCGGCACGACGATCGAGCCGATGACACCGGGCCTTATCGAGTTCGCGCGCCATTCCCTGCAAACTGCGCGTCGGCTGGCTGGCCCCTGTACCGCCGCCTTCATTCTTGCAGAATCCGGGCTGCTGGATGGGCGCCGTGCGACGACGCATTGGCTTTTTGCGCGCCAGCTCCGGGAGCGGTTCCCGGCCGTCAAGGTCGAGGAGGATCGCATCTTCATCGTCGATGGCTCCGTATGGACGTCGGCGGGAATGACGGCAAGCATCGACCTGGCTCTCGCCATGGTCGAGAAGGACCATGGTCAGGACGTTGCTCGCTCGGTCGCACGCAAGCTCGTGGTCTACCACCGCAGGGCCGGCGGCCAATCGCAGTTCTCGGCGTTGCTCGAACTGGACCCGAAGTCGGACCGGATCCAGAAATCGGTCAACTATGCCAAGGCCAATCTGCGCAGCGTTCTGTCGGTGGACGAACTGGCGGATGCGGCGGGCTTGAGCGCGCGCCAGTTCAGCCGCGCCTTCCGGTCAGAGACGGGGCAGTCGCCGGCCAAGGCGGTGGAGAACCTGCGCGTCGAGGCGGCGCGGCTGCTGATGGAACAAGGCCGCCACTCCATGGATGTGATCGCGGAGGAAACCGGCTTCGCCGATAGCGATCGCATGCGCCGGGCTTTTCTGCGGGCACTCGGACAGCCGCCCCAGACTATCCGGCGCAACGCCCGCGACAGTGAACTGGCACCCTGAATCGGGAGAACGAGGGTGTCGCGGCACAGAAGAACTGTGCACTGCTGGAGATGGTGATCGAGTTGTCGTGTGATTCCCTAATCTTGGGGTTCATGGACTCTGCTGGCAGGCATAGCGAGGTCGGCGGTTCGAAACCCTTCAAGGCAAGGGTTCACAGCTGGCTTTCCGAAGGGCGGCCGGTTCATCGGCCCGCCCCTTTTCGTCTGGAATGGGTGGGTGCGCCAAGAGCGGACAGGTGCTGAATCTGAGCTAGCATCCCTGTATTGCGAGCTCGCTGAACGGGCGTAGTATGATCGTGCACTGGGCTTCCGATCGCGATGAAACCGCAATGCGCGCTTCTTGTCTGCTTTGGCCTTCTGGGGGGCAGCACGCCCGCTCAGCTTTCTCAATTTGACGTTGATCTTGAGTTGGTTCTTGCCGTCGATGTCTCCTACTCAATGGAGATCGACGAACAGCGTGCGCAACGTCAAGGCTATGTGAATGCATTTCTCCAGCCCGAACTCGTCAATGCAATAGAGGACGGGCCTATCGGCAAAATCGCCGTGACATACGTTGAGTGGGGTGGCTCTGCTGTCCAGATCATGCCTTGGACGCTGATCGATGGCCCCAGCACTGCGGGCCAATTCGCCGATGCTCTGCGCCAGCAACCGATGAGGAGGATATCGTTCACCTCGATTTCCAACACGCTGGCGTTTTCACGAAACCTCTTCTTAGCTAGCCCGTTCCAGGGAATGCGACGCGTGGTCGACATATCGGGAGATGGGCCGAACAACTCCGGTGTGCCGGTACCCGTTGCCCGTAATTCGACTGTCGCCCAAGGCATCGTGATCGATGGACTGCCCATCATGTTGACGCGTCAGGATTCCGCATCGATTCCGGACCTCGACGCTTATTATGAGAATTGTGTGATCGGTGGAGATGGGGCCTTTCTGTTGAAAGTCTCAGATCCTGGCGATTTTGCGGAGGCTATTCTGAGCAAGCTCATTGTCGAGATACTTGGACCGAACGTGAGCGACCTGAAGCGGTTCGAGCCACTGTTGCAACGCGTCGACGACCGAGCAGACTACAATTGCTTTGTGGGCGAAGAAATGCAGGAGCGTCGCATTGGGCAATAGTTCAATGCGCTTTGCGTTCACGCTGAACCGCGACCTGCGGGCTTTGAGAGGCTGACCGGTGCGCCTGATCTGCGCGCGCGTTTCTGGCGGAAGACTTCGGCGGGTGGTTTGTAGCCGAGGCATTTGCGCGGTGTTGCGTTCAGATGATTGCAGATTTCGGTTAGATCGCAGTCGCTGAGCGACAGGGGATCGACCTCTCTCGAAAGCCATTTCCTGGCCCGTCTGTTGGTGTTTTCGACGGTTCCTTTCTGCCACGGGGATTGTGGATCGCAGAACCATGTTTGCGCTCCGATGGTGGCTTGCAGGCAGGGCCGCGGGCGGCAACAATGTCGTGATCGGCGAACCATGGCATCCCGGCTCCTCGCGGTCATCCACGACCTCGACACGGCGTATGGACCGGCGGCGTCATCCCATCGATGGACGCCTGACCACGGTGGCCAACGAAGCCGCGGCTGCAGGCGAATGCGGGCCTCCGGAAAGCTGAGGCCTAGCGTGCCGTCAGCCGAGACCGAAGACGACATCGCTTTCCATGAGAGCCGAGAGCGAAACATGCTCAATCAGAATGCCTTCGACATCGGAGCCGTTGAAGGCGATGAACAAGCCGTCGGTCGTATCGCTGGCGGCGGCAAGAAAATCGGCATAGCTGTGAATGCCTGTGGCGTCCTGGGCCTCTTCGGAAAAGGCGATCCGATCGCCCTGCCTGCCAACGAAATCGAGAATGTGATCGAGGCCCGCCTGGCCGGAGGTTTCCGACGACCACAGAAACGTGTCGGCGCCGCTGTCGCCCTTCAACAGGTCGGCGCCATTGCCGCCACTCAACAGGTCGTCCTGCGAGCCGCCGTCGAGAAAATCCGCACCTTCGCCGCCGAAAATCTGGTCGTTTTCCGAGGCGCCCCTCAGCGTGTCGTCCCCACCACGCCCATCGAGGATATCGTTGCCGCTCGACGAATAGAGGGTGTCATTGTCGTCGGCGCCGCGCAGCACGTCGTCGTAGCGCCCGGATGAGACGTTGAAGTACTCCACATTGGTGAAGGCCAAGCCGGTGTGTGTTGCGCCGCGTGTCGCGTCGAAGTCGGTTACCTGCGGCAAGCCGCCATAGTTGAGGTTCAATAGATCCCGGCCTTCGCCGCCATCGACCTCTCCGAGGTAACGGGCATTGATCGTGTCGTTGCCCGCGCCGCCGCGCAGGATCGACGCGACGCCAAGGGTGCCGCTGCCGGGAAAGGTGTCCTGCAGCCAGTCATCGCCGGCGCCGCCATCGAGCATGTCGCTGCCGCCGTCATTGGCAAGCGTATCCCTGCCGTCGCCGCCAAAAGCCACGTCATCGCCAGCGCCTGTCTCTATCATGTCGTCTCCGGCGCCGGCATCGATGTAGTCGTTGCCCTCCTCGCCATCGAACCGGTCACGCCCGGCACCGCCTTCGAGATGATCGTTTCCCGCGCCGGCATCGACCACGAGATAGGTAAGATCACCCGCGATGACCCGATCGTTGCCGCTGCCAAGCGCGAGGCTTGCCTCCTCTATGCCGCGCAACACTGTGCCGGTCGAGGCCTCACCGGCAGCGAAATCGACAGTGAGGTCGCTCGTGCTCTGCGTCTCCTTGATATAGAGCCAGTCCTGGCCGGCGCCGCCATCGATCTCGGCGGAGTAGAGTGTCGAGACGATCTGGTCGCGGCCGTCGCCGCCAAAAAGACGGTTGGCACCGAGCCCGTCGGTGATCATGTCATCGCCCGCGCCGGCGTCGACGAAATCGTTGCCGCCTGCCGTCTCGATAACGTCGCCAAGTGCGCTACCCGTAATATGATCGCTTCCGCGTCCCGTCGTCAGCACAATCCGCTCGACATCCTGGTACTGGATGAAGAGATGCCGCTCCTCCTGCGTCCCGTATCCGATGATGCCGTGACCATTCTCCAGGTTGAACACGACCGGAGCGGCCGATGCCGAGAGGTCGACGGCCAGCGTATCGTCTCCGGCACCGCCGAAAACGGCGCTGCCCGTCCCGACAAGCACGAAGCGGTCATTTCCATCACCGCCGTCGAGACGGTCGTGACCACCCGTATTGGTGATGATGTCCTGTCCCGCGCCCGCATTGACGACGTCGTTGCCGGCACCGGTCGAAATCCGATCGCCCCCGGCAGTTCCGGTGATCCGGTCGTCACCACTGCCGGCGAGCAGGCGCAGCCACTCGATATCGTGGAAGAAGATGTGCCGGTTTGTGGCGCTCGGGTCGCCAACATAGCCATGGCCGCTGGCACCGTTGAAGACCATCCGGTCTGCGCTTTGCGAGAAGTCGACGACAAGGCCGTCGTAGCCGCTGCCTCCGGTAACTGCGCCGCCGGTCCCGGTGAGAACGATCTGGTCATCACCGGCACCGCCGTCGAGGCGATCGTAGCCGTTCGAACTTGTCAGGGTGTCGCTTTCAGCCCCACCATCGACAAAATCGCCGCCGCCGCCCCCATCGATCGTATCGCTGCCGGGCAGGCCCCAGATGTAGTCGGTTTCCTCCGAGCCTTTCAAAGCATCGTTTGAGTACGAGCCTACGATCTTTGCCATCTCGCCATCCCTTTCGATAGACTTATGCCAATACTTGCGATCACTCGAATAAGATCACCAAGCATTCAAATCTATTTAACTAATTGCGTAAATCAACTCCGAATTAATCTTCCAAATGGAGGCAATTTAATTTGAAATCTATATTAGATATCGAAAGGGAACTGCGGAGAATTGCTTTGAAGTAAAGCCAAGATCTGCGGAAAGACGAAGCCATAGGTCAGGACGTGCTGTGACATGCTCGAGGACGAGAAGAGGTCCGTCATGTTTCTCCAGAGCCCCAGAGAGGATGTGGACAAGGGTGCAATCTGCGGCCTCGGCGGCGCGGCGCGGCGTGTTGAGTTGGATCGCCCCTACCGCTTCTGACTTCTCGATCAATTCGATGGTTGAGGACCGAACGCCGATGCGTGCACCGACGAGAAGCCTGGTCCGTACGTGACCCTATGTCGTGCCGTTGGCCAGAAGCGAGATCTGCATCGAGGATCTGAAGGGCGAGAAGATCATCTCGTTCTCGCGTCAGAACCTGTCGTTCACCGAGCGCTGCTTTGCTGAAAAGTTCGAGGCGCACGATCTTGCAAAGAGCGTCGCCTATACCTGCGACAACACCTTCTCGGTGGTGTCACTGGTCTCGGCCGGTCTTGGCATCGGCTTTGCGCCGGAATGGACGCTGGATCTTCCCAACCGCAATTTCGAGCTCAGGAAGGTGAGGGGTATCGACTTCCGGATCGGTCTTGGGGTCGCCTGGAGTAAGGACGATCCAACCGCGGCCCGGGACGACATCATCGAAATTGCTCGGTCGCGGGTCAGAGCGGGGAAGTCAGGGGCGAGGTCTCGAAAACCTCGTGGTCTGCGATCCCTCAATCAAACGGAGCGGCTTGCCGGGCCTAGGCCTCCCGGATCCCGGCCGTTGGCCGTCGCGATGCTGATCCTCCGAGACGAGGCTTTTAACCGGTCAAGCCGCGCGCGAACGGGCTCTGGCAGCGCTGTTGCCGTCGCCTGGTACGCTCATTATTCTCCCAAGCTGCCGGCGGGGTCCGCGTTCGACCTCACTCAAAAGCTACAGTTCACGACTATCTGACGTTACTGCAGCTGCGATGTTCGAATCTGTCCTCCTGCACCATGACGAAATCGAATGCGGCCTGCCACGAGGTCGCGCCGTCGATGCGCTCGAAATCAGCGATCAGGGAGGATTTGACACCGAAAACGGCGTCGGAAGTGAGGAAGGGGTCGCCGCCGGTGAAGATGTGGGTGACAATCTTCTGGTGGCCCGGAGCAGTTACAAGGAAATGCATGTGGGCCGGGCGACAGGGGTGGCGATGGAGCGCCTCCAACAGGTCCCCAGCAGGCCCGTCGTCGGGAATGGAATAACTGACAGGCTTGATACCGACGAAGCTGTAGGCGCCGTCGGCGCCCGTGACGAAGCGTCCGCGGTTGTTCCATTTCGGCTGCAGGTCCGGCTGCTGAACGTCGTAGAAGCCATCGGCATTGTCTGACCAGACGTCGATCGTCGCCCCTTCTATTGCGTTGCCGTCGAGATCAATCACCCGGCCGTGGAACAGGCAGCTTTCGCCCTTAGCGTCCAGACTGATGCTTTCCCCCATCGCCCGGATCGGCGCGTTGGCGACGTGGAACGGGCCGAAGACGGTGTTCTCCGTCGCGCCTTCGGGACGACGGTTGCCGATGGCGTCGACCAGCATGGAAAGCCCAAGGACGTCGCTGAGCAGGATAAACTCCTGCCGTGTGTCGGTACAGGTCTGGCCGGCGCGGGTGAGGAAATCAACGGCCAACTCCCATTCCCGCTGGGTCAACTCCACGTCCTTGATAAAATCATGCAGATGTCGAACGAGGCTCGCCATGACCTGACGCATGCGCGGTGCCACGTCTACGCCAATCCTGCCGTTCACAGTCTCGGCGGAGTGTTCCTCAGTGAAATAACGGCGCATCAATCGCTCCCTGTCAGGCGGATCGGTCGAGCCGTGCGGCGAACCAGTCGCCGACGAGTGCCGTCCGCTCGAAGCTGTGGTTGTATATCGTGTGCTCACCGTCCGGCCAGACGCGGAGGGCGGCCTCGCCCGTCGCGGCATCGAGGAAGGGTTGCTGGTCCTCCAGTGCCACCAGCGGATCGGCGCCTCCGTGCAGGACGAGAAGCGGGCAGGCGATTCTGTCCCGCGCCGGATCGAAACGCAGCTTTTCCATGACAGCCTCAATCATCGCTCGATCCTCGGTGCCGATCATTGCCGCGCTCTGCTCGAAGGCCGTGCGGAAGGGCAGGATGGCGGGGTGGGCGAAGGAGCCGTTGACGCAACAGGCGCGGATGCGGCTGTCGCTGCCCGCAGTGCGTGCCGCCCACAGGCCGCCGTAGCTGTTGCCCCAGACGCCCGGCGCGCCGAGGCTCGGATCGTCCAGGATTACATCGACCCAGCGGCTATAGGCGGCCTCGACCCCCGCCTGAAGATAAAGGCCTTGCTCGATGCGGGTCTCGCCCTGGCCGGGGCCTTCGGCGAGAAGGGTGGCAAGCCCGCGGCGCGCCAGCTCCCGGGCGATTGGCAGATAGGCGATGCCCCAGCCGCTCTGGCCGCCGAACAGGATGACGGTGCCGTTTGCACTTCCGCTTGCGGGGCGCACCAGCCAGCCGATCAGGCTTTTTCCCGAATATCCGGTCTCGACCCGCTCGAAGGGCAGGCCGAAGACAGGGGTGAGCTTCCGACAGGCGGCGACCAGCCTGCGATACAGCGCGACCTTGCGGGGTTCGTCGAAATTGAAGGCCATCTGGGCGTAGACCAGCGCGGCGATGCCGCGCTGCCGTGCCTCGCCGGCGGTGACGATGTTTCCTTCAGCCTCGGCCCGGTCGGCCTGTTGCAGGCGCTCGGTGGCGATGGTTTCTGCCACCGCATCCCAGGGCTCGCCCTCCGAGATGCGGGCATGAAGCCGGCGCGCATCCCCCGGGTCCATGCCGCAGTCGAGAAGCCGCGTCAGTGGCATGGCCCGCTGATGGGCAAGGTTCGCCTTGATGACCGAGTCCTCGGTCATGCCCGTGCCTCCATGGTGGTCTCAAAGGTGGGTACAGGCTGATGCAGCCAGTGCAGCCTGTCGCGAAGGCCGCGCAGCAGGGTGGGGAGATCGGAGAGATCCCGGACTGCACCATACATCAGGAAATCGGGACGGCGCAGATAGGCGGCGAAACCATTTCTCTCCAGAAACGCCAGTTGCACGCCGTCAAGATCTGCGACTTGATCGGGCGCAGCATCGGTGTCGCCGACGACGATCCAGCGACCGCCGATGGCGTCGAAGAAAGCGTGGGTCGCGGGATCCAGATGGAGGCTCGGGTCGGTCCGGCTGACGATCAGGAAGCCGCGCCCCACCACGTCGTCCATCAAGCCTTCGCGGCCGCCGGCGCGCACGAGGCCCTGTGGCGTTGGTGCACCGGTGGGGGTGAGGAGGTTACCATCGGGCTCCACATGCACCACGCCGGTCTCGATCTTGGGGAAGGGCGGGGGCGGCGGCATGTTTCCGGACAGGAAGAGTGCATTGCGTTCAGCCACCTTCGCCGGGTCGTCCTCGTTGGCGACCTTGCCGAGCATGGTCGAGGTCTTGGTGATCTGCGTGACATGCGGGCGCCGCTCCGCTTCATAGGTATCGAGAAGCTCCGGCTCGGCCTTGCCCCGCAACACGAGGTCCAGCTTCCATGCAAGATTGGCGCTGTCGCGAATGGCCGAACAGGCGCCCTGGCCCATATAGGGCATCATCGTGTGGGCGGCATCGCCCACCAGCATGACCCGGCCTTCCTTCCAGCTTTTTGTGATCGCGGGGTCAAATGTATAGACAACGTTGCGGATCGGCCGGATTTCGTCGAGCCCGATGCCATGCTGCTCGCTGAGCCAGGCAAGGCCATTCTTGATGTCTTCCCAGTAGCTGGTTTCCTCGCCCGGCAGCACGCGCATCTCGAAACGCACGCGGGATTTGCCGATCGGCATGTACATGTGCGCCCGTGCCGGGTCGCAATAGATCGAGGTAATGGCAAAGCGGTCGCCGAGATCCTTGACGTATTCGGAATCAAGATTGAGCCAACGTTCATGATGGCCGTACTGGTGACGCGCGATGCCGAGTGCGCGGCGCGTGAAACTGTTGGCGCCATCCGCGCCGATCACATAGTCCACCTCGATCCTGCGGACTGGATCGCCCCCGTCAGAAACCGCCTTCCACGAACCGTCCCAGGGTTGGGCTTCCAGAACGACCTTATCCGCACTCTGCTCGAGCTTGGAGACTTCCCAGCCGCGTAGGAACTCGACGTTCGGCAGAGGCTGTGCGCGGGAATAGATCGCGTCCTCGATTTCCGGCTGGAAGATCGAAATATGGGCGGGAAAACCGCATTGCTGCCCCTTCCAGTCCAGATCGATCAGAATGTTTCCCTGATCGTCGAGGTAGTGGTAGGTGTCGATCGCCTGCGCGTCGCGAAGGGCATGACCGATATCCCCGGCCGAGGCGACCAGGCGTGCCGTCTCGCCGTCGATATGGCTGAGGCGGGGCAGGCCGTAGGGTTCGGGCCAGCGCTCGATAACGATGACATTATGGCCGGCTTGTCCGAGGAGCGAGGCGGCAGTCAGGCCCGCAGGCCCGCAACCGATAACGGCCACTTGCCGGTGCACCACAGGCGGCGTTGCCTTGGATTGATTCATGTTATCCTCCCGTTTTGCAGATATGTCTCGGCGCGCGCGTTCAGGGCGCGTCGCCTCGCCATGCCGCGGCGAGCAGCGCGTGAATATCGGCCCGTGTCACTTCCCGCGGGTTCCAATAGGGGTTCGCTGTGGCGATCTCCGCGGCGCGGCCGATATCTTCCTCCCGAAAACCGATCTCCCTGAGGGCTGTCGGGGCGCCGATCTTGACCGCAAAACCGTGTATTGCCGCACCGGGGGAGGTTTCCCCGAAAATCGCACTGAGCGGCCGAAGTTCGTCGGCAGCGGCGGCCGCGTTGAAGGCGATTGCGTGGGGCAGAACGATCGCATGGGTCTCCGCATGCGGCAGGTCGAAGGCCCCCCCTAACACATGGCAGAGCTTGTGATGCAACGACATGCCGACTGTGCCAAGCACAGTGCCGCACAGCCAGGCGCCGTAGAGTGCATCGCTTCTGGCCGACAGATCCCGCGGCGCCATAGCGATGCGCGGTAGGGCCTCAGCGAGGGCTCTCAGGCCTTCCGTCGCCATTAGCGAGGAAATCGGGTTACGATCGCGAGCGTAGAGTGCCTCGGCGGCGTGGGCCATGGCGTTTAGGCCGCTGGTCATCGTCATTGGGACCGGCAGGCTGAGCGTGAGTTCCGGATCATAGATCACCAGTTCCGGCAGAATCGACGCTGCACGTACCGTCTCCTTGCGCCCCGCCTGAGTCTGCCCAAGGATGGGTGTGACCTCCGAGCCGGCATAGGTTGTGGGTATGACGATCTGAGGCGTATCGAGGCGATAGGCGATCGCTTTGCCGAGCCCGGTAGTCGAGCCGCCGCCGAAAGCGACAGTGCAGTCCGCGTCGTTGTCGCGCATGGCCTTGAGCGCCTGTTCGGTGATCTCGACGGGCGTGTGCATGGTCGCCTGCGTGAACAATCCGGCGGCGCGATCCGCCAAAAGGTTGACGATGGCACCGGCATCGTTGGCTTGCTGTGGTGTGGAGAGCACGAGGGCACGCTTGCAGCCCAAGGCTTCAACAGCTTCTGCCACCCCCGCGCGGGCGCCGGCGCCGAACCTAATTCTTGCCGGGGACCCCTGATAGTCGAATTCCCTCATCGGTTCCTCCCTGAACGGGGCCGCGAAATCGCTTGCGGCTCCATCTCGAGGAAAACAGTAGCGACGGACGAAGGTGAATTCGAATAATGATATCTCCAGATAACATACCATTATGTTATGTTGTGAGCGGAACACGGAACTTGGGAGAATCTCTTCTTGCAGATTGATCCGCGCCATCTGCTACAGCTCTGGGCGATCGTCGATGCCGGCGGCATGTCCGAGGCGGCGGAAATGCTGGGAATGACGCAGCCCGGCTTGTCACGCACAGTCGCCTTTCTGGAAAAGCGGCTGGGTGAGCCATTGTTTCTGCGCAACCGCCGCCCGATGGAGCCGACTCCCTTGTGTCGGGATCTTGCCGATCTCGGTGCAGCGGTACGGCGCGCAACGGCGCGAGCGAGCGACGTGGCCCAGTCATTCAGGCGTGGCGAGCGCGGCGATATCAGGATCGGCGGCACGCCGTTTTTCATGGACGCGCTGGTCTCGGCGATGGTCGGCCAATTCCAGCGGACAAGGCCGAACGTTAGAATCGAGCAGGTCTATGGTTACACGACGAGCCTTGCCGAAAAGATCAGAGCTGGGCAGCTGGACCTCGCGATCTGTCCGGTCGAGGTCTTCGATGCAGATAGCGATCTGACCTTCGACCCGATCCTGACAGGGCGCAATGTGGTTGCCTGTCGCTCGGGACATCCGCTTCTTGCATCGGACAGGCTCCTGCCTGCCGACCTGCTGCGGTATCCCTGGATCGAGCCACCTGCCGGAAGTCCGCTGAGCGCCGATCTCAGAACTGCGCTAGTCAATCTGGGCGCCGAGCATGTGCGCATCAATTTCTCCGGCGCCTCGCTCGCCGGCATTCTCGCCCATCTCGCCCATTCTGACAGCCTCGCCGTGCTGCCCTTCGGCGTGGTCTTCGCTCGGCGGGAAACCGACAACATCACCGCGTTACCCATCCTGCCGAGCGGCGTGCCGCGCGCGCTTGGCTTCGTGCAATCAAAACTGATGCCGCCTGGGCCGGCAGCGCTGCAACTCAAGATGCACGTGCTCTCGGCTTTTGCCGGGCTGAAGCCCGAGATGGAGGCCTATGCGCAACGGTGCGGCGTTTCTCCAATCAAGGCGACCTTTACGTCGGATTGAGATTAGGCGTTCCACAGGCTGCAAGCGCACGTCTCAAATGTTCTTTGATCCCGTCGTGTGCGAGCAAGCGCAAATGGCGGCGCGAGTTCTTAAATCCCCGACCCGTCGAGCTCTCGCTCGTCTTCGCCTTCCCAGGGTGAGGGCATTGAGGTGCGATTGAGATTGGCCGAGGGCATCGGCATCCAGCACTTCAATTCGGGCTCGGCGTATTCGATGATGCGGCCGGGCGAGGAATCAGAGGCGCGCCAGCCTTCTGCACCGAACTGATCGCCATTCGACCAATACGCGAGGTCAACTTCTGCCGCCCCCTGTTCGGACGGGCGGATCGTAACGAGGATCCGACTGCCGTTTTTCGGCGCGCTTGCCATGTGGCGCCAGGGATCTGGCTCGGCCATCATTTTCCTCCTGTCTTGCTGCAGGTTGCAAGTGTCGCCTCGCCATCGGAAACGGTCAACTCAAACTTTGCACAACCCATCGTCTATCGATTGACTACCCGATCAGGATGGACGCTCCGAATTGAGGTGTACCATCGCTCCTCGGCTGGCATTTCGTAGCGTGGGTCCGCCGATGGCGCCGGCTGGAGGAGTGTCTACGACATTTTGAAGCAGGACGGCTGCACCATCAGCATCGTCCAGAACCCGACGATCTCGCCTGCCGATGACGTTGCCGCCGCCCGCACAAAGGCTGATGGCAAAGCGCGCCGGCTCAAAGTTCACCAACGTCATGTCCTTCGCACACTGGCGGCTCCGGTATCCGAACAACAGACAAATTCCAGGGGCGCAGGCATAATGAACGAACGCCAAAAACGAACGCGCCCGCTTGAAGCAAGCAGGCGCGTGACGGGACGTCCACCGCGGGTGGGCCGAGGGGTTGTAAAATCTCAGCTCCGCGGCTTCAGGTTCTCCGGGTCGTAGAGTGGCTTGTAGCCGACGCCGGCGACTTCGACGGGGTAGGTCTCGGCGAAGTATTCGACGTTCAGCTTGCGGCCGACCTGGCAGTGGGACCAAGGCAAATAGGCAAGCGCGATGTTCTTGCCGATCGTCGGGCCGTAGGCGATGGAGGTGGTATAGGAGCGGCGGCCGAGTTCGTCGACCAGCACCGCGCCGGTTTCCGGGTCCATGACCGGCAGGCTGCCGACCGGGTAGCGCTTCACGCCGTTTCTATCGGTATTCTCCGTGAGGATGAGCGTGCAGAGCATGGCCGGCTGGTGCTCACGTGCCTTGTATTCAAGATGTTTCGCCTTGCCGCGGAAGTCCACGTCCTTCACCTTCGGACGAGCCAGATCGGCCTCGATGAGGTTGTACTGTGTGAGAAGATCGGCATTCTGCAGGCGCAGGCTCTTTTCCAGACGGCGCGAGTTTGCATAGGTTTCGACGCCGAAGGCCATGACGCCGGTTGAGCGCAGTGCGTCCCAGACGGCGAGGCCGTCCTCATATTTCATGTGCAACTCCCAGCCCTGCTCGCCGACATAGGAGATGCGGAAGGCGGTGACCTTCCTGCCGGCGATTTCGATCGGTTTGATCGCAGCGAAAGCAAAGTTCTCGAGATCGAGGCCGGCCGGATCGGCAACCACCTTCTTCAGCGTTTCGCGGGCGTTGGGGCCCCAAATGCCGATGGTGATGAACTTCTCCGAAACGTCGGTGATGGTGACGTCAAGGCCGCGATCTTCGGCGACGCGGCGCATGTACTGGAAGTCGCGCGGGCCGGCATCGGCGCCGTTCACGAGACGGCAGCGATCGGCCATGCGGAAGACGGTGAAGTCGGCCCGTACCATTCCTTCGTCATCGAGGAAATGGGTGTAGATGCCCTTGCCGATATTGCCGTCGCCGCCGATCTTGGCGGCGCAAAGCCACTCCAGCAACTCGACGTGGTCAGGGCCTTCGATGTCAACCATATGAAAGTGCGAGAGGTTGACGATACCGCAATCCTCGCTCATCGCCAGATGTTCGGCGTTGGACACGCGCCAGAAATGGCGGCTGTCCCACTCGTTCTGGCGCACTGGAACGCGGTTGCCGTATTTTTCTAGGAGGTGCTCGTTGGCGGCGTAGCCATGGGCGCGCTCCCAGCCACCGAGTTCCATGAAGTAGCCGCCGAGCTCTTTCTCGCGCTCGTAGAAGGGCGAGCGCTTGACGTTGCGGCCGCTGGCATAGGGCTCGCGCGTGTGCACGGCCGGATAGTAGATCTTCTGCGCCGCCTCGAAGCAGCGGCCCTCGATGAACTTCTCCTCCAGCTGGTGCGGGTAGAAGCGAGAATAGTCGATCGAGGCGTGGTCGATCTCAGTGCGCCCGTCCGTCATCCAGTCGGCGATCAGCTTGCCGTAGCCGGGACCGTCCTTCACCCAGATGGCGACGCAGTACCAGAGGCCGCGCACCTTCTGGCTCTCGCCGCAGGAGGGGCCGCCGGCGGCCGAGACCTGCAGCAGGCCGTTGAAGGAATGGCCTTCATTGTAGCCGAGTTCGCCGAGGATCGGCGTCAGTTCCATGGCGCGCTCGAGCGGCTCGATGATCTGCTCCATATCGAGGTCGCGCTGCGAGGGCGACAGGCGTGCCTCGTGCTTTTCGAGAATGTTGCGCGGATGGCAGAGGCGCGGGTTGGTGGTCTCGTAATAGCCCCACTCGATCTGGCCACCTTCGGTGGTCTTCGGATCGCCGGTGTCGCGCATATAGGCGGAGTTGCCCTGGTCGCGCAGGAGCGGGAAGCCGATTTCCTTGCCGGTGCCTTCGAATTCGTTATACGGGCCGAAGAAGGTGAGCGGATGGTCGACCGGCATCACCGGCAGATCCTCGCCGACCATTTCGGCGATCAGGCGGCCCCAGATGCCGGCGCAGACGACGACATGGTCGGCCATGATCGTGCCGCGATGGGTGACGACGCCCTTGATGCGGCCGTTCTCGACGATGAGCGACCTTGCCGGCGTGTTGCCGAAGATCTGGAGCTTTCCGGATTTCTCGGCCGCATCGACCAGTTTGCCAGCAACTGTCTGCGAGCGCGGGATGACGAGGCCGGCATCCGGGTCGAACATGCCGCCCATGACCTGATCTTCCTCGATCAGCGGGAACATCTTCTTGATTTCCGCGGGCGAGACATAGTGGGCGCGGGTGCCGAAGGCCTTGGCGGAGGAAAGCTTGCGCTTGATCTCTTCCATCCAGACATCGTCGCCGGTACGCGCGACTTCCAGGCCGCCAATGCGGGCGTAGTGACCCATCTTCTCGAAGAAGTCGATCGAATACTGCGTCGTCCAAACCGAAAGATAATCGTGGCTGGTCGTGTAGCAGAAGTCGGACGCGTGCGCCGTCGAGCCGATATCGGTCGGGATGCCGGACTTGTCGATGCCAACGATGTCGTCCCAACCGCGCTCGATCAGGTGATGCGCGATCGAGGCACCAACGATGCCACCCAGCCCGATGATTACGACCTTCGCCTTTTGAGGAAACTCTGCCATTGATTGCGACCCTGATTGAAACTGAAGCCGGATTTTAGGATTTGCGGCGCTGCGATTAGAGCCTGTCTACGACATAATTATCGTGCTGCACGACCAGAGCCTGCACTCTGCAAACAGGATTTCTCCATCACGACAGAGCCGTCGACAAGGGTGCATCTCCTCGAACTCGGGTTTTTTCTTATCACCGCGACGACGCAGGGCCGCTGCAGAGTGGATCGCACGTGGCGCTGGCAGCTTCATAAGTCACAGGCCCTTGACGTCGTTAGCTCTCGACGTCGTTCATTTTCTCCTGATGCGCGGAATGCGCGCCGAAAATTGCGGCATGGGGAGTGTTCTCCGCTGGGGGAAACGCCAAACTTTTCAGATAAATAAGCCGGCCGCGATAGATTGGTGTTGACAATACACAACAGTCTTTGGCAAATGTCATCGCCGGCCTCATCAGGTCGGCCGTCGCGGCATCCGAACTCGAAAGAGGTCCGGGTGCGCGCTCACGGAGCGTGCCTAGGAGCACGCTGGGAGCCGTGATTGCGCTTGCCTGCGAACGACAATGACGGAGGGCGCGCTTTGGAATTTCGGGTTGATCGCCAGTTGGCATTTTTGGCCGTCGTCAACGTTGCTGTGCTGGTAGCGGGCGGCGTGTTGGTCGGTGCCAGTTTCCTCGACATCTACAACCTGCAATCCATGGCGGGCCAAGTGCCCGAACTCGGCCTTCTTGCGCTCGGCGTGATGCTGGCGATGATCTCGGGCAATGGCGGCATCGATCTGTCGGGCATCGCCCTTGCCAACCTTTCGGGTGTCATCGCTTATCTCGTGCTGCGCGACACGGTTTCGCCCGATGACGCGCCGCTGCTGTTCAGCTGGAGCTTTGCCGGCATAGCACTGCTCGTCGGCCTAGTTGGCGGAATGCTGAATGGGTTTCTGATTTCGAGCGCCGGCTTGACGCCGATCATCGCGACGCTTGGCACGCAGCTGTTCTTTACCGGCCTTGCGATCGCTTTCACCAACGGTTCGGCGCTGGGCCTCGGCTTCATCGAGCCGCTCGACGCCTTCGGTAACACACCGGTTCTGGGTGTGCCGCTGTGCTTTGCGCTCTTCTTACTGATTGCTCTCATCCTCGGCGGCGTGCTGCGCTACAGCCCGTTCGGCCTCAGGCTCCTGCTGCTCGGCAACAATGCCAAGGCCGCGCGCTATGCCGGCATTGCGGAAAAGCGCATCCTGTTTTTGACCTATACCGCCTGCGGCGTGCTTGCGTCGGTCGCCGGCATCGTGATCGCCGCGCGCACATCGAGCGTGAAGTGGGACTACGGCAATTCCTACGTGCTGATCGCCATTCTCATCGCCGTCATGGCGGGCGTTCGCCCTGAGGGCGGCTATGGCCGGGTGATCTGTGTCGTCCTGTCGGCGACGTCGCTGCAGATCCTGTCGAGCCTGTTCAACTTCATTGACATTTCCAACTTCTTCCGCGACCTCGCCTGGGGCGTGCTTCTGCTCGTCTTTCTCGCGACATCCGGCTTCGACGCCAAGGCCTGGTTCAAGGCATTGCGCGGCTGATCCAAGTTCCAGGGCCGGCGAGATGCCTTCGCACGCCGGTCGATCTGTCAAAATTCGAAGGTTCTTTGTGAGGAATGCATGCTTGCCATTCGTAAATTCGCTGCCTGCGCCGTCGCGCTTGGAGCAATGACTGCAACCACGGCCGCCATTGCCGAGGAAAACCCCAGCATCGTCACGGTGGTGAAGGTCACGGGCGAAAACTGGTTTACTCGCATGAACGAAGGCGTCGATGCCTATGGCAAGGAAAATCCCGGCGTATCCACCAGCCAGGTCGGACCGGGCAAGGCCGACGCAGCCCAGCAGGGCCGGCTGATCGAAGACCTGGTTGCCAAGAAGGTCGCCGCAATCGCCGTCGTGCCGATGGATGCTTCCGCCCTTGAAGGCGTGTTGAAGCGCGCCGCCCAGCGCGGCATCAAGGTCATCACCCATGAAGCCGATAATATGAAGAACACGCTCGTCGACATCGAAGCCTTCGACAACAAGGTCTTTGGCGCGCGCTTCAACGAGAAGATCGCCGAATGCATGGGCAAGTCCGGCAAGTGGACCTCCTTCGTCGGCTCGCTCGGCAGCCTGACCCATGTGCAGTGGGCCGATGGCGGTTCGGAAAACGCCCAGAAATACCCCGAGATGGAACTGGTCTCCGAGAAGAACGAATCCTTCAACGATGCCAACCGCGCCTATGAAAAGGCGCGCGAAATCCTGCGCAAGTACCCCGACATCAAGGGCTTCCAGGGCGGTTCGGCCATCGACGTCATCGGCATCGGCCGTGCCGTCGAGGAAGCCGGCCTGCAGGACAAGACCTGCGTATTCGGCATCGGCCTGCCCAAGGACACCGGCTCCTACCTCGAATCGGGCGCTGTCGACGGCATCAGCTTCTGGGATCCGAAGGATGCCGGCTACGTCATGAACAAGGTCGCCGACATGGTGCTGAAGGACGAGGAACTGAAGGACGGCATGGACCTCGGCGTTGCCGGCTACGAAAAGGTCACCGTCAAGAAGGGTGCCGGCGACGGCGTGATCGTGGTCGGCCAGGCATGGGTCGACGTCGACAAGTCAAACTACGCCAAGTACCCGTTCTGATTGGGTCGAGATGATGGCGATGCCGGGCCCGACAATGGGCCCGGCGTTGCGCGTCGAGTGCCGCTACAGCGTCGCGCGTCGAATGTGATGCGCCAGAGACACTGTAACGCTTTAGACCTGCTGCAATCGTCTCCTGGATCTATGGCGATCCAAGGAAACGTGCAGCAGGCCCGTTCTTTTTGGTCAGGACAGTGCCATGCAGCTCAAGCACGAAGCCGGCGCGCCGCATCCCGGCGGCGAAACCTCGAAAGCCGCAATTCCCTATCTGGAAATTCGCGATGTCCAGAAACGCTTCGGCGGCGTTCGCGCGCTGAAGGGGGTCAGCTTTTCGATCGAGCCCGGACAGATCTACCATCTCATGGGCGAGAATGGCTGCGGCAAGAGTACGCTCATCAAGATCATTTCCGGCGCGCAGCCGGCCGATGCCGGCGAACTGCTGATCGATGGCAAGCCCGTGGGCCATCTCACACCGGTTGCCGCGCTCGCGGCCGGGATCGAGACCGTCTATCAGGACTTTTCTCTGCTGCCCAACCTGTCCGTCGCCGAAAATGTCGGCCTGACGCAGCAACTGGTCGCAGCCTCCGGCAAGCTTGCCCAGCGGCTTGATCTCGGACGAATGCGCCAGACGGCGGAACGGGCGCTCGCGGCCGTGAACCTGCCGACGACCCGCGCCTTTCTTTCGACCCGCACGGACGAGCTGCCGATGGCCACGCGTCAGCTCATTGCCATTGCGCGCGCCATTGCTTCCGATGCGCGCCTCGTCATCATGGACGAGCCGACGACGGCACTGACGAAGCACGAAGTCGATAATCTCATCTGCATAGTCAACCGACTGCGCGCCAAGGGCGTCGCAGTGCTGTTCGTCACCCACAAGCTCGACGAGTGCAAGTCGATCGGCGGGCGCGCCGTCATCATGCGCGACGGCCAGAAGGTCGCCGAATGCGACATCGCCGATCACACCAAGGCCGAACTCGGCTTCTGGATGACGGGCAAGGTGCTGGACGAGGCGCGCTATCGTTCGGCGCCGAAGTTCGGCGAGGATCTGCTTGTCGTCGACGCGCTGTCGCTGAAGGATACCTTCGCCAATGTTTCCTTCTCCATGCGCCGCGGCGAGATCGTCGGTATCACCGGGCTTCTGGATTCCGGCCGCAACGAGCTGGCCCGGGCGATTGCCGGCGTCGCTCCAGCCGATACCGGACGCATCCGCCTCAATGGAAAGGATGTGACGCCCCGCAAGCCCGCCGACGCCATTGATGCCGGCATCGGCTACGTCCCCGAGGATCGCCTTTCGGAAGGTCTCTTTCTCGAGAAGCCGATCGAAGAGAACATTGTCGTGCCGGTGCTCGATCGCCTGCGCGGCGCCTTCGGCATCCTGGACGGCCGCCGCAGCCGCGCGCTGGCGAAGCGCTCGGTCGAAGACCTGCAGGTGGTCACGCCGGATGTCGCCAACCCGGTGCAGTCGCTGTCGGGCGGCAACCAGCAGCGCGTGCTTATCGGCCGCTGGCTGACCATCAATCCGAAGCTTCTGGTCCTGCACGGGCCGACCGTCGGCGTCGATGTCGGATCCAAGGACACGATCTACCGGATCATCCAGCGTCTCGCGGACGAAGGCATGGGCGTCATCATCATCAGCGACGACCTGCTCGAACTTCTGCAGAACTGCGACCGGATCATGGTGATGCGCAAAGGCGAAGTGGTGGAAACCTTTCAGGCCGAGGCGCTGGAGGAAGAGGCGCTTTACCGCGCCCTTGTAGAAGAGACGACCGTGAGGACCCCGCAATGACCGATACGACATTCAATGGGGCCACCCCAGCTGGCAACGACAAGGTTTCGCTTGGCTCCGCCTGGCGCTGGCTGCTGCGTCATCCGCCGGTCGTGACCTTTGCGCTGATCGTGCTCGTCTGCCTGGTGGTCGGCTCGATCAATACGGACTTCTGGCAGGTGTCGAACCTGTTCGACATCCTGCGCGCTTCCGTCGTGCGCGGGCTGTTCGCGCTCGGGGTCCTGGTGGTGCTGGCGTCCGGCGGCATCGACGTTTCCTTCACCGCCATTGCCGCCTTCGTCATGTATACGGTGACGATGCTGGTCACGAACCTGCTGCCGGGGTTGCCGATGCCGGTGATTTTGCTGGTCGCTGCCGCCGGCGGCGCCTGCTTCGGAGCGCTCAACGGCGTGCTCGTCCACGCGCTGCGCGCGCCGTCGCTGATTGTGACGATCGGAACGCAATACGTCATTCGCAGCTTCCTGCTGACCTTTGTCGGCACTGCCCTGTTCATGAACATTCCGGGCTCGATGGAGGCGTTCGGCAAACTCGCGCTTTTCACCCATCAAAGCGCCAACGGCTCCATCTCGGTGCTGCCGGCCTTCGTGCTTGTGCTCGCTGTTGCGGCCGCGGTGACCTGGTGGATCCTAGAGCGTACTTTGATGGGCCGGGCGGTTTATGCGGTCGGCGGCAATCCCGGCATCGCCGAACGCCTCGGCTTCAATCTGCGCACCGTGCATATCTTCGTCTTTGCCTATGCGGGCCTGCTGGCCGGTATTGCCGGGATCATGCATGTGGCGAGCAACCGGCTTGCCAATCCGTTCGACCTTGCCGGAACCGAGCTTGAGATCATCGCCGCGGTCGTTCTCGGCGGTGCGCGCATCACCGGCGGTTCGGGTAGCGTGATCGGCACGTTGCTCGGCGTGGTGCTGATCACGCTTGTCAGCAACGTCCTCATTCTCGTCGGCATTCCGAGCACGTGGCAGCTCGCCATTATCGGCGTCTTCATCGTTCTTGCCGGCACCGTCTTCTCGCTTCGTGCAAAAGACTAACGGGCTTCGGCCGTCGTCCAGCGGGTCAAGGACTGCTATCCGCGGTCACCAATTCAGTAGGGAAGGTTGAGTGCATGGCGCACGACGTATCTGTAATCGGACTTTACATTCTAGATATTCTCGGCCGACCGGTGGACCGGATCCCGTCCGGCGGCAACGTCGAATTCATCGACGAGATCCGCTTGACCGTTGCGGGCACTGCCGGCGGTACGGTCGTCGACCTTGCCAAACTCGGGCTGAACTGCCTCGCGGTCGGTGCGGTCGGTGACGATGAGAAGGCGGACTTCGTGCTCGCCACGCTCGACCGCTTCGGTGTCGACCGGTCGGAGATGCAGCGCATTGCCGGCGTGCCGACATCCGCGAGCATTCTCAACATCCGCCGCAATGGCGAACGGCCAGCTTTGCACGTACGCGGCGCCTCCGGACATTTCGAGATCCCCGCGGATGCGCGCGAGCGGGTGCTGGCGCCGCCGATCGTCCATCTCGGCGGCACTGGGCTGCTCGATCGCCTCGACGGCGAACCCAGCCGCGTTTTGCTCGAGGAAGCCAAGCGCTTCGGCAGGACCACGACCTTCGACCTCCTGGGCGCGAACGACAACACGCTGTCGCTGATCCGGCCGCTTTTCCCCTTTATCGACTATTTCATGCCTTCAGTGGAGGAGGCGATGCTGATTTCCGGCCAGAAGA
Source organism: Ensifer sp. ENS11 (assembly GCF_014851895.1). Taxonomy (NCBI): domain Bacteria; kingdom Pseudomonadati; phylum Pseudomonadota; class Alphaproteobacteria; order Hyphomicrobiales; family Rhizobiaceae; genus Ensifer; species Ensifer sp. ENS11. Next base: position 91,732 of record NZ_JACVAN010000018.1, on the reverse strand, counting down.
CCGCCGAGGATGCCGGCCGTTTCTTTGCCGATCTCGGCGTCAAGCACTGCATCTTTACGCTCGGCGGCGACGGCGTCTGCTTCCTCGATGCCGACGGTAAGAGCCTGCGCCTCCCGGCATTCGAGATCGACGTGGTTGACACCACCGGCTGCGGCGACGCCTTCAATGCCGGCTTCATTGCCGGGCTTCATCATCGCATGGAGACGGAAACCGCCTTGAAGTTCGCCCAGGCATCCGCCGCGCTCGTGGCGACGGGTCTCGGCTCTGACGCCGGGATCACCTCTTTCGAGGCGACCTGGGACTTCATGAACAATGCCCGCGTGAAGGCCAACTGACGCCAGTCGTGGCTGCTGCCCGATCCTGTATCGGGCAGCAGGACGGCTATTGCAGCAGCATCTCTGCCGTCGCGATGTCAGTGACAAGATGGGTTGCGTAGCCGCCCTTCAACGTCGCCCTGATGGCCGTCAGCTTGCTGGCGCCCCCGGCAACGCACAGGCGCCGCGGCACCTGGCTTAACTCGTTGAGTTCGATGCCGACCATGCGGTTGTCGAGATCACCGCGCACCGGCCGGCCTTCCGCGTCGATGAAGCGGCAGATCAGCACCCCGACCGCTCCTCCGGCCTGGTAGGCGTCGATGTCTTCCTGCCCGGTGATATTGGCCGAGCGGATCAGCGTCTCGGGGCCGATGTCGCCGACACCGAAGAGGATGATGTTGGAGGAATGAATGAGCTCGAACTGCTTGACCAGCACCTGTTCGGCCAGAAGCGCCTGCTTCAAGGCGGGTGTCGACAGCAGGGCCGGCGCAAGCAGGTTGATGCAGCGGGCGTGGATGCGGCGCGACATCAAGGATGTGCAGAATTCAGGCGCGAAATCCGGATTGGCGATCGAGCTTCCGGAGACCTGCACCACCGTCAATCCCTCTACCGGCTCGGGAAGCGAGATGCTGTCGGCCACGGCCAGCACCGTCCGGCCCCAGGCGACGCCGATCGTGTCGCCTGGCTGAACCATATCGGCAAGCAGGCGAGCACCGGCCTCGCCAAGCCGTTGCACCAGGTCGCTGTTGTCGAGGGCGGGAATGACCAGCGCACCCTCCAGGCTGAACTTGTCCTTCAGACGCCGTGCGATACCAGTCCGGGAGCCGACTTCCGTGTTCAGGCGAATGTTGACCAGGCCACGCTCGCGCGCTTCCTGCAGGTAGTTGACGATCGTTGCCCTGGATACACCGAGCATCTTGGCGATTTCGCTCTGGGTGAGCTGGTCGACATAATAGAGCCAGGCAGCCCAGACGACGCCGTCGTCGAACTCCGCAGGCAAGACTATGCCTTCGCCGACTGCCCGGTTTCCCCGCGCCGTATCCATCATCGTCTGCTCCCCTGGATTGTCATGGCTTCTCCTGAAGCGGAAAAAGTGTCCGCCGTCAAACAAATTTGCCATGCGTGTTGACACATGACACAGCATGGTGGCAATTGTCTCGACGAAGGTTTTGGGAGACGCCGAGATGGAATGCTCGACTATAGGCGCGTGCCAGTGGGTTGGAAACGAACCAATCGGCAAAGCGCGGCTTGGTGTCTTTCCCGCCCCCACAAATCGGCTGCAGCTCGCTCTCGACGTCGACCGCAATCCCGAGGCCATGCAGCCTTGGCGTGATGGCGCAGACGCAGGTTGCCGCCTGCAGCCAACCGACGGATAGCGTCGCCGTTTTGTCCTCACGGCGTGCGGGGAACGGTCGTCCGTTCGGCGCGCAGGCCGAGCAAGGGCTGCTGACGACAGGACTTGATTTTCAAACCCCATGGAAAACGCTGCCAAGCGCGGGAAGACAGGAGCCTTTTATGAAATCCAGATGGTCAGAAACCGAATTCGCCCGTGTCGTCGACACCTACGTCAACGCCGGCGTCAACCGGGACCTAGCGATCCGCACCTACACGACACGGCTTCTGGGTTCGGATTCCGAACTAGTACTGCATGGCGGCGGCAACACCTCCGTCAAGACCACGTTTACCGAGATGGACGGTTCCGAGGTTGCCGTTCTGTGCGTGAAAGGCAGCGGCTGGGACATGGGCACGATCGAACCGGCGGGCCTGCCTGCCGTCAGGCTGGAGCCGCTTCAGGCCATGGTCAAATTCCCGACGCTCAGCGACGACGACATGGTGATGCTGCAGCGCCGGCTGCTGCTTGATCCTGCAGCGCCGAACCCTTCGGTGGAAGCGATCCTGCACGCCAACCTGCCGTTTCGGCATATCGACCACACCCATGCCAATGCGATCGTGTCGCTGACCAATCAGCCGCATGGCGAGGATCTGGTGCGCGAACTGTTCCCCGATTCCATCATCGTTCCCTACGTGATGCCGGGCTTCGATCTCGCCAAGGCCTGCGACGAGGCGTTCCGCGCCAATCCGGGCGCCGACGGCATGATCCTGCTGAAGCATGGCATTTTCACCTGGTCGGAAGATCCGCGTGAATCCTATGAGAAGATGATCGCCACCATCGACAAGGCCGAGCGCCGCATCGCACGCGGCAACCCGCGTCCGTTCATGGTCGTCCAGCCGGCGGCCCCGCTTGCCACGGCAGCTCAGATCGCCCCGGTTCTGCGCGGCGCCATCGCGATAGACAGCGGCATCGAGGGCTGCCCGCGCCGCTTCGTGCTGGAACATCGCTCCGGCCCTGATGTCCTCGATTTCTGCAATGCCGAGAATGTTGCCGATCTGGTTCACCGCGGCAATGCGACCCCTGAGCACGTCATCCACATCAAGCGCTTTGGCGTGGCGCTGCCCGCCCCCGTTGCCGGCGACATGGCCGGCTGGGCCGACAAGGTGCGCGCAGCCGTCGCCACCTACAAGGACGAGTATCGCGCCTATTTCGAGCGCAACAATGCGCGCGTCGGTGGGATCAAGCGCATGCTCGATCCGATGCCGCGTGTCTTCTATGTTGCCGGTGTCGGCCTGTTTGCCGCCGGCCCGACAAAGAAGGCCGCCCGTGTCGGCGCCGACGTTGCCGAGGCGACGATTGCCGTGATCCGCAATGCCGAAGGCATCGAGAGCTTCGAGGCATTGTCGGAAGAGGACCTATTCGACATCGAGTACTGGTCGCTCGAGCAGGTTAAGCTGACGAAGCAGGCGGAGAAGCCGCTGAGCCGGCAGGTCGCGGTGATCACCGGTGGTGCGGGTGGCCTCGGGCTGGCGATTGCCGAGGCTCTGCACGCCGAAGGCGCCGAGATCGCGCTCTTGGACCTTGCCGAGGATGCCTTGCAGAAGGAAGCGGCAAGGCTTGGTGGTGTCGGCCTCGTCTGCGATGTGACGAAGCCCGAGGCGGTCGACGCGGCGCTCGCCGATGTGGCCCGGCATTTCGGTGGCATCGATATCGTCATCTCGAACGCCGGTGCGGCCTTCCAGGGCGCCCTGCTCGATGTTTCGGAGGAGGTCTTCCAGAAGGCTTTCGCGCTGAACTTCTGGGGGCACCACTATATTGCCCGCAGCGCGGTCCGGATCATGAAAGCCCAGAGAACTGGCGGTGCACTGGTCTTCAATGTCTCGAAGCAGGCGGTCAATCCCGGCCCCGACTTCGGCCCTTACGGAACGTCGAAGGCGGCGCTGATGGCATTGATGCGCCAATATGCCGTCGAACATGGCGCCGACGGCATTACCTCGAACGCGGTCAACGCCGACCGCATTCGCACCGGCCTGATGACCGACCAAATGATCGAGGAGCGCAGCCAGGCGCGGAGTATTTCGCCGGAAAGCTACATGCGCGGCAACCTGGTTCGACGTGAGGTAACGGCACGGGACGTCGCGGCCGCCTTCGTCCACCTCGCCAAGGCGCGCACCAGCACAGGCGCGGTGCTCACGGTCGACGGCGGCAATGTCGGGGCGATGATGCGCTGAGTTTAAAGCGTCCGTTATTCCGCCAAGTCCGAAGTAGCTCGGCCCCGGTCAGTCCAACTTGACCGGGGTTGGGCATATCCGTCCTTCAGGGCAGTCGCTCCCATTGGCTGTTCCCGCCGATCCATCTGCCGGCCGCCGCAGTTCCCTGGGGCACAACGATCCATGCGCGGCTTGCAGGGGTGGAGTGAAGTCTTAGCGCTGCTATCTGCGGGGGTGATCGACTATATATCCCTCATCGAAGTGAACGAAGCGCCAAGGACTGGCAGCTAGGCTTCGAAAGCCCACGGAAAGGGGATCATCATGAACGTAGCACGCTCTTTCAACAACTGGCTCAAGTACCGGCAGACGGTCTCCGAACTGGGCCGCATGTCCACGCGCGAACTGCGCGACCTCGGCATCGACCGCGCCGACATCCCGAGCATTGCCCGCAATGCCTTCGGCCGCTAACCGCGCCTGAGACCATCAAAGATTTCATGAAGCGCCCGCTCGGAAACGAGCGGGCGCTTTCTATTTCTGACGCTGCTCGTTCGGTCCGGACACTGTCGCTGAGCGCCGCGCTTCGAGCCCCGGAGCCATTCGGCAGGTCGGCGCTTGCGTCCCATATTTTCCTCGGACTGGATGCGTTGAGGGCCTGCGACGCTTGGCGCGTCGACGCGGCAATTTCGATCGGCTAGATCAATGCCGCATGCGCGGAGGCATGGTGGCTCGGCCGCCGCAGAAAACCGTGCCCGCTTCCAACTCGACCAAGCCTTAGATTGAGGCATGCCCGAGCCCGACAGCTCGCGCCGTTGACTCGAGGCGACCCAAGCCCGTCGCACCGGCAAAGGATCTTCATGACCGCGCTCATACAACACGGTTCTGCTCTGTTTCGTGACTATTCACTGGAGATTACCGGCAAGGATATCTGGCAAATCGAAGCTGCGAAATCCGAGATTCCTGCCGGCACGCCAATCAATATCGCCTACCTCGGCAACGAGAGCCACGCGCAACGCATCGAGGCGGCCGCGCGTATCCGGCAATGGGGCTTCGAGCCTGTCCCCATCATTTCGTCCCGGCGGCTGAGATCGGTGCAGGATCGGGACGAATTGCTCACGGGCCTGATCAGCGCAGCGCGTCCTGCCCGGTTCATGTTCGTGGGTGGCGATCCGTCGTCGCCAACCGGTCCCTATAAGGACTCGCTCGATCTAATTGCCGGCGGCATCGTCGCGGACCATGGCATCGTCAACGTCGGGATCGCCGGCTACCCGGAAGGCCATCCGAAGATTGACCAGGCGCGCCTGTGGGAGGCCCTTGGCCAGAAGACCGAGCTTCTGAAGGCCCGCGGCTGCAGCGTCGAGATCACCACCCAATTCGGCTTCGATGCGGATGCGGTCGTCGACTGGATCGCGCAGGTCAGGGCGCGTGGCATCGATGCGCCGATCCGCATCGGCGTGCCTGGACCTGCGGATGTGAAGCGATTGCTGCGGTTTGCGGCGCAATTCGGTGTGGCTTCGTCCGCGGCGATCGTCGGGAAATACGGGTTCTCGCTGGCCAACCTCGTCAACAAGGTGGGGCCGGATCGTTTCATGAGCCGGCTTGCAGGCGGCATGGCGGGCCGCGATCTCGGCACGGTCATGCTGCATCTCTACCCCTTCGGCGGCATTGCCGACACGGTCGCCTGGGCTGCGCGCGCCGCTGGCCGGCAAACGAATGAAAGCGTCGGTGCGCTCGACAGGCCCCGATATTATTGATCGGGCGGAAAACACGTCAACCAAGCGGTGCGAATGCCGTCGCCTTGATCTCGACCAGCCCACCGTCCGGATTGAGGTCGGCCACGGCAAGCTCGACCGCGGCGGGGTAGGGGATAGCAAAGAACTCGTCCCGCACCGCGGCGATCGCGGCCAGTTGCCCCGCCGTGTCCAATGCCAGGCGGTCACTTCCGAACACATGAAACATCTGGAGTTCGACGACGTCATCGAGGTGCGCCTCGCACGCAGCCAGCAATTGCTCGATCAACGTGAAGACACGGCGCAGTTCGCGACGAAATCCTTCGGCGTCCATCGGTTCGGTGTGCCGTTTGCGGCAACAATGCCGGACAGGTAGACGAAATCACCGGCACGGCGCGCGGGCGCGTAATGAAACTGATCCACATCCGACTGGAGTTCGGCCGGTATCACGACCTTTCCGGTCCGGGTGGGCACAGCGTTGACGGTCGTTCCGATGGGCTGCATCATATTCTTTCTCAAGGTGTTGAGACTTCTTGATCGGCAGCCGGTATTCCCTGCAGTGCGGCGAGGGATGGACCGACGAGGGCTTCGAGCTCCTGTCGGGTCGCGCCATCGCGGGCCTGCATGGAAATGGCTTGCATCATGGCACCGTAATAGGTCGCCAGTGTCGGTATGTCGGTGGTTTGCGGGAGGTCGCCGTCGGCCACGCCGCGCTCCAGCCTTGCGTGTACGCGCTCCACCGTTTCTTTCCTTATGCCTTTGAGCAGGTCGTAGAGTGGCCCGGTTTCTGGCTGGCAATTCATCACGCCGAGAATCAACAGGCAGCCGTTCGATTGCGGTGCCCTAAGCGCGACCTCGATACTGGCGAGAAGCATCGCGCGTATCGCCTGTCGCGCCGTTTCACCCTCATCGAGTGCGCGCATCGGGCCCGATCCTGCTGTCGCGGCATAGAGGCTGACCGCCTCGCGAAACGCGGCTTCCTTCGACCCGAACGCGGGGTAGAAGCTCGGCGGCGTGATGCCGATTGCCGCCGTCAGGTCGTTGAGCTGGGCGGCCTCGTAACCCTTCGCCCAAAACACCTCCGTGATTTTTTGAAGCGCAAGATCGCGGTCGAAACCACGTGGCCGTCCCCTGGTCGCCATGAGCACTCCTTTCTGTAGTGAAGTTTATATAAATAGCAAAAATATCTCCCGCAACCCTGACCGCAGAAATATGTAGTGATAATTATAGAAAGCATTCGCCGGTAGCGAACACCGCTGATCGCCAACCAATTGCTTCTCCGATGCAGACGGATGCCGGGCGGCACTAGAAATGGATTCCACTCAGCCTTACGCGCAAGGAACAGCGCCTCCATATTTGTTCAGCTATGGACAATATCCGGGGCTTGATTACAGTCCCTCGAATAAACGGTTGCGGATCGGCGATGCCGGTCGTTGTTGGGCAATAAGGGCGAGCCAGTCTCGCTGATAACGAGGGACGGGCATGAGGCAGAGCAGTACTTTGAGCGCGCGAAACAACGCATCGATCTATGCGCTGTTTGCCGTTTGCGCGGTTCTCGCCATCATCGGCAGTCTCTTGGCCGGCGGCGATCAATCCGGCTGGCGGTGGTTGCATTACGTCACCAAGCCGACGGCAACGATACTTTTGCTCATTGCTGTTCTACGCAACATCGGCCCGCCATCGCGGGCCTATGGGCTGGCGATTGTCGCCGGGCTCGCCTTTGCGGCGGCAGGCGACTTCTTTCTGATGTTGCCGGGCGACTATTTCCTCGCCGGCCTCGTCTGCTTTCTCCTGACCCACTGCGCCTATATCTGGGCGCTGACCCGCGATAGCCGCTTTGCCGCCGACAAGGGGATATTCGCGATCTTCGCAGGGATCGGTTTGATCGTCATTACCGGATTGTGGTCGTCCTTGCCGCCCGGTATGCGCCTTCCCGTTGTCATCTATGCGCTGGCGCTGGCAGCAATGGCCGCACAGGCAATTTCCCGTGATCGACAGCTGGCGGTTGGAGCGCCGCAGAAATCCGCCGCGCGGTCGGCAGCCCTCGGCGGCCTGTTCTTCATGGTCAGCGACACGCTGCTTGCCTATGGGCGGTTCCGCTGGAACATTCCCTATAATGCCGTCTGGGTGCTGGGTACCTACTACACGGCGCAATGGCTGTTCGCGCGCTCGACTAAAGGCAATGCGCATGCAAGATAACCATCCGTTTCAGCTGCAGCCCAGCTTCGAGCGGCTGCGTGCCGCCTGGCTCGAACAGCGTCCGTCCTACGAGCAGCGCCGGGACGATCTGAAGCGTCTGCGCCGTCTTTTCCGCGAGCGCCTGGATGAGATGTCGAAGGCGGTCAGCGCCGATTTCGGCCATCGCTCAGTTCACGAGACGCTGCTCGGCGAAGGCAGCGTGGTTCTTTCGGAGATCGATCACACGCTGGCCAGGCTCAAGGCCTGGATGAAGCCCGAACGCCGGGCGGCCGGATGGAAGCTCTGGCCGGCAAAGGCAGAAATTCGGTTCGTTCCGCTTGGTGTCGTCGGGATCATTTCGCCGTGGAACTACCCGGTCAATCTGGCGCTCGCGCCTCTGGTCGCGGCGATCGGTGCCGGCAATCATGTGCTTCTCAAGCCGTCCGAACATACGCCGCGCACGTCGGAGTTTTTGCGCACGCTCATCGCCGATGTTTTCCCAGACACGCGCGCGACGGTGGTGCTCGGCGGTGCTGATCTCTCGGCGGCCTTTTCCGCCCTGCCGTTCGACCATCTGTTCTTCACCGGCTCCACCGCCGTTGGCCGTAAGGTGATGGCGGCTGCCGCTCAAAATTTGACCCCGGTCACGCTGGAGCTCGGCGGCAAATCACCCGCCATCGTCGGGGAGACGGCGGATTTGCCGCGTGCTGCGAACCGCATCGCCACCGGCAAGTTCTTCAATGCCGGCCAAACCTGCATCGCGCCGGACTATGTCCTTGTTCATGAGAGCAAACGCGATGCTTTCGTCACCCTGCTGAAGCAGCAGATGGGCGAGCGCTACGGTGCCGGCAACGGTTATGAGGACTACACGTCGATCATCAACGAAGCCCAGCATGACCGCCTCGCCACTCTGGTAAACGATGCGCGCGCGCGCGGATACGAACTGGTTTCGCTGCTGGACATGAAACAGATGCCACCGTCGCGGGTGCGAATGCTCGAGCCCACCGTAGTGCTCGATCCGGACCAAGACAGCGCGGTTATGCGCGAGGAGATCTTCGGGCCGATCCTGCCGGTCATCGGCTATCGCACCCCGGCCGAGGCGATCGGCTATGTGCTCGGTCGCGATCGGCCGCTGGCGCTTTATTGCTTCAGCGCAGATGCGGCCGAGATCGAAGCGATCCTCGCCCGCATCGTTGCCGGTGGCGTTTGCGTCAACGATACGCTCTACCAGTTTGCCTGCAACGACATGCCTTTCGGCGGTGTCGGGGCGAGCGGCATGGGCCACTACCACGGCAGGGAAGGCTTCCTGACCTTTTCCAAGTCGATGTCGGTGCTCAGAAAATACGATCCGGCGCCGAGCGATTTGATCTCGCCGCCGTACAAGGGGCTGACGGACAAACTCGTCCGTTTCATCACCTGGATCCCCGGGCGCTGAATGTTTCGGCTGCCCGGGATCACGCCTGGAAAGCGGGCGTGATCGTGCAGTTCGTATTGCAGCCGGTGGTGTATCGTCCTCATATAGGTGATGCCGCCTGTGGCGCCCACGCCGTAGACGCCGCCGGGCGGCCCCGCGCAGAACATCGCAAGGCGAAACTGCAGCCAGTCGGGTTGTTGGGCGAAACCGAGTGAAAGCTGTCAGTCTGTCATCGAAGTCTCTGGAGGAAAGGCAATCGGCAGGTGATGATTGTCGCATGACCGATTCTGTTGCGAGCACCCCTTCATGACCAGTCCCTCCGGGCACCCACTCAATCCGCTGCATCTCCTGGCCGCCTTTGGTACCGGCGGGCTCTTGACCCTCATGGTCCACTTCAACGGCGAACTGGGACGCTACGGCAACGCGTTGTTCTCGTCCTGGGCGGCGCATGGCACGGGGACTGTGGCGGCGCTTGTGATGCTCGCCATGCTTTATCCCTGGCGCAACCGGAATGCCGGGACGAAACCGCATGCGCCGCTCTGGGCCTATCTTGGCGGGATTTCCGGCGGCGTGACCGTCATGTTGACCTCTTTTGCCGTGAACTCACCGCTTGCACTATCCGGGACTCTTGCCTTGGGGCTGGCGGGCCAGGTGGTATTCAGCATCGCTGCGGATCGCTGGGGGCTGTTCGGCCTGCCGATGCGCCGCCCGGATCGCCGCGATCTGGCAGCCATGGCACTGATCGTTGCCGGCAGCGCCCTTATCATCCTGTTCGGCAGAGGCAGCGCATGACCTTGCCGATCCTTCTCGCCTGTCTCGCCGGTGTGCTTGTTGGTGTCAGCCGGCAGGTCAATGGCCGGCTCAGTCTCTCGACGTCACCGCTGATCGCATCGTTCTGGAACCATGTCGTCGGCTTCGTCGCGTTGAGCATTCTTGGGCTGTCGGTCGGCGGGCTGATCCCGGCGGGCGCTGCGGACGCGCCTTGGCACGCCTATCTCGGTGGTTCGATCGGTGTGGTCTTCGTTGCCGCCGGCAGCTGGCTCATCGCGCGCATCGGTGCCGTCAATACCGCCCTGCTGGTGATCGGCGGGCAGATGGTCTCGGGCGTGGCGCTCGATCTGTTGCGGGGAACATCCGCAACCTTCCTTGCAAGCGCCCTTGGCGTGGTTCTGATCCTGGCAGGCATGGCGCTGACTCAACGACGCCGCTAATCGCCGAATTGCGCAGGCAAGCGCCATAGCCGTAATAGGCGGCCTCTGACATCACTCGCTCTGATAGATACTGGCGACAGGCGCCTTGCCGATCATGCCTTGCGCAGGCCCTCGTTCGATCCCGCGCAAGGCAATGGGTCTTAGGCCCGCCGACAGGAATGGTGCCACTGCTTTCGTGGCCTCAATAAGGCGTCCAGACGCGTCGGGAGCGGGCACATCGCGGGCTGCCGGTTGATCCCCAACTTATTGCTCAAGCTGTGGACAGCCTCCGTCCGCATGGAAAAAGCGACGCTGAGCGAAAAAAGCGTCATTCGGGTGTCACGGGCGGCCACTGCCGATCGTCATCAAGGTATCGCGCTTGAGCGTGCAGGCCCAACCCATGGTGATATCGAAATGACTCAACCAACCTCGCTTCTTCTGATCAAAGCCGTACTGCTCTCCGGGCTCGCGCTCTGGCTTGCCGTTATCGTCCTCAACAACGTCGTCGCATTTCGCAATGGCGTCTTTGCGGTTGGTATGCTGATGGGCATGCAGCTCTTCGATCAGGAACCGCCCATCCGTACACCGCTGTTGTCGCGCCGTGTAACGAACGCTGTGTGGCATCGTATGGTCTTCAGCTTCGTTCTGGTGATGGAGGTGGCAACCATGATGCTTTTGGCGGCGGCCGCCATCATGCTTATCGGCACATTCTTCGGACTATCGGACGGTGCCGCCGCGATGATATGGGCGAACCTCGCTCTCGCAGCCTTCATCGCTCTCAGCCTGATCATGCTGCTCGGCGGTGCCTGGTTTGCCTACTATGTCCGTCAGGAGACCATGCAGATCACCCATTTCATCCTGATTGGGCTCGGGGTGGCCGGCACCCTGTTGGTGAACATGCCGATGCAATAGAGTAGCGCCTGACCCTGCGGTTGACGGAAGGGTCAACCTCAGGCTCTGCCTGCTATCGCCACCGCGCGTTGCTTTGGAAGGACACGCCGACAAGGACTCCGATGGCAAAGCCGATCAGTCCCGCCGTACTGACGACCGTCGTCGCGGTGCCCGGGTTGTCCTTTGCCGCTTCGACAACGCTTTGTCCCTGTGCACGCACAACACGTGCGGCCGAGCTCACCCGTCCTCTTGCGTCCTCCGCCAGATCGGCGGCACTGCCTGCAGCCTCGCCAGCGCGTGCGGAGATCGATCGTGTCAGATCGGCAACCTGTGCCCGCAGCTCGGAAATCTGGTCTTCGACGGATCGCTGAATGTCATTTGCCATTTTTTGCACCTCGTTTGTTCTACAGCGACCTTTGCGCGTCTTATTAGACGCGCAAAGGTCGCTGTAGCACTTTGAATGGCTGCCTGTTTTTATCCTTAAATCGAATAGGATTTAAGGAAACATGCAGCAGCAAGGTACCAACGACGACGGCCGGCTTAAGTTCCGCATGGGATCGTAACCGGGGGCAACCGCCGATGCCATATCTGAGTATGCGTTGAGTTCTAGCGCGGCTTGAGCGTCTTGCTCATATTGGTGCCGGTGACCCGAAACCCTGTTGCCTCATAGACATGCCGGGCGCGGCTGTTGTCTTCGGCGACGCGCAATTTGATCTGGTCGAACCCGTTTGCCAAGAGCTCGGCCTCAAGTGCTTCGATCGCGAGCTTTCCAAGGCCTTTTCCCTGGTGGGTGGGCAGAATATGGAAATCGCTGATGAAGGCTGAGCGGCCCTTCGCGTCCGGTCGATACCAGAGATAGCCGACATGCTCGGCGCTTTCGCTGTCGATCAGGCACAGCAGGACGTTGCCTGGCGTGCCGACGCCTTGCGGCAGGTCCTCGGCGATTTCACCGTTTGCCTGGGCGAGGGCGTCTGCGTCGGGGAGCCCGTAGTTGGCGGCGATCTCCGTGGCATAGTCGGGGATGAAATAGGCGAGATATCCAGCATACTCGCTCTCAAGCATAGGTCTGAATGAGATCATGGCTCTTTCGCATGTCAGCGGCGCCGCCATTCCGACGGCTCATGCCGCGGAAAATTCGTGAACGGCCACGTGGTCTCGTGGCAGCGAGGTAGACGTCAATCGCCCGCCCGACCCCACCCTAAAACTGATGGCGATCGCGTTCCCGGGTCTTCTGCCAGACAAAGGCAGTCGAGCGCAACCGATCTGTTCGGATTTTGATGAGACCGAGGGATCCCAAAACAAAAAAGGCCGGCAATGCCGACCTTTTCCCGTTCGCTGCTTTACCCTGCCAGTACATCCGTGGTCAGCGGTTTAGCGCAAACTCTGACCGGAACACATCCGTCTCACCGAGACTGTCTATGCTCAACGATCAATTCGTTATGCCCCATATGGCGAGCGATTGCGGCTATTTCAAGCCCTTATAATCACATCGTCCAAATCCTGTCTTCGGCCCCGGAGACCTGAGGCGGCCAAGGTGCCGATGCTCCGCCACCATTGACGGACCTCAGGTCGGACCTAAATTTCTGCCGATTGCGAACGGAGGATTTCCGGATGGAATTGCACCGCGGTCGGCTGATCGACCATATTCAACTCGTGATCAAGGATCTCGGCGCCAGCCGGAGGTTTTACGAAGCCGTGTTTCAAGCTCTCGATGTGCCGATGGGAGGCGAGGGCAAAGACTACTTCTGGGCCGACGAGCTTTTCGTGTCGACCGCCGATAGCGAAGCGGCCCAGGGAAAGCTGACCGGGCGCCATCATCTCGCGTTCCAGGCCCGGGACCGCACCATGGTCGACGCCTTTCACAAGGCCGGCGTTGAAAACGGCGGTAAGGACAATGGGCCACCCGGCGAACGCCCCTATCACCCAGGTTACTACGCCGCCTTCCTGCTCGATCCCGATGGCAACAACATTGAGGCGGTGTTTCACGGGCCGGCCAACCGCAGCGCCAGTTCGGTGAAGATCACGTTCTAAAGCATGTCGCGCAGTGCGCAGCGGTTTTGCGATAACGGCATGCGCAGAACCAGAGCTTAAAGCGCAACAAGAGAATCCTGGAGATCGCGACGCGCTTTAGCGGCTGCCGGGGTGACCCGCCGCTCACGTGCTGCTGTCGCGCCGACCGGCCCGCGTTGCCGCTGTTCTCAACCTGGGATCTGGTCACTTGACATTCTGCTAAAAATAGAACAAAAAGAGAACAGATGTGGAGATGAACGATGACCCGCACTGACATCATCAATCGCGCACTGGCCGCCGTCGCCGATTCTCGCCTGAAGCGGGAGCGCGACAGTGAGCGCCGCAAGCAGATTTTTGGCCGTATCGACCTCACGGCACCTTTGCCGAAGCTGAGCCGCGGCGTGCAGCTCAGCTTGAATCTCGATGGCGGGCGGAAACGATCCGAGCCGACGAGGGCGAAGTCCCATTGACCCCGAAGGCCACCGCGATTGGTGGCGCGCAAAGTCGATGCCGAGCGGTTGCTTTCCAATGAAAGAGCACTGTACGCCTTGGTGCGGGACTGCCTGCGGTTATTGCCACGAACGCGGCGGCGCCGAGGATAATCGGTACGACGGGCGGGTATAAAGGCATCTGTCGCGGCCAGAGTCATGTTGACCTCAGTGATAGAACCGCTTGGCCACGGTGCCGGAGGAGGCATCCCATCTTCCAGAAACCGTTGTCGGAGGGAGCCGGAGCCGCCGCTTTCGCTTCGCCCGCCGCGGCATGCCATGCTGTCTCAATCTAGATCCGTAAGGTGTTCGAACGGTCGGCGCCGACATCAATGTCGGCCCGGCTGGATCAGCCCGCGGACGGAGCGAGATGGCGATGAACTGCGGAGAACGATGGGACAGGTGGCATCTCGTGCGGTCAGATGTTCGCGATTTGCGGCGGTTATGGATCACCGCCGGCCGCGTCCTGAGGAGAGGCGTCCTTGTCGGCGCCATGATCTTGTCCGGCTGCATGGCGCCTGATACGCGCCCGACCAACAAGCCACTTGTCTTCACCACCGGGAGCATCCAGTTCCGGGACGCGCAAAACTTTGGCGACGTCGGCATCATCATTGCCTTTTCTGGCGGTGGTGCCAGATCTGCCGCCTTCGGCTATGGCGTACTGTCCGCCCTGGCTGATCAGCCTTCGCCCGGTGGTAAGAACCGAATGCTCGCCGATGACGTCGCAGTCGTTGCTGGGGTTTCGGGCGGTGCGGTCCTTGCCTCCCATTTCGCGCTTCGCGGGCGGACCGGTCTTGACGATTTTCGCCGGAATTTTCTCGGTCAGGATGTGGAAGCCTCGCTGCACACGGCCTTCACGCCGCAAAATCTGCTGCGCGGTTATCAGGGTGGCATGAACGACCTCTCGGGGTTCCCGTCCTGGCTCGATCGCAAGCTCTTCCGGGGCGCGACACTTGGCGACATGAGCCGTCCTGACCGTCCTCGGCTGGTGATCCACGCCACCGACCTCTACAATCGCAACCCGTTCATTTTCGATCGTCCATCCTTTGCCGCAATCTGCAGCAACTACAATGACTATCCGCTGGCCTATGCCGTGGCGGCGTCCGCCGCTGTCCCGGTGGTGTTTGCGCCGGTCACCCTGCAGAACTTCAGCAAAAGCTGTTTGCCAGGCGATGGCGGAAGCCCGCGAGCACAGTCGTCTGCTCGTGGCGCGACGTCGCTTGTCGAGCGCGAATATTGGAATGCGCTCGGCCGCTACGAGACGGCGCCGGATCTGAACTATCTCAAATTATACGACGGCGGCCTGGTCGATGGCATCGGAACACAGAGCCTGCTGCATCTGATGGGCCGGCCAGCGCCGGAACCGCTTCCTGCCGCCCGCGCGCGACGGCTCCGGCACCTGCTGGTCATCGTCGTCGATGCCTCGACGCGGGTTGGAGGTGATCTTTCCATCAATGCAAAGAGCCCGAAAGCCCCCGATGCGATCGTGGCCGCGATCGATGCGATGATCAACATTCCGAACTTCCAGAGCTTCGATGCCCTGCAAAATCGATTGCCCGTCTGGCGTGATCAGGTCATCAGATGGCGCTGCGCCACTCAGCGTTCCGGCAAAGGCTGTCGCGATCTCGATGTCGGCATCGTTCGCCTGGCGCTCGCCGATACCGCCGATCCGCCAACGGCAAAACGCATCATGCGGCTGCACAACCGCCTGACGTTGAAGCCCGACGATGTCGACTTTTTGTCAGGCCTTGGCCGACGGCTTCTCATCGAGCATCCGGCTTATCGACAGTTCCTGCAACGCACGGGCAAGGGGATGCCGCTTGCGCGTTCAACGCCAGATCTCCGGCGAGGCGGACTCGTGACGGCCCGGCGGATCACCAGTATGTTCTGACGTTTACGCTCGGCATCGAAGCGATACGAATGCCCATCAGTGGTATCGGCTGATCGCCAGGTCCGCCGTTTCGATCTCGGGCTTGGTGCCGCTGATCAGATCGCTCAGCACGCGGCCCGAGCCGCAGGCCATGGTCCAGCCGAGCGTGCCGTGCCCGGAGTTGAGGAACAGGTTGGCGAAGCGCGTTGCACCGACCACCGGTGTTCCATCCGGCGTCATCGGCCGCAAGCCGGACCAGAAGGTTGCTTGCCTCTGGTTGCCAGCGCCGCCGAACAGGTCTTCGACCGAATGTTCGAGCGTCGCGCGACGTGTCTGGGGAAGGGCACTGCTGAAGCCGGCGATCTCCGCCATGCCGCCGACGCGAATTCGATCGCCAAGCCGGGTGATGGCGATCTTGTAGGTCTCATCCATGATCGTCGATACCGGCGCCCGCGTCTCGTCGACGATCGGAACGGTGATGGAGTAGCCCTTCACGGGATAGACGGGCAGGCGAAGGCCGAGCGGCTTTAGGAGCGCCGGCGTATAGCTGCCGAGGGCGGCGACGAAGATGTCGGAACGGATCTCGCCCTCTGCCGTCTCGACGGCGACGATGCGGTTGCCCTCCTGTCGAAGCCGGCGGATATCGACGCCGAAGCGGAACTGCACGCCGAGAGCCTCGGCGCGTCTCTGCAGTTCGTTGGTGAACTTGAAGCAGTCGCCGGTTTCGTCATTCGG
The DNA here is from genome assembly GCF_014851895.1 of Ensifer sp. ENS11. Lineage (NCBI taxonomy): Bacteria > Pseudomonadati > Pseudomonadota > Alphaproteobacteria > Hyphomicrobiales > Rhizobiaceae > Ensifer > Ensifer sp. ENS11. Next base: position 75,372 of record NZ_JACVAN010000018.1, on the reverse strand, counting down.
CAGCCGAAGGCCGCCGACGATCTTGTCGCGGACCGGTTGCAGGCCTGGTTCAGCGGCCACGCAGCCGGCCGGGTCGAGCACTTCGAAGGGCACGCCATCGGCCTTCAGCACTTCGATATCCTTGCCGATGCCGTCGAGTTGCTTGGCGGTCCGGAAGAGCTGCAGGGTGCCCTGCGTGCGGTGATCGTAGGCAATGCCCGTTTCCCCGCGTAGCGCAATCAGGCAATCACGGCTGTATTCGGCAAGGCGGACCATCCGCCCCTTGTTGACGGCGTAACGCGCCGAGGTGCAGTTGCGCAGCATTGCCGTCATCCAGCGCCAGGTGGCAGCGTCCACCATCGGGCGGATGATCAAGGGCGCGTGCTTCATGAACAGCCACTTGAGTGCCTTCTGCGGGATGCCGGGTGCCGCCCACGGCGAGGCATAGCCGGGAGAAATTTCGCCGGCATTGGCAAAGCTCGTTTCCAGAGCAGGGCCGGACTGCCGATCGAGGACGGTCACCTCGTGACCCGCCTTGGCAAGATAATATGCGGAGGTGACGCCGATCACACCGGCGCCCAATATGGTAATCTTCATCGCATCCTCAGGATCACAGATCGATCGTCAAACGGGCTGAGGTACGCGCAAAATGCTCGCTGTTACCAGCCCCCAAACCCGGCAGAAGTTGCGCTCGAACATAGTGAAATAATCGAGCACGATCATGCGAAGTAGCGCTTGAATATTCGAGTATTCGCTGATCTTAAGAATTATCGGCGGGAAAATGAAAGAATCTGCATGTCCGGTTTGGATGCGATCGATCGCAACATCATTCGTCTGCTGCGTCTCAATGCGCGCATGAGCAACACAAAGCTCGCCGCCGAGGTGGGGCTGTCACCTTCGGCCTGCTTGAGGCGCATCAATCTGCTGGAGCAGGGCGGCGTGATCCGCGGTTATACGGCGCTGGTCGGAAACGCCGATGGCGACAACGCCATTGCGGTGATCATCAACATCACGCTCGAACGCCAGACGGAGGAGCACCTCAATCGCTTCGAGGCGGCGGTGCGGAAACACCCGGAAATCCAGGAATGTTACCTCATGACCGGCGGGTCCGATTATCTGTTGCGGGTGGAGGTCGAAAATGCCGGCGACTTCGAGCGCATCCACAAGGAAATCCTTGCGAAGCTCCCGGGCGTGTTGCGCATTCATTCCAGCTTTTCGATCCGCAACGTGCTTGTGTCACGCGCGAGACGGCGCTAGCTCATTCGCGCAGCGAGAGCCGTAGCGCGCGGCTTCTACCCTATGGAGCGGTTCCAGCGGACGATGGCCGATACCAAGCATGTTTCCTCAACCAACCCGTTCACTGGCATTGTCCAAGCGGAGGCCATTGCGACGGCCTCCGCACAGACTTCCGAACGCGGATCAGTGAAGCGCGCGCTGCTCGGGTGGTGTGGATTGCAGCCACGGCGGGAACGCCCGGCTCGAAACCAGACGCGCGATCAGGCGCCCGCTCGGGGATAGGACGTCGACGATCGCGCCCCGATATTCGTATTCCTCGGCGAGTTCGTCGACGATGAGTTGTCCGTAAGCGACCGCACGGCCGTCATTGGGGTGCTGTTTGCCGGCCTGATCGCGGCTCGTCACGCCGGCCGCATGGATATGGTACATGTAGCGGGGCATAGTCCGCCGATCCTTTCCGATTTGCATGGGCTTTCAATGCTTCTCGCATCCACAACCGATGGCGGAGGGATGTCCGAGACACGCGATGACGGGATTTTATAACACGGTTTGTGGGACCGTTCCCGTGACATGGGCGTGACGCTTGCAGGCGCTGTCGCTAATATTCAACTAACCATTTGGAATATTATCGTTTTTTGCCGACTTGGTGGGCGCGCCCACGCGAAGGGGTAACCGTGCGCCGGCATTTCTATGGTCTCTTCAGTCAAGACCACTGCATGTTTCCCTAAATCCTATTTAGAAACATGCAGCAATTCAAAGTGCTACAGTGACCTTTGCACGTCTCATAAGACGCGCGGCGCTGTAGAACCTGCATGGTGCCCTCGGAGTGCCTGACCGGCGCTCCGCGCATGGCTGGTCTGCGAAGTCAGATCTACGAAATCGCGTGCATTCTTGTATAATCAACTCATCGAAGCGATGCATCTCCTCCCGCAGGACTTCGAGTGTGCAAGCGCTTTCTCCTCCTCCCAACGAGCGCTTGCCGGAATGGCGACACTCCTCCTCCCGGTTGCCATTCAATCCCTTTGAAAGCCTGCCGCACCTCCTCCCGCGGCAGGCTTTTTCTTTTGGGGAGCTGCCTTTATGCAAGGCAGGTTGTAATCACTCAGGATTTGAAACTGGGCCCGGAGCGCGCGGCTGCTCCCGCGCGCAATGCGGCGGCCCAAGTGCATAGGGACGGCACCACAGCAGGCTTCGGCTCAGGGGCAACGCAGCTGTGAAATAGAGATCAGGCCAGCCAGGCACACGTCAGGCGCCTGGTCTGTCGCAAAACCTAGCTTGCCCGCCTGGCGAGCCAGTTCTGCCATTCGTTCTCGTTGCCGTGGAACACATTAAGGTCGATCTTGCCTTCGACGCCGTGCGACAGGCCCGAGCCCGAATACTGCCAGAAGATCCACTTGCGGCCTGGATATCTCTTGGAGGGATGAGCTGCCACCGAGCGCAGCCAGAACGGGTAGTCGAGCAGTTCGCCGGTCAGGTTGTCCTGATAGAAATCCGGGGCGGTGTAGATGATCGGTCGCTGGCCGTAATGCGCCTCGAGCTTGTCCATGAAGACTTGCATCTTTTCAAGCACACGGGCGCGCGACAGGCGTCGCTTGCAGCTGGACTCACCGTTGTATTCGACGTCGATGACAGGCGGCAGAGCGCCGGCTTCTCTTGGAACATTGCGGATGAACCAGTCGGCCTGCTCGCCGGCCGTGCGGCACCAATAGAAGAAGTGGTAGGCGCCGCGCTTCAGCCCGGCTTCTTTTGCCTTGCGCCAGTTCTTCTTGAACATCGGATCGAGGTGGTCGCCGCCATCGGTCGCCTTGATATAGGCGAAGTTGGCACCCTGCGCGCGCAGCTTGGGCCAGTCGATCTCGCCCTGCCAGCGCGACACGTCGACACCATGAACGGCCATCTTGCGCGGGGATGCGCGGCCGAAATTAATCGGCTTGGCATCGCGGAAGCGATGGCTGTAGATCTGCGTGCGTGTCCCCGGTGTCGTCAGGACCGCGGGTGTTGCCGGGGCGATCACGGCAACGGGCCGCTCCAGCGGCATGGGCGTTGCCGCCGTCTTAGCCTGCGGTCGGAAGGCTTCCGGTTCCGGAACTGCTCCGGCCCAGGCCAGCACCTCCTGCGGCGGGGCGGCTTGAGCCGCTGCGACGCCGACATTGGCCGAAGGCACGGGAGACGTCGGCACGACCGAACTCGTCGTTTCGCGCGAGGGCTGCTGCGGCACGATCGTGTCCAGCGTCGAACTGGACGTGCAGCCCGCCAAAACCAGACAGGCAAGGAACATTGCTGGCACAGCTGAAAAACGCATGAGCACCCGTACGCAAAACATTGTCGACGGCGAACAACAGTACCGCCGGGACCCCATTGATGTGAAATTGCTAACGGAAACTTACCGGAAAAGATTAAATACAATCTTTACGATCGACCCCCTTTCCGAAAAGTCGAAGCGGCGAGCATGGCGCAGAGAGAACACGCTTCTTTACAGCGCCGCGCGTCTTATCAGACGCGCAAAGGTCGCTGTAGCACTTTAAATTGCTGCATGTTTTTATCCTTGAATCGGATACGATTTAAGGAAACATGCAGTAGCGCGTCATGCCGGCGGCAGGTCGATCCTGAAACATGCGCCGCCCGATGTCGCGTCGACGATCGCGACATGGCCACCGTGGAGGTGCACGATCTCCCTGACCAAGCTCAAGCCCAGCCCGGCGCCCTTGCCGCCGGGATGAAGCCGGCTGAACGGCTCGAAAATTCGTTCGCGCTCTGCAAGTGGGACGCCGTCACCTTCGTCGCAGATTTCGACGCGCGCCGGCGCCATGACGCGAAAAGTGATCTTGCCGCGACGACCGCCATGCTCGATGGCATTCTGCACGAGATTGGTCAAAGCCCGTTCGAGCGACGAATGATCGCCAAGGACGATCATCGGCTCGTCTGCCGGATCGAAGGACATTTCGTATCCGGCGGCAAAGGCAAGTGGCGCCAGATCGACAATGACGCGTTCGGCGAGTGCCCTGAGGTCGAGCGGGCAAAACGGGGTCGTTCGTTTGCCGAGGCGCTGCAGGTCGAGCAGCTGGCCGGCGAGTGTCGCCAGGCGATTGGTGTCCTCGATCAGCCGCGCCTTGCCGTCGCTCGGCGGCAACGTTGCTACCCGCGTGTTGAGGATTGCAATGGGGGTGCGCAACTCGTGAGCCGCCTGGGCGAGAAAGCGCTTGTGGCGGGCATATCCCTCGTCGAGGCGTTTAAGGGCATTGTTGAAAGCTTCGACCAGCGGCAGGAATTCGGCCGGAACGCCCTTGATCGGCATCTGCACGCCCTGCTGGTCAAACTCGATATGGGCTGCATGGGCTGCTGCATGCGAGAGACCGGCCAGCATCCGGCGAACGACGATCGGCGTGACGATGATGGTGGCGAGTGCCAGCAACAGCAGCATAGGCACGAAAATGGTCAGGAACGCGCCAGAGGTGCCGAGCAGCAGCCGGCGAAGCGTGAGTTGCCCCTCCGTGCCGGTGAAGATCTGGATATTCCCCGCGGGCGAATCGACCCATTTGACGACGGCTTCCGGCCGCGAATCCTTGTCGGGCGAGAGCCTGAAGCGTCCGTCGTTCATCCGGTCGAGACCGGCCGTGGCAAAGGCGAATGCCAGAGGCACCGCGCCTTCGGAAAGCCTGTGTCCGGCGCGGTCGCGAGCGATGAACCAGATCTCGCCTACTTCGCGCCGCAGCCGCGCCAGCTCTGGGGTTTCCTGGACCACGAGGTTGTTCTGCCCATCGCGCACGATCGCGTCCGTGAGCACATCGATATTGCCGTTCTCGTAGCCGTCGATAAGATAGCCAGTCGCCCAGAGCAGACCGACCGCGATGGCGATTACAAGGCTGATGGCGGCTGTTTCGAAGAGCACCAGCCAGCGGACGAGCCGCCATTTGAAGGAGTGCGGCGTGCCGGTGATCATTGCGCTTCCCGCAGGAGGTAGCCGACGCCGCGAATGCCATTGATCGTGACGCCTGCATTGGCGTCGAGAAGCTTTCTCCGCACACGCGATATGTGGGTATCGAGGGCGTTCGACTGGATTTCGTCGTCAAGGCCGAACACGGCTTCCATGAGGGCCGCACGCAGCACCATCCGCCCCATGCGCCGCGTCAGGGTTTCGAGAACCAGCAGTTCACGGCGTGGCATTTTCAGGGGCACGCCATCGACTTTGGCTTCAAGATGGGCGAGGTCGAACGACAGGCGGCCGACCGCCACGACGTCGGATTGTACGGCGACAGGGCGCCGCGCCAGCGCCCGCAGGCGCGCCAGAAGCTCCTCGAATGCGAAGGGCTTGCCGATATAATCGTCGGCGCCGCCATCAAGTCCGGCGACACGATCCGCAAGTTCGCCCAGCGCCGTCAGCACAAGCACCGGCACGCTGTTGCCCCGCAATCTGATCGCCGGGATGAGCGAAAGCCCGTCTCCATCCGGCAGCCGCCGATCGAGCACGACGACGTCATAGACCGCATCGCTGAGAACGAGGGTCGCCTCCGCCAGGTCACGCGCATGATCGACGACCATGCGGTGTTGGCTAAGCGCTGTCTTCAGCGCCCCCGCAAGTTCTGCCTCGTCCTCGACCAATAGCACCCGCATGAAACCGCTTCACTCCGCACGACGCTCCGACGCGCGGCGATCCAAGCGCACGTTCATTGAGGGAACCTGTCATCAGCCGGAAAAACAAACGATGTCCGGTTCAATCAGTGACGAGGTCTTCAACTCGGCTCTGTCGGATGACCTTTGCACGAGGACAATCGGTTGCCCGTGACAGCGCCATAGCGCCGCTCGAAATCGGCGGCGATATCGGAGATGGCGATCTCGCCCAATCGCGCGAGCAGCAGGGTCTCTGCCTCATCGAGTGTTCGCTCCAGCGCCGAATTGACAGCCTGTTCGACCAGGCATTGCGGTTCGTCGGTTGCGACACCCATGGCGAAGAAGCCGGGACTGCCGATGGTTCGATAGACGTCGAGGAGGGTGATCTCGGAAAGCGGCCGCGACAACGTCCAACCGCCGCCATGGCCCTTCTCGGACGACACGTAACCGGCATCGCGAAGGCCGGCCATCGTCCGGCGCACGACGACGGAGTTCGTGCCGAGCATCCGGGCAATGGTTTCGGATGTCATCGGCGCTGCGTGCTTTTCCATGTGCAGCAACACATGCAGCAGCCGTGAAAGCCGTCCGTCCTGGCGCATTGGCAATCTTCCCTGTTTCGCATCTGATAGCATGGATAGTGCCGCCTAGGGGAGGCCGCCGTTTCATTGTCCAGCGGCGTGACGCCCGGACCCGCTGCAGTCGCTGTCAGTCGAACATCAGCGAGCGGTGGGTTGCAGCTCCGGCCATGGCACCGTCTCCAACGGCGAGCGCGACCGACCCCGTCGGCCTTGCCGCATCTCCGCAGGCAAAGACGCCCGGAACCGTCGTTGCCTTCATCGCATCGGTTCGGATGTAGCGTCCGAGCGGGCCGTCGTCCAAGGTGCAGCCGAGCTGTTCGGAAAATGGCGCCGAGACCACCGTCCTGGTGGTGGTGAATATGCCGTCCATCGGCAACACCCGCCCGTCCTTCATGACGACATCGACCCGTTCACCCTCGATCCTGTCGATAAGCCCGTGCTCCAGCGTGACATTGCGCCATGCAAGCTGCTGTAGCTGGTCCGCGTCGGGCTCGAATGCACCGTTGAGAAAGAAGGTGGTCGGACCCCAGTCCGGCAGCATCAGCGCCTGATGCATCGAAAGGGGCGACGTCGCGAGCACGCCGATCCTACCCTGGTCGAGTTCGTAGCCATGGCAATAGGGGCAATGGAAGACGCTCCTGCCCCAGCGTTCGGCAAGCCCGTCAAGATCCGGCAGGACGTCGGTGACGCCGGTGGCGAGGACAAGCCGTTTGCCAGTGACATCGGGGCCCTGCTGCAGGGCGACCTTGAAGCCATCCTGCACACGTTCGGCACTTATGGCGGCAGTCTGCAGCCATTCGACCGACCGGTATTCCATCAATTGCGAGCGGGCTTCGGCGGCGATTTCAGCCGGCGCGCTGCCATCCTGGGTCAGGAAACCGTGCGATGTCGCGGCGAAACGGTTCCGCCGCATTCCGGTGTCGATAACCAGCACGCTCCTGCGGGCGCGGGCGAGTTGAAGGCCGGCGGAAAGGCCGGCGTAGCTGCCGCCAAGGATGATTACGTCATGGGTCATATCGGGCCTCTTCGTCTCAAGATCGTATCTTTATAAGTTACGTGAAGTTGGCTTTCAATATCACGAAACAACAAAAGTTCCATGACTGAGCCTGGCGGCGATGGCTGGCGCCTCAGGATCGGCTCCGGCCGAAAGACGCGAGGCTACGGATAGCTTTGCTGGCGGGGCGGACCAATAGGACCGTCGCTCAAGTTGCTCTGGCGCGATTTCAAGGCAGACAAAAATCCGCCTGTTTGGTAGTCGACTGGATATTATCGTTGCGTGTCCAGCCTCTGTCCCCGGCATCGGGGATCGGAACGCTTCCCGCCAAGGTCCCGCACGGGACGCCCCCGATGAACGACCGGATTTCCCATGCTTCGCAGTTTGTACAATTGGACGATGGACCTCGCTGGCCGGAAGTCCGCCGCATGGTGGCTGGCGCTGGTAGCCTTTGTCGAAAGCTCCGTCTTCGTCGTTCCGGCAGACGTCCTGTTCCTGCCGATGGTGCTGGCAAAACCGCATAGGGCCTATCGTTATGCCTTCATTGCCACACTGTTCTCGGTGCTCGGCGGCATCGCGGGCTGGTTCCTCGGACACTACGCCTTCGACGCGATCGCCCGTCCAATCCTGCAGTTCTACGGCAAGATCGATGCGTTCGAATCGATGCGCGCTTCGGTCGACATGGAGGCAATCGTGCTTCTGCTGGTGACATCGGGGCTTGCGCACGTGCCGCCGATGAAGGTCGTCACCATCCTCTCTGGTGCCGCCAATGTCAGCCTTGGCATGTTCATCGCGTCGGCGGTGATCACGCGCGGCGCGCGCTTCTTCATTTTGGCGGCGGTTCTTCGCCGGCACGGCGAAGCCGTCCGGCATTTCATCGAGAAGCGCCTGGGGTTGATTGCAGCCGTCGCTGCGGCCGTGCTGATCCTGCTTTACGGCGTCTACGTTCTCGCAAAATAACAACAGCGAAGCTGTGCCGAAAGCCTGCCTGCCGTCGGTGGAGGCAAAGGCTTAACGGCCATTTCGGCCCGACAGTGCGCGCCTTGAGGTATTTGGCAAGGCGTTATTCCGTCCATCCGCGCGCAGCGTCTACCGCAAATTGATATCTTGCAAACCGTCGGCAAGCGGCAGCCAAATGGGGGAGATCCAGGTCGCCCAGTAAAGTCTCCGAGAGGCAAGTGTTCATGCGGCTTATCGTTGTCAACGACGTGTCGGAGGCCCTGGGCGGTGCGACCAAGGTCGCGCTCCAATGCATTGAGGCAGGCGTTGCGGCGGGGCTCGACTGTTCCGTTCTGGTCGGGGATGACGGTGCGGGCATTCGCTTGCGATTCCCGGGCGTACAGGTGGAGGCGCTGGGCGAGCGCCCCTTGCGCGACGGCGTCCGCTTCGCAAACCTGTTCGACAGGAATTTCAACGGCCGCGCCTACCGTGCCTTGCGCCGATTGCTCAAGTCCGGAAGTGACACGGTCGTTCATGTTCACGGTTGGTCACAGATCCTGTCCCCTTCGATTTTTCACGCGCTGGAGCGCAGTGACGCCAAGGTCATCGTTACCGCGCATGATTTCTTTCTGAGCTGTCCGAACGGCGCGTATGCTCATTTCGGGAAGGGCGATATCTGCGAGGAGAAACCGCTGACTGCCGGTTGCTTGGCCAGCGCCTGCGACAAGCGCAACTACCTTCACAAGCTGTGGCGTTTCGGCCGTTCGATGACCCAGAGCGCCGCGGGTGAGGTCTTCTGGGGCCGCGTCGGTGTCATTCTCGCGCATGAAGCCATGGAACCTTACCTGAGCACGGGCTCGCTTCGAAACTTCCTGACGTTGCGCACGCCGTCGACGCCGCTCACGCGGTTTCCCGTTGAAGCCTGGAAGAACGAACGCGCCATGTTTCTTGGCCGCATGACGGTAGAAAAGGGCGTCCGTACGCTGGCCGAGGCGCTCAACGTGACGGGCAAGGCGGCGACCTTGATTGGACAAGGGCCGTTGCTCCAGGAAATACAACACACACTTCCTCACTGTCATGTTCCGGGATGGCTTGATGACGGCGAGGTTACCGCCGTCGCGGCCAAGGCACGCTATTTTTTCATGCCGTCGCGGATGCCCGAACCCTACGGTCTCGTCGCCGCCGAGGCGCTGATGTCGGGCATACCGGTGATCGCCAGCAGCAATGCGCTCATTGCCAGAGAAATCGAAGAGAACCAGGCGGGGCTGGTTTTTCAGAGCGGCAATGCCCGATCCCTCGCCGAGAAGATGGTGCTGATGGAAAACGACGATCTCGTTCGGCGTTTGAGCGAGGGTGCATTCGCCTATGGCAAGAGGATCGCGCCTTCGCGCGATGAATGGCACCAGCGGATGGTCGATATCTATGCCGGACGGATCAAATTTTCGATCCGTGATGTGATGACAGGGGCGGTGGGGCGACCTGGACATCCAGAGTTTGGGATGGCCAGCCGGATCTGAAAGGGAGAGAGGATGGCGCGTGCATTGGTGACCGGCGGAGCCGGATTTGTGGGACGCCATCTCTGCGGCAAGCTGATGTCGGAAGGTGTCGAGGTCGTTTGCGTCGATAAGCTCGCGCGCGGAACCGGGGCAATGCGTCCTGAGGATTGGCCGAACCCGCCGAGGGGCGGCTTCTCCCTCATCGAGGAGGATTGCCGCCGCTACTTCGATCGCTCCGACGACCGTTTCGACATGGTGTTTCATCTCGCCGCGATGGTCGGCGGTCGTGTCATGCTGGAGACCCAGACGCTTCTGGTTGCTGAGGATCTCGCGGTGGACACCGATATGTGGCGCTGGGCCGCGCGCACGCGTCCGGGATCCGTCATCTATTTCAGCTCGAGTGCCGCTTATCCCGTGAGCCTCCAGCGCCCGGAAGGGTACCGCAAGCTGAGCGAAGACATGATCGACTTCGAGCACACGATCGGCGTCCCGGATCTGAGTTATGGCTGGGCGAAGCTCAGCGGCGAATACCTCATGAAGCTTTATGTCGAGAATTATGGCGGGCGGGCGGTCGCCTACCGGCCGTTCAGCGGCTACGGCGAGGATCAGGACCTGAGCTATCCATTCCCGGCGATCTGCAGACGGCTCCTCGATGAGCGCGGCACGGAAGAGGTTTTCGTCTGGGGCTCGGGCCGGCAATGTCGCGACTTCATCCATATCTCGGATTGCGTCGATTTCGTCTGGCGAACCTTTACCCGGTTGCAGAACGGCGCATCTCTCAACATCTCCACCGGCATCGCCACCTCCTTCATTGAACTCGCCCAACTGGTCAGCCGGTGCATCGGCTGGGAGCCGAGAGTAAGCGGCCGGTCAGACAAGCCCGAGGGCGTGTTCTTCCGTTGTGGCGATACGGCGCTGCAGGCGTCCTATGGCCTTGCGCCGCGCATCGATCTTCAGGCCGGCGTGGCGCGGGCGCTCGACCAAATGCAATCGAAGCGACCCTATGCACTCGGTGGCGTTGCCTCTCAATAGCCGGATGCGGGCGGCGCAACCGGCTGTTCGGCAAAGTTCGCACGCAGGCGGCTGGTCGCTCCCACGAGCAGGCTAACATCGTTCCCAACAGCGACGAAGAGCGCGCCCAGTTCGAGGTAGCGCTTGGCGAGTGCGGTGTCCGAGGTCAGGATGCCGGCAGCCTTGCCGTGCGACTGTATGCGCGCGAGTGCAGCCTCGACCGCCTCCTGCACCTCGGGTGCCCCGGGCCGGCCAAGGAAGCCCATGTCGGCCGCCAGATCCGCCGGACCGATGAAGACGCCATCGACCCCTTCGGTCGACGCAATATCGTCCAGTGCCGCCAGTCCCGCACGGCTTTCCACCTGCAACAGCAGGCAGATCTCGGCATTGGCGGTCGGGAGATAATCATCAATGCGGTTGAAGGCCGACGCGCGGGCAAGCGCTGCGCCGACGCCGCGCATGCCGTGGGGCGGATACCGCACGGCACGGACCAGCGCGCGGGCCTGTTCGCCGGTCTCGACCATAGGCACCAGCAGCGTCTGCGCGCCGAGATCGAGAAGCTGCTTGATCAGCCACGCCTCGCCGATCGGCGGGCGGATGATCGGATGGCTCGTCGAACTGGAGAGCGCCTGGAGCTGCGCCATCATCAGCGGCACGTCGTTCGGGGCATGTTCGCCGTCGATCAGCAGCCAGTCGAAACCGGCACCGCCGCAGATCTCGGCGGCGTAGGGATTGGCGAGGGCCAGCCAAAGGCCGATCTGCGGCCGGCCCTCGGAAAGGGCAAGCTTGAACATATTGCGTGGAGCAGGCATGGGCGCACCCTATTCGAAGAAGCAGCTGACGGTTCCCTGCGGCCCGAAATCGGCGACGATGGTGTCGCCGTGCCGGGCCTCGACGGGGCGGATGAACGAGCCGGCAAGCACAATCTGGCCGGCGTCGATGCGGTCGCCATAGCTGGCAAGCCGGTTGGCAAGCCAAGCGATGCCGCGGGCCGGATGGTTGAGGACGCCTGCACCAAGCCCGGTTTCTTCAACCGCGGCATTGCGCGAGACGATGGCGCCCATCCAGCGCATGTCGACATCCTGCGGGCGCATGGCGCGGCCGCCGATGACGATGCCGGCATTGGCGGCATTGTCGGAAATGGTGTCGACGATGGTTCGGGCCTTCTTCGTTTCCGGATCGACACGCAGGATGCGTGTGTCGAGAATCTCGAGCGCTGGAGTGACGTAGTCGGTAGCATTGAGGACGTCGAAGACGCTGACATTGGGGCCGGCGAGCGGCGCCTTCATGACGAAAGCGATCTCGGCCTCGATGCGCGGCTGGATGAAACGATCCCTGGGGATCGTGGCGCCGTCCTCGAACATCATGTCGTCGAACAACACGCCGGAATCGGGAATATCGATGTTCAGCGCATATTGCATCGCCTTCGACGTCAGCCCGATCTTCCAGCCGATGACCCTGCGTCCGCGGGCGATCTTCTGCTTCACCCAGGCCGATTGCACGGCGTAGGCGTCGTCCATGGTCATGTCGGGATGCTTCAGGGAGAGAAGGCCGGTCTGGATACGGCTCGCCTCCGCCGCATCGAGCGTCCTTGCGGCATCGGCGATTTCGCTGGCGTTCAACACGGCTCACACCTCGTCGGCGATGGGGTTGCGAAGCAGGCCGATGCCATCGGCCTCGACCTCGACGACATCGCCGGGTTTCAGCCAGATCGGCGGGTCGAAGCGGGCGCCGGCACCGGTCGGCGTTCCCGTGACGATCACGTCGCCGGGCACCAGCGTGGTGAAGGTCGAGACGTAGTTAATGATCTTGCGGAAGGAGAAGATCATCCGGCTGGTTCGGTCCTGCTGGCGGACCCAACCATTGACGCGGGTTTCGAGCTTGATGTCTGCGATCTGCGCCTCGTCGGTGAAGGGAACCAGCCATGGCCCGATCGAACCCGTGCGGTCGAAGTTCTTGCCTTGCGTGACGTTGAACTTGGCGTGGCGCACCCAGTCGCGGATCGTGCCTTCGTTGCAGAGCGACAACGCAGCTATATGGTCGAGCGCCGAGCCTTCGGGGATGCGCCGGCCGCCCTTGCCGATGACGATGACGATCTCGCCCTCGTAGTCGAGCTGCGGGCTTTCAGGCGGGCGGATCAGCGGCTGTCCGTGCCCGGTGAAGGAACGCGGGAAGCGGATGAACAGCGACGGATTGGACGGTGCTGCCTGCCCATCGCGGTACTCTTCGTTGCGATCGGGGAAATTGACTCCGACGCAGATGATCTTTTCCGGCGCGGGGATCGGGATTTCGAAGCGGATTTCATCCAGCGAAAAATCCGGGGCGAGGGTGGCGGCTTCGTCCGCAAGCCTTGTCAGGGCGCCGTCGGCAATGACCTCGCGCAGCGTCGGCCATTTCGAGCAATAACGCCGGGACAGATCGATGATGCCGTGGTCGCTGACAAGGCCGTATCCCTGACCGTCGCTCGTGTAAAAACTGGCGAATTTCACAAGCGTCATTTCAATCCTCCGGCCTGGTCGGGCGATGCCGACGGGCAGACATGTTTGATCCCGCAGATCACCGGTTAGCCATGCCCGCAGCGACCTCGGTGATGACATCGAAGGCGACATCGGCGTCCGCCTCGGTCATGTCGAACTGGCCTGCCTGGAAGCGGATGGCGACGCGGCCGTCGACCCGCGTCTGGGTCAGGTAAATGCGGCCATCGTCGTTGATGGCATTGACCAGCGCGATGTTGTGGGCGTCGCTGTCGGCGCCACCGCGATGGCGGAACGAGAACAGCGAGAAGCGCGGCGCGGTGACGATTTCGAAGTTTTCGTTCGCGCCGAGGCGCGCGGCCAGGCGATTTGCCCAGGCGACGTGGTTGCGGATCATCGTCTTCAGACCATCCAGCCCGTGGAAGCGCAGCAGGAACCACAGCTTCAGGGCGCGGAAGCGCCTTCCGAGCGGGATCGTCCATTCAGAATAGTTGATGATGCCGTCGCGGCCATGGGTCTTCAGATATTCCGGTTGGATCGCCAGCGTGCGGACGAGATCATCGGGATTGCGGATGAAATGGGCAGAGCAGTCGAACTGGGCGCCGAGCCATTTGTGCGGGTTGAAGACGACAGAATCCGCCTCTTCGACACCGGCCCAGAGCGAGCGGAATTCCTCGCAGATCATTGCCGACCCGGCCCATGCCGCATCGACATGGACATAAAGGCCGTGCTTGTGGGCGACGCGAACGACTTCGGCGATATCGTCGCAGGCGCCGGTGCTGGTGCCGCCGGTACAGGCAATGACGCCGGCCGGCAGGAAACCTGCGTCTTTATCCCTGATAATGGCCGCTTCGAGCGCTTGGCAGTCCATTGCGTGGAGCGGCCCGGCCGCCGGTATGCGCACGAGGTTTTCCTCGCCGATGCCCGACACCCAGATGGCCCGGTCGATCGAGGTGTGGACTTGGTCCGAGGAGTAGATGCGCAAGGGCGCGTGTGCGCTCAGTCCTTGCTTGTTGCCTTTCCAGTTCAAGGCGCGCTCGCGCATGACGAGTACGGCGGAGAGCGTGGCGGAGGACGCCGAGTCCTGGATCACGCCGGAAAAGCCGTCGGGCAGGCCGATCGCCTGGCGCAGCCAGTCGATCACCCTGGTTTCGAGCTCCGTGGCAGCGGGGGAGGTCTGCCACAGCATGCATTGGGCGGCCATCGCCGTCACCAGATATTCGGCGATGACGGAAACCGGGGCGGCGTTGGCAGGGAAATAGGCGAAGAAGCGCGGGTGCTGCCAATGGGTCATGCCCGGCAGGATGATGTTTTCGAAATCCTCGAAGATCGCCGCCATGTCCTCGCCGGTCTGGGGCGGCTTGCTCGGGATCTGGGCTGCGATCGCGCCCGGTGCCGTCTGGGCGCGAACAGGCCTGTCGCGTAGCGACGCCCGATAGGCCGATCCCCATTCCGCCGCTTTCTGCGACCACTCACCGAAAGTCTTCTCGTCCATAACGTTCCTCCCCTTGCGCCATTGGTGCCGGCCCTGTTGTGCCGGCATCCACCTTTCATGCCTCGATTTACGGGGCGATGATAGGTTGCGCCTTCAACGCCGGTTCCACCGTCTCGGCGTCTGCAAATTGGCTGCCCTCTTCGAACCAGGAGCGTGGCGCAGGCGCGCCCCAGAGCGTTTGGCGCTGCGGGTCCTTGAGATCCCATTTGATCGGTTCGAGATCGGGATCAACGGTCTGGTAGTCCGAGCAATAGATCTCGATGCGGTGGTTGTCGGGATCGCGGACATAGAGGAAGAAGGCATTGGAAATGCCATGACGTCCGGGGCCGCGCTCGATATTGGCGAGCCAGCCGGAGGTCGACATCAGGTCGAGCAGGTCGATGATGTTGAGCGGCGTCGGCACCCAGAAGGCGGTATGATGCAGGCGCGGGCCGCGACCATTGGTAAAGGCGATGTCGTGTACGCCGCCCTTGCGGTGGGTCCAGGCCGCCCAGAGCCGGCCGGTCTCCTCGTCGGCCGTATACTCGGTCACGCGGAAACCGATCTCGTTATAGAAGGCGACGGCGTCGTCGACATTGGGCGAGAAGCAGTTGAAATGGTCGATGCGCAGCGGCTTTACGCCGCGATAAAGCGCATATTTCTGATGGATCGGCGGCAGGCGGTCCATCTTCGAATAGAATTCCAAGGGAATGCCCTGCGGATCGCGGGTGCGGAAGGTGCGCGACTGATAGGGCCGCTCGATCCATTCGACCGGCAACCCCTTCTGCTTGAAGAAATGCGCCGCCTTGTCGAGGTCCTCGTCACCAAAGACCTTGAAACCGAGATCGCGGGCTTCGGCAGTCGCTGCCTTCTTCAGCACGATGCAGTGATGGCCGCGTTCTTCCATGGCGCGCAGATAGATCGTGTCGGCCGTCTCGTCGGTCACCTGCAGGCCCAGCACATAGACATAGAAGGCGCGCGATTTGGCGAGATCGGTGACGGCGAGTTCGACATGGCTCAGCCGCACGATGTTGAAAGGCGGGTGAAGGTTCGGCTTCGGTAAGGGCATTCTTGTCTCCTCCAGTTTTGGGCGGCGCGGTTCGTGTCTCGCGCTCAGCCGCCGAGCTTGGCGATCGCATGCGCCGAGCTGGCAAACGCGATGTTCTTGGTTTCCATGTAAAAGTCGAACGACCAGTCGCCGCCGTCGCGGCCGATGCCGGAGCTTTTGACGCCGCCAAAGGGCGTCGGCAGATGACGGACATTTTCGGAATTGACCCAAATCATCCCCGCCTCGAGATGATCGGTGAAGCGGAAGGCGCGCGTGATGTCGGAGGTCCAGAGGTAGCCGGTAAGGCCGTATTGAACGTCGTTGGCAAGCTCCAGCGCCTCCGCCTCGTCCTTGAAGGCAATGGCGGTCAGGACCGGCCCGAAGATCTCCTCCTGCGCGATCCGCATGGAATTGTTGGCGCCGGTAAAGAGCGTCGGCTGGACGTAGCAGCCGCCACCGGGGCCGTCGAACTTTGCACCGCCGGCAGCAACCGTCGCACCTTCTTCCTGGCCGATGCCGATGTATTCGAGCACCTTCTTTTCATGCTCCGGGTGGATCAGCGGCCCGACTACGGTTTCCGGATCGAGCGGATGACCGATCCTGATGCGCTTGGCCTTCTCGGCAACCAGCGCGGTAAAGCTGTTGTAGATGCTGTCTTCCACCAGCAGCCGAGAAGAGGAGGTGCAGCGTTCACCGTTCAGCGAATAGATCATGAACACCGCGGCGTCAGCGGCGCGCTCCAGATCGGCGTCGGCAAAGACGACGACCGGGTTCTTGCCGCCGAGCTCGAAATGCACCCGCTTCAGCGTGTCGGCGCCCTGTTTCATGATCAGCGATCCCGTCCGGCTTTCGCCGACGAAGCCGATGGCCTTGATGGCAGGGTGCTCGGTCAGCGCCTTGCCGGCGTCCTCGCCAAAGCCGTTGACCAGGTTCCAGACACCCTTGGGTAGACCGGCTTCCTCGGCGATCTCGACGAGCAGGCGGGCCGTCAGCGGCGAGAACTCCGCCGGCTTGTGGACGATGGTGCAGCCGGCCGCGAGCGCGGGCGCTATCTTCCAAGTCGACAGCATGAACGGCGTGTTCCAGGGCGTGATGATGCCGACCGGGCCGATCGGTACGCGCGTGGTCATGTTGATCTGGTTGTCACCGCGTAGCACCTTGCCGTCGCGGGCCTCCGGTGCGCGATCGGCAAAGAAGCGAAAGTTCTCCGCACCACGCAGAGCGGCCTTGGCCATGAACTTGAGCGACTGCCCCGTGTCCATGCATTCGACGAAGGCAATCTCCTCGGCGCGCGCGACGATGGCATCGGCGATCTTGTGCAGAAGTTTTTTGCGCGTTTCGCCCGGCATGGCGGCCCAGGCTGGGAAGGCCTCCTTCGCGGCACGGGCAGCGCGGTCGATATCGGCTGCTTTGCCGCGTGAGACGGTTGCAAGCGGCTTGAGATCGACTGGCGAGATCGTCTCGAAGCTGTCGCCATCCAGCGCCGGCACGGCTTCGCCATTGATGTGGTTCAAGACGCCGTGCGTGCCGAAGCGGGCGAGATAGGCGTCCGCCTTCTTGAAGTTCTCGTCGAGTTTGGACATGTCATTCTCCAATCGTGGTGCGCTGCCGTTGTGCGGGCGCAGAAACTCTTGCCGACTTCTGCCGGGGTCAGTTGCCCTGCTTTCGAAGGCGCGGGTGGATCGCGTTCTTCTTCCAGCTGAGATCCGGGTCGATTTCGCGGATCTCCAGGCTGAGGGCGAAATGAGGTGTGTCGAAAAGGCTTGCGAGCTCTTGTGTGGCGGCATCGAAGATGGCCGTCCCGGTCGCCTGCTTTTCGGCGTCCGAGCGGCCCCAGCCGATTCGGAAGGACATGTCGATGAAACTGTTCTCAGGCAAGAGATCGGCAATCGCGTAGTCGGCGCTGCGGATTGCGCGCACGCGAACGGCGCCGGTTTCAAAGAGACCGGTGCCGAGGATGGTCTTGTGGATCGTGCGGCACAGGCGGTCGAAGTCGACGCGCGCGTCGAGATTGGCGGAATGTTCGATCGTGAAGTGCGGCATTTCCTGTCCTCCGTGTCTCTCTGTTTATTAATTAACACGTTAACAATATGCCGTTCCGTGTCAAGCGACTTTCGCTGTCGCCCGAAGCTCGCCGGCAATTGCAGAAAGGTGAAAAATCGCCCATAGATCGCGCATGAGCCGTGCGAAAACCCCGATCGAGCTTGGGCCCGACGCCCTTCTTCCCCACAATACGCGTCGGTCGCTGCCGATCGCGCTTCTGCGCGCGCGCGAAGCGGTGATGGGGCATTTCCGACCGATGCTGGCGCGTCACGAAATCACCGAGCAGCAATGGCGCGTCATCCGGATCCTCGCAGAATCCGGCAAGGTCGACGCGTCCGAGATGGCCGACAAGGCCTTCATTTTGGCGCCGAGCCTCACGCGTATCATCCGCTCGCTCGAGGAGCGCGGACTGATCACCAAGCACAAGGACGCCGACGACGGTCGTCGCGTGCTGCTCGAGATCGCGCCCGCGGGCATGCGCGTCATTGCCGATGTCAGCCCGGAAAGCCGGGCGATCTACGACCAGCTCGAAGCGCGTTACGGCCGCGAACGTGTTGAGGTGTTGCTCGACATGCTGGACGAGCTCGCAACGCTCGGCGATTGATAAGGCATCTGCATTCCTCATGCGAGGACCGGTAGCGCTTGCGCCAAGAGCAACGCCTCATCCGCGTAACGACGCACACGCGCCTCCGCGTCCGGAAGTTCCGGGCGCGCGGCAAACCAGCCGATATAGGTGAGGCTACGAAGCGCCATGAAGATCGGCAGCGCCGAAAGTGCCGGATCCGTCAATGGGCGCTTGCTTCTGTATCCTTCGATCAACGCCCTTTCGATCGCCTCGTAGGCCGGTTCATTGCGGTTCTTCAGGAGCGCCGTCGCGATATCGAACAGGCGAAAGCCGAAGCCCGCGTCGTCGAAATCGATGAACGCCACGCCGTCGTCACAAACCAGCACGTTCTCGCGCACGAGGTCGGCATGGACGAGGCCGTAGTCGAACTCGCCCGCAGGCACGTTTTCCAGAATGCTCCGAAGCCGATCGCGCAGAATGCCGAGCCCACACCTCTGCTCGACCGACAGGCCCTCGCAATCCCAGAAGCGGCCCCAGACCGGCCTTTCGCCAAGCAGGCCCGCGATGTCCCAGGCAGGACGTTTGAAGCCTGATGGCGCCGACCAGCGATCGGCAAGGTTGTGCATGTCGGCCATCATGGCCCCAAGCGCATGAAACAGGACGATCTGCCTCTCACCGCTATGCGCGAGCGGAACGCCGCTTTCACCGAACGGCGAGCCGTCCAGCCAGCTGACGATATCGGCATGCTGTGCGCCAAAATCATCGGTCGGGTCGAGATGCACGAGAAGACGGCCGTCCGGTGTCGCAATCGCGCTCGGCACCGCAAGGCCGCCGTCGCCCAAGGCTGTCATCCACTGCAGTTCGGAGCGCAGCGCGGCCTCGTCGTGATAACCCGGTCGGTGCAGTCTGAGCGCAGCCGGCTCGCCGTCGGCGAGGGTGACCCGGAAGACGGCGTTCTCCCGATATTTCAGCAGCTCGGGCCGCACGTCGGCAAGTCCCCAGTGGGTTATGGCCTCCAGTGCGCGGGCCTCGAGTGCTAGCAGCAGATGTTGTGGCAGATGCTCGGCCATGGCGCGTTCACAAGCCTGAAAGCACGTCGTCGAGGGTCGACAACATCAGGTCGGCGTTCTCCTTGGAGAACGGCATCGGCGGGCGGATCTTTGTCGCGCATTGATGGATGCCGAGCTTGCCCATCAGCACGCCACGCTCGCGCATGTCGTTGATGACCTTGGTGGCGAGTTCGGCGGCCGGCGTCTTGTTACCCCGGTCGAGCACGAGTTCCGCTCCGAAGAACAAGCCGCTGCCGCGCACGTCGCCGATGATGGCGTGCTTGTGCCTGAGCCGGTCGATGCCGGCCTTGGAATAGGCGCCGACCTCGCGGGCATTATCTACAAGCTTTTCATCCTCGATGACGTCGAGCACGGCCATTGCCGCGGCGCAGGACACCGGATTGCCGCCGAAGGTGTTGAAGTAGCGGAACGCCTTGCGGAACGCGTTCAGCGCATCGCTGCCGGCAACGACGCCGCCGATCGGATGGCCGTTGCCCATCGGCTTGCCTAGCGTGACGATGTCGGGGGTGATGCCGGCCTTCTGGTGGCCCCACATGTGCCCGCCCGTGCGGCCGAAACCGGGCTGGACCTCGTCGGCAATCACCACGCCGCCGGCTTTCCGCACGGCCGCAACGGTCCTGTCGAGGAAGCCCTCAGGTAGATCGGGGAAGCCCTCATTGGCGAAGAACGGGTCGATGATCAGCGCGGAAAAACCAAACGGGCTTTTCTGCAGCTCGGCGATCGCCTTTTCCACTTCGGCCGCAAACGCGATCGAAAAGGCTTCGCCGGAAACGCCGCCGAGTGGCCGGTAGCTATCCGGTGCCGGCACGTGGCGCACATGGCCGCCGGAGCCGCCGACCGGCGGCATCCGGGTGGAAAGCTGCGAAACGGAGGCAGTGTTGCCGTGATAGGTGTGATCGGTGGCGATGACCCCGGTTTTTCCGGTCACCGCCTGAGCCATGCGCAGGGCAATGTCGTTGGCCTCGCTGCCGGTGCAGGTCAGGATCGCTGTGTCTAGACTAGGATCGAACGTCGCGGTCAGTCGTTCGACATAGTCGAGGATACCCTCGTGCAGGTAGCGCGTGTGGGTGTTCAGCGTCGATGCCTGCCGGGTGATCGCTTCGACCACGCGGGGATGGCAATGGCCGACATGCGGCACATTGTTGTAGCAGTCGAGATAGCGTCTGCCGTCGGCGTCAAAGAGCCAGACGCCTTCTCCCCTGATGATATGGACCGGGTCGCTGTAAAACAGCGACATGTTCTTGCCGAGCAGCCGTTCGCGGCGTGCCAGCAGCGCTGCCGTGTCGCTCATGTCATTTGCCCCCGGCAGCACTCAGGCCGGCGTCGAGCGCCGAAAGAATGCGCGTGACATCCTCGGCAGTGATCACGAGTGGCGGCGACAGGATCACGTTCGGGCCGGAGGTGCGGACCATGACACCAGCCTCATAGGCTGCGTCCTGGACCTTCTGCACCACGTCCTTGGCAGCCGGCGATTTCTTTGCCTGGTCCGACACCAGTTCGAGCGCGCACATCAGGCCCTTGCCGCGCACATCGCCGATGAGGTCGTGGTTGGCCTTCAGAGCTTGCAGGCCGGCCATCAACTCCTCGCCGCGCGCGCCCGCATTGGCCGCCACATCAAGGCGTTTTGTTTCCTTGAGGGTTGCAAGGGCGGCAGCCGCACCGACCGGGTGACCGGAATAGGTGTAGCCATGGCCGATCGAACCGGCAGCCGTCCTGTTGGTCTCGAAAGCCTCGGCAACCTTGTCCGAGATCATCACCGCGCCGAAGGGATAATAACCGTTGGTGATGGCCTTGGCCGTCGACATCAGGTCCGGCTTGACACCCCAAAGACGCGAACCGGTCCAGGCGCCGGTGCGGCCGAAGGCGGTGATCACCTCGTCAGCAATCAGCAGGATGCCGTGGCGATCGCAGATCTCGCGCATTAGCGGCATGAAGGTTTCGTGCGGCACGATCACGCCGCCGGCACCGAGCACCGGCTCCATGATCAGCGCGGCGATGGTGTCGGCCCCCTGGAAGGCGATCTCGTCTTCGAAGAGGCGGGCAATGCCCCTGGCGATCTCGGCGCCGTCCGTCGTCGCGAACGGATTGCGGTAGGTATAGGGGGCGGGAAGGTGGAAGACGCCCGGCAGCAGCGGCTCGTAGTTGCGGCGGAAATTAGAGTTGCCATTGACCGACGCGCCGCCGAAATGCGTGCCGTGGTAGCCCTTCTTCAGCGCGACGAATTTGGTGCGCTCCGGCTGGCCGTTGAGCTTGTGGTACTGGCGGGCGAGGCGAAGGCAGGTCTCGACCGAGTCCGAGCCGCCCGAGGTGAAGAACGAGCGGCTGAGGCCATCCTCCTTGAACCATTCGGCAAGTTCATAGGAAAGCTCGATCAGCGGCGAGTTGGTGGTGCCGCGGAAGGTCGAATAATAGGGCAGGTCGTCGAGCTGATCGCGGATCGCCTTCTTCACCGGCTCGCAGGAATAACCGAGATTGACGTTCCACAAGCCGCCGACCGCATCGAGTACCTTCTTGCCGTGGATGTCGACGATCTCCACGCCCTCGCCGGCATTGATGATGCGCGGCGGCGTCGCGTGCATTTCGGCGGGGTGTGCCATCGGATGCCACAGGTGGCGGGCGTTGTTCTCGATGAGGAAATTGGTTTCGCGCATGTCTTGCTCCTGGTCAGTTCAAATGCCGAGCATCCGGAGGGCTCTGGCGTAGCTTTCGGCGGGTCTGGTGACATCGAAGTGCACGTTGGGCAGGGACACTGCCTCGGCGCCCTCAATGTTCTTTTTCTGGTCGTCGACGAAGACGCAGGCCTCTCGCGGCAGGCCGAGCTCGGAAAGTGCGAGTTCGTAGGCCCGCGGGTCCGGTTTCAGGATGCCGGTGTAGGTGGCATCGACGATGACGTCGAAAAGCTGGATCAGCGGGAAGCGCTTGCGAAACTCGACCCCGTAGAAAAGATCGAGCTCGTTGGAAAGAATGGCGAGCCTGATACCGGCGTCCTTGGCCTGTAGGATCGCATCGCGCGCTTCCGGGCGCAGCACCAGTTCCGGCTCGGCGCCGCGCGCGCGCTGGACGAAGGTCTTCATATCCGTCCAGTCTTCACCGACGAGGTGCCCGACTTCGCGGGTGCGCTCCGTCCAATAGTCGCGCTCGGTGATCTCGCGCCTCTGCATCGACACCCAGAGTGGATCGGTGGCGGTGTCGAACGGCCCCCGCCAGGTCAGGCTGCCGGGGGCAAGGCCGAGCGCGCGCTCGGTGACATCGTGGGTTTCAAACAGCGTGCGTGTAACGACGCCGCCGAAGTCGAGGATGAGAGCGCGATCCGTCACGGGCGGCCTCCCGGGATCACGCCGCGGGCGATCCAGTCGTCGAAGATGGCGAGCGCCTTTGCCGAAAACTCCGGTGCGTTGATGTGGCTGTCGATTTCATGAAGGCTGACGGAGGAGGGGACGGCGCGGCGCATCTCGTCGATGAAGGCGTCGAGCGCTTCAGGTTCGTGCAGCGGTTCCTCCGGCTTGTCCCATTCCTGGATGCCCTTGAGCGGCAGGATGAAGGCGACTTCGGCGCTGGTCACGGCGAGCTTGCCGCCGATGATGCGGGCGATCTCGCGCCGGCCTTCTGGCGATGTCGTCACCGAGCCCAGCAGCCGGTTGTGGGCATGATAGGGCCGGCCAGCTAAGGCTGCGGGCAATGCCTGCCAGGCGGGCAGGTCGACCATATCGACTGCTCCCGGTGCTACAAGCTGCGGAATTCCGGCGCGTCCGGCATTTTCCAGCCGATCTGGCCCTGACGTGACGACGGTGCCGTGATGATGGTTGCTGACTTCCTGGATGCAGAAGTCGAAGACGGCGGTAAAGCCGTTCTGTGCGGCAATCGCCTCGAAGGCGCGGCCGCCCATGCCGGTCGCATGAAACACTGCGACGTCATAGCCGCGGCGCTCAAGTTCGGGCTTCAGGTATTTCATGTATTTGAGGCAGCTCGATCCGAGCGAGGTCATGCCGATGAGCGGCCGCTCCTTGTCCGGTTTGGTGCCGAAGCGCGCCGCCCCGACGACGGCGCCACAGGCTTGCGAAAGCACCGATCGGCAAATGCCGTTGAGGCCGTAAAGTCCGCCCGCCCACAGGATCATCATCAGATCGGGCGCGATGCGTTCCGGCGGCAGCAGGTGCGAATAGGCGATCGTCGAGACGACGAACTTCGGCACGCCGAGCGGCAGGGCTGCAGCGACGTCGAGTGCCAGGTCCGTGCCCATCGAACCGCCGAGAATGATGACGCCATCGGCCTGGCCCGCATCGTAGAGGCTGCGGGTGAGGGCCGCCGCACCCTTGGCCATCAACTCCATCGCACTGTTTTCGTCGCCGCTTGCGGCAATCGCTACGATCGACGTGCCTGCCGCCTTGGCGATATCGTGACGGGAATATTCCGGCGCATAGGGCGGATCACCGAGAACGCTGACGTCGATCATCACAGGCAGGCCACCGGCCTCGCGAATGACGGATGCCATGAATTGAAGCTCTTCGCATTTGGTGTCTCCCGTCCCAACGACAAGGATGTTGGGTAGACGGTTCATCGCATTCATCAGCCGGCCCTCCTTGCCAGCGGATTGGCAGGCACCTGCTCCAACCCAAAGAATTTCTCCGAAATGCGTTTCGCGATCGCCGCCGTTGCCGGTCCGAGTTGCTCGATCGTGTCGGCATTGGCGCGCACCTGCGGGGCTGCAACGGCGATCGCGCCGATCGGCACGCTGTCCGGCGCACGGATCGGGGCGGCGACACTGATGACGCCGCTTTCGAGCCCCTGCTGGCTGATCGAATAGCCGCGGTGGGCGGTCTCTACGAGCAGGCGGCGAAGTTCTGTTTTCGACGTGATCGTGTACTCGGTGAAGGCTTCAAGGGGCATGGACAGTGCATCTTCGATCTGCCTTGCCGGGCAGAAGGCGAGGAAGGCGTGGCCGGATGCGGTCGCATGGAAGGGCAACGCGCTGCCGATGTCGACGATGACCCGATGGGCGCGCGGCGAATCTTCCACGTGAACGGTCGAAAGCCGGTCGGCGACGAATTCCGAGAGATGCACGGTCTCGCCTGATGTGCTGGCAAGCTCTTTTACGAATGGAATGGCGAGCGTGAGAAAGGGGAACCGTGCTTCCCGGATGCGGGCAAGCCGGACCGGCGCGCCGCCGATGCGGTAGCGCTTGGTATCCGGATCCTGTTCGACGAAACCGTGTTTTTCAAGCTCGACGAGAAAGCGTCGCGCCGTCGCCTTGTCGAGCACGCAATGCCTGGCGATGTCGCTCAAGCCCACTTCCCTGTCCAGTCGCGAGATCGCGTCCAACAGGGTCAGTGCCTTACCGATGGTGCTCATCCAGTCCTCCGTCGTTGAGCGCCGCCGTCAGTGATCCCGATGCCTGTTCCCTTGATTCCCAGGCGGTTTGGTCGCCCGTATCGCGTTTTTATCCGGCCGAGATACTTAACATGCGAAATAACTTGACAGGTCGCCGTGGCATTTGCAAGTCTATATTTGAAGCAACGGTTTGAATATTGAACCGATTATTGCGCGCGGCCAAGAACAAAAAGCAACATGGTCAGCAGCAGCTTCGCGGAGGATGCCTTTGGAGAGATGGACCTGAGGCGAAGGCAAATAGTGCCAAGAAAAGGGGAGCTAAGAAGCTATGGACAATCAATCGTCGCCCGCAACCGGCGCCAACCAGCTGCGCAGGAATGCGCTCGGAGTCGGTGCCGTCACATTTCTCGTGGTATCGGCCGCCGCGCCGTTGACGGCGGTCGCCGGCGGTGTGCCGCTGGCAATGCTGCTCGGCAACGGCGCCGGCATTCCCGGCACGTTTCTGCTGGTCACGCTGATCCTTCTGATGTTTTCGATCGGCTACGTCGCCATGGCGCGGCATATCCGCAACGCCGGCGCCTTCTACGCCTATACCGCGCAGGGGCTCGGCGGGTTGATGGGCGGTGCCGCCGCGATGATCGCGATCCTTGCCTATAACGCGATGCAGATCGGCGTCTTCGGCCTGTTCGGCGCGGCGACCGCCGGCCTCTTTGCCGGGCTCGGCCTCGACCTGCCCTGGTGGGTCTGGACCTTCATCGGCATCGCGATTGTCGGCGTTCTCGGCTACCGCCGCGTCGACCTGTCAGCGAAAGTGCTGACGGTGCTCGTCATTCTCGAATATCTCGTCGTGCTGGTCATCGACGTTGCGATCATCGCCAAGGGCGGCGACAGCGGCCTGACGATGACGTCCTTCGCGCCTTCGGCCCTGATGTCCGGCTCGCCGTCGATCGGCATCCTGTTCTGCTTTGCAGCCTTCATCGGCTTCGAGGCGACGACGATCTACAGCGAGGAAGCCCGCGATCCGCACAGGACCGTGCCGCGCGCGACCTATATTTCCGTGCTGATTATCGGCGTTTTCTACATGCTGACATCCTGGCTGATGGTGAATGCGGCCGGTGCAGACAAGCTGGTGCCGGAACTGCAGGGCCTTGCCGATCCGACCACCTTCCTCTTCGGTCTCGCCGAGCGCTATGCCGGAGGCTGGCTGCCGCCGATCATGAATGTACTCTTCGTCACCAGCCTGTTTGCCGGCGTGTTGGCGTTTCACAATGGTGTCGCCCGCTATCTCTACGTCGCTGGCCGCGAGCGCCTGTTGCCGGCTTCGATCGGCGTCACCCATCCGGTCTACCATAGCCCGCACGCCGGCTCGGTCATCCAGACGATTACAGCTGTGCTTGTCGTTGCGCTGTTTGCGGCAACCGGACAGGATCCGGTGCTGGCGCTGTTTTCCTGGCTGACCAATGTCGGCACGCTGGCCGTGATGGTGCTGATGGCGTTTACCGCCTTTGCCATCGTCGCTTTCTTCAATCGCAATCCGGGATTGGAATCGAATGCGCTGGTGACCAAGATCATCCCGGTCATCACAGGCATCATCCTGATTGCAGTGATCATCGCCATTGCGATCAACTTCGGCGACCTCGCCGGCGCCACCGGTCTGCTTGCGGTCTTCCTGCCCGGACTTGTCGTTATCGCTGGCGTCATCGGGCTTGGCTTGGCGGCGATGCTCAAATCGGGCCGTCCGCTCGAATTTGCCCGGCTTGGCGCCGGCCAGGAGATCTGATCCGATAGGGGCGGCCGAGCAATCGGCCGCTCTTCTGCCTGACACATGGAACGGAAAACATGCAGGAAAAAATCGACCAGTTGCGCCGCAATGTGGTGCCGCCGCAAAAGCTCTTCATCGGCGGCAACTGGCGCGGCGCCCAGTCCGGCAGGATGCTGGATGTCATTTCCCCGATCGATGGCACGCGCCTCACGACCATCGCCGATGCTGATGTCGACGACGTCGATGCCGCTGCGCGTGCCGCCCGGGCGGCCTTTGAGAAGGGCACATGGTCGAGGGCTGCACCGGCGGAGCGCAAGAAGGTGCTTCTGCGCATAGCCGAACTCATCGAGAAAAATGCTCTCGAACTTGCCGTTCTCGGCGTACGTGACAATGGCACCGAAATTTCGATGGCGCTGAAGGCTGAGCCAGGCAGCGCCGCCGGTACCTTTCGCTACTACGGCGAGGCGATCGACAAGGTCTACGGCGAGATCGCGCCGACCGCTGACAACGTGCTCGGGCTCGTTCTTCGCGAACCCGTCGGTGTTGTCGCCGCTATCGTTCCCTGGAACTTTCCGCTGATGATCGGCGCCTGGAAGATCGCGCCGGCGCTCGCGGCCGGCAATTCGGTCATTCTGAAGCCTGCAGAGGGCGCGTCACTGACCTTGCTGCGGCTCGCCGAACTTTGCGCCGAAGCCGGCCTGCCTGAGGGCGTGTTGAATGTCGTGACGGGCAGGGGGGCGGTCACCGGCGAGGCGATCGGTCTCCATGCGGATATCGACGTGCTCGCCTTTACCGGCTCGGGCGGCGTCGGCCGGCGACTGCTTGAATATTCGGCGCGCTCCAACCTCAAGCGCGTCTATTTGGAGCTAGGCGGCAAGTCGCCCAACATCGTCTTTGCCGATGCCCCGGATCTCGATCAGGCGGCGAAAATCTCAGCCTATGGTATCTTCCGCAACTCCGGCCAGGTCTGCGTTGCCGGCTCGCGCCTGCTGGTGGAGCGATCGATCCACGAGGCCTTTACCGAGAAGGTTGCGGCGATCGCAGCAAACATGAAGGTCGGCGATCCGCTACTGCTGACAACCGAGGCCGGTGCGATCTCCAGCGAAATCCAGCTTAAGAAGAATCTCGGTTTCGCCGAGCAAGCGATAGCCGAGGGCGCGCGGCTGAGGGCCGGCGGCAAGCGTATCCTCGAGGAAACGGGCGGCTTCTACATGCGGCCGACGATTTTTGACGTCGATCCGGGCATGACGCTCGCCAGAGAAGAAGTCTTTGGGCCGATCCTCTCGATCATCCCCTTCGACGATGAAGCCGACGCGCTCCGCATCGCCAATGGCACCGAATACGGGCTTGCGGCGGCCGTCTGGACCGCGAACCTGTCGCGGGCGCATCGCATTGTGCGCTCTATTCGGGCCGGCGTCGTGCACGTCAACACCTATGGCGGCGCCGACAATACGGTGCCGCTTGGCGGAGTGAAGCAGTCGGGCAATGGCCACGACAAGTCACTGCACGCGCTCGACAAATACACCGACCTCAAGACCGCCTGGATCCAGCTCTGAGGGCAGCGAATAATCGCCACCAAACGAAACGGGCCGGAGTTGAACACCGGCCCGTTTCGTTTTTGTATTTCGGTATTCTACCCGCCGAAACTGCCGAGCTGTGTTGGCACGTGCACGTAGTTGCGATCGAAGTAGAGGAGCGCGTTGCCGTCGCTACGCGATCTTATGCCGACGACGCGGCCGATCAGGATGTGGTGGGTGCCGAGCAATCTTGCTTCCGCCAGTTCGCAATCGAGCGAGACGATCGCATCCTTCACAGCGAGACTTCCCGACTGCATCTCGACCCAGTCGGCGGCGGCATAGCGGGTTGCCATGTCCTTGGTGGCGCCGGCGAAATGGCCGGCGAGCTCGGTGTGGTCGTGGCTGAGCACGTTAACGCAGAAGCGCCGGTTGTCGATGAACAGGCCGCATTGCGTCGAGTTCCGGTTCATGCAGACGAGCAGGCTCGGCGGGTCGTCGGTCACCGAGCACATCGCCGTTGCAGTGAACCCGCCGCGCCCGGCGGGTCCATTGGTGGTGACGACATTGACGGGCGCACAGACCCGCGCCATCGCGTTGCGGAATTCGGTCTTGGAGATAGCCGTTTCCATGGCAATCGCCTCACTCGGCCGCATTGCGGATCGGCGCCTCGGCGCCAATTGGCGGCAGCCAGGTGTCGCCGGTCCAGCCATGCTGGTCGTAGTCGCTCATACAGGTGTCGACGAGGGCTTCCATCTCTTTCAGACGCCCGCCGCGCTCGGCGCCCTTCAGCACCTGCAGGCGGACTTCTTCAGGCGCGCCGGCATAGTTGAGTTCATAGAGCGCATGGCGCCCGCCGAACTCGGTGCCGGTCGCGTCCCACAGCAGCTTCATGATCTTGATGCGCTCGATATGCCCCATGTCGTTGGAGCCGCGGACATATTGCGCGAGGTAGCGATCGATCTCGCCATTGCCGAAATCCCTGACCGAGGACGGCAGGTAGATGAGGCCGGACGCGATAACCCGGCGAATGGTGTCGACCACTCGCGGATAGGCTTCCGACATGAACGTTCGGTAAGAGAGTGCGGCTTCGAGATTGGGCAGAACGGCGCCATCCGCCCACGGGATGGGGTTGTAGGCCATGGCATTGGAAAAGCTCCAGAACATGTGCCGAAGCGCGATGACCTCGCCAAGGGCTGCCTGGTTGCCGCGAAACGCGTCGCCGCCGGTTGCCCGCAGCGCTTTGGCCAGCAGGCCGGCGAGGAAGTCGAGCTTGACGGCAAAGCGGGTGCAACCCTGGAAGCAGTAGCCGTGCATGAAGCCCGATGCCGGATGAAACGAAAGGATCTTGGCGGCATCGCGCAGCACGAGCACGTCCTCCCAGGGCACGAACACATTGTCGAGCACCAGGATGGCATCGTTCTCGTCGAAGCGCGACGACAGCGGATAGTCGAAGGGATGGCCGACAGTGTTGGCCGTCTGCTCGTAGGAGACGCGGCAGAACATCTTGATTCCAGGCGCATTCATCGGGACGATGAACATCACCGAGAGCGACGGATCCTCGGTCACTGTTGCCGAGCTCTGGGCAAGGAAATTATAGTGCGTCAGCGCCGACGACGTCGCCACCACCTTGGCGCCGGAGACATAGATGCCGGCATCGGTTTCCTTGGTGATATGAACGAACACGTCTTTCACCGCATCGGCAGGTTTATGCCGGTCGATCGGCGGGTTGACGATCGCGTGGTTCATGAACAGCGCCGCCTCCTGGGCGCGCTTGTGCCAGGCGAGCGCATTGTCCTTGAACGGGCCGTACCAGGAGGCGTTGGCGCCAAGCGTGTTCATCAACGCCGCCTTGTAGTCGGCCGTGCGTCCCATCCAGCCGTAGGACATGCGCGCCCATTCGGCGATGGCGCCCTGCTGGGCAACGAGGTCGGCAGACGATCGGGCGACGCGGAAATATTTGTGAGTGTAGCCGCCGG
Source organism: Ensifer sp. ENS11 (assembly GCF_014851895.1). Lineage (NCBI taxonomy): Bacteria > Pseudomonadati > Pseudomonadota > Alphaproteobacteria > Hyphomicrobiales > Rhizobiaceae > Ensifer > Ensifer sp. ENS11. The sequence continues at coordinate 45,274 of NZ_JACVAN010000018.1, read as the reverse complement.
AGCCGGTGTCAGTGGGGGCGGTCAGGGTCTTTTTCCTCGCCGGGTCGTGCAGCGCATCGTAGAGCCTTGCCAGCGAGCGGGCCGAATTGCGCATGGCGGGGTGGGTGGTCACATCCGCGATGCGCTCGCCGTTGATATAGACCTCGCGGCCATCACGCAGGCTTTCGAGATATTCGGCCCCGGTAAACGGGCGCGCCTTGTCGGCGCGAAAATCCTCAGCTCTCATGGTTCTCCTCCTTGAGTTTCGTCAAGACTAGGCATTGATTGTCGAGGCAGCCATGGACAGAATGCCAAAATGACTTGCACTTTTTCGGGTGGTTGATGGCCGACATCATTCCAAGCTTCTTTGTCTACGGCGAACCGGAACAACAGCTCGAACCGGGGTTCTTCCACGTCGAAACGGTGATGGCTCGGCGTGGACTGCATCAAGGACAGGTCAGGGCCCATAAGCATGATCAACTTGCCCAGGTGACCTACTGGTTTCGCGGACGTGGGTCGTATTTCATCGAAGACAAGGTTTTGGACTTTTCCGCGCCAGCCGTCAGCTTCGTGCCAAGCGGTATCGTGCACGGTTTCTCCGTCGAACCGCTGGAAAGCGATGCTTTCGTAATATCGATCGCCGACGGCTTGATGCTGTCCGCCCGGGAGAGAACAGTCCTGGCGCTCGATGCGCCGATCATGGTTGCCGGCGCCCGGGACGACCGGCAGTGGCAGCGCCTATCGTCATTGATGGACATGATCGCAGAGGAGTACGGCACGGGAGCTTTCGGTACCCAGTCGATGATGGCATCGCTGGTATCGGCGATCCTGACGCAGATCGCGCGCCTTGCCACCGCCGCGCCATCGCCGTCGCAGTCCCCCGATATGATGCTCGCAACACAGTTGCGGCGCATGATCGATGCGCATTTTCGCGAGAACTGGACGGTTGGGCGCTATACGAGTGCTCTTGCGACCACCCCGCACCTGCTTGCCAAGGCCAGCAATGCCGCGTTCGGGATGCAGGTGAAGGAACTGATCAATGAGCGCCGGCTGCTGGAAGCCAAACGTCTGTTGCTTTTCACCGTTCGATCACTGGAAGATATAGCCTACGAGATCGGACTGAAGGATGCCGCCTACTTCTCCCGTTTCTTCCGCTTGCGTACCGGCATGGCGCCAAGCGACTGGCGACGGCTCAAGCTGGCGGACGCGATGGTGCCATCCTGATTACGACTTTGCCTATCTGTCCCGACAATGCGTTCATCCATGCTTCATTACGGACCGCCGAGTGGAAGAAATCCCGATCGGATCCGGCCCGACAAAGTGTCTTTGCCGTGCCGATCAAACAATTTCCGGGATAATCATGATTGGGCCTTGAAAACCCTGAGCCACTGACTATCTAGGGCATCACTACCCGTATCGATGGCGTCCTGCAGCGGCTAAGCCCGCGCGTTTGACGTTGTCCGGGTCAAGAAAAGGCGCTCCCCGTCAAGGGTCGAGCGCCTTTTCTATTTCGGGGCTCTCCCGCATCGGGCGGCGGCGGGCCTGCCGTTCGTCAGCTTGCAGGTGCTGTGGTCACGAGACGTCTGCCGCCCTTCGCGTTTTCCGGGCGGTGAACCGTGTTGTGATGGAACAAACGCGTTTCCGGTGTATTGTTGTTACGGGAGGCCCCAAGATGTCAGTCCGTCACCCGAAAGGCAGACGCACGTCCGCAATGCTGCTGCCGTCAGCGCAATGGCCACGTCACGCGGCGACGGCTCAGGCGCGCCGTGCCTGGCTTCACGCGCTGTTGGGACGACCGGAGCCGGAGGATCGCGTGTTGCGTGAGAGCCAGGTGGCAGATGCCGGCGACGGCGGGATTGTCAGCGCCGGGGTTTATTTTGACGAATCCACAACGGTGAACCGGCAGCCGCGTCCTCACGATTACAGTTCGGCAGTGTCAGCGCAACAAGCGCCGGCGTCTGCGGCAACCACCGACGTCGATGCTTCCGGCGGAGCCTTGTGGAACGCGCTTTTGGGCGACGACACATCCCACGGCATGCAGCGCTTCGCCAGGCTGATCGCCCTTTTCATCCTTCTTTCCGGGCTGGTGTTCTGGTTGCTTGCGCCCTGAAGGGCTTGCAGAAGGTCGGAACCATTTCATTCGCAGCCGGTTCTACCCCTGGGTTCACAAACCGGGAAGGACTTCGCCATGCCATCGATCGACACAGCCAAAATTCTGATCCTCGCTACCGACGGCTACGAGCGCTCGGAACTGCACGTCCCGCGCGACGAACTGTCAAAGCGCGGCGCCAAAGTGACCATCGCATCGCTGGAAAAACGGGCCATCAAGAGTTGGGACAAGGGCGACTGGGGCGACACCGTTGACGTCGACCTGACGGCAAAGGACGTGTTCGTGCGAGATTTTGATGCGCTTGTGCTGCCAGGCGGGCAGATCAACCCGGACCTGCTAAGGAAGAACCCCGACGCGATGCGCGTCGTCACCGATTTCGTGCAGTCGGGCAAGGTGGTGGCAGCCATCTGTCATGCGCCGTGGCTGCTTGTCGAAGCCGACGCCTTGAAGGGGCGCAAGGCAACGTCCTATGCCTCCATCCGCAAGGATGTCGAGAATGCCGGCGCGCAATGGGTCGATCTGAAGGTCGTCAGCGACCACGGTATCGTCACCTCCCGCTCGCCAGACGATCTCGACGCCTTTGTTGCCAAGATCGTCGAGGAGATCGAAGAGGGTCGCCACGATCGGCGTGCCGCTTAAACTCGACAGAAACGAGGGCGACCGCCATCAGGTATCGCCGCATCTCGAGACACCATGGCCGGCCGGCGTTTGCTTCCGGTCGGGCCATTGACGCTCGTTACTGCAGCGCCTTGGCAAGGAAGGGCAGGCTGACATCCATGCGGTAATCGACCGAATTGTGGTTGTCCTCGAACTCCTCATAGGTGTGTTCGATGCCGAGTTGCTTCAGCGTCCGATGGATGCGGCGATTGCCGTAGAGCAGATTGTACTGATCCACAGTGCCGCAATCCATGTAGAAGGCCTTGAGCTTGCCGATGTTGTGCCCATGGGTCTTGGCGAGCTCAACGGGATCGCACGCCATCCAATTCTGCCAGCGGTCGTCGATCAGCTCGCAGGTCTCCAGATCGACCGGGAGCCGCAGGCCTTTGAAGGCCTCGAGGTTGGGATCGGGGTCGTAGCTTGCCGCCTGGGCCAAAACGAGGAGGACGGGGATGTCCTCATCGGCATGTTTCTCCCGGGCCTCATAGGCTCGAAACCAGCTTTCAATCGAGAGATCATGCCGCGCAAGCGCGCGCAGCACCATGGGAAAGTCAGCCGCCATCAGGTCGAAGCCGGCGTCTCCGGAATGGCTCGCTGCCGCAGCCCAGACATCCGGCCGCCGGAAGGCGTGGGAGAACGCGCCGTAGCCACCCGAGCTTTTTCCAAAAACGCCGCGCCGTCCGGTGCCGCCGCAGCCGAAGCGGGTTTCGACTGCCGGAAGCATCTCGTCGATGAGGAAATCCTCCCAACGGCCGACGACCTCGCTGTTGACATATTGGTTGCCGCCAAGAGAAGTGAAGCAATCGGGAAAGGCGACGACCAACGGCGGCATCTGCCCGGTCGCAATCAGCCGGTCCAGGCGCTCCGGGACGTTCTCGAAGAAGGCTTTCCAGGCGGTGTGCAGAGGGCCGCCGGCCGTAAAGCCGACGAGATCGACGAGCAACGGCAGGCCGGCGCCATCATGGTTTGCCGGGATATAGACATCGACGTCGCGGCGGCTCGGATCCCCGAGCCTGTTGCTTTTAAGCACGTCGCTGTCGACGCTGAGACGGGACACCGTGCCCTTGGGATAATCTGACTTCCGCATTCTTTCCTCCTGATCGCTCCCCGGTTGTATCGCGCGCAATCGACACGAGCCACCATTATCGTCGGTTTGAAGACGTCCCTTCGAAAGGACGGCTCTCGGGATCGCGTAGGGCGCTAGCGCAAGATGCTCGTCAAGAACGTCATCACGGCGCCATTGAAAACATCCGGTGCCTGCAATGGGGCAAAATGGCTGAGACCGGGAAGGTCGTGAAGCGTCGCGTCAGGTAGCGTTTTGGCGAGATAGGTCATGTGCTCCTGCTCGATGAATTCGTCAAATTCGCCAAGGACCGCGGCCACGGGCACGGAGATACCGGCAAGTGCTGCCGCCGACAGGTTGGGCTGTGTCCGCTGCATCGTTTCGACGGCTGCCGAGAGCGCGTCGAAATCACCTGGCGTCGCCGAGAATGCGGCGTAGTCCTTCTGATGTTGCTGCCAAATGCGGCCGATAACAGGGGTGAACACGAACGGTTTGGTGCCTGTATCGTCGACGTTGCAGGCGAAGAAGAAAATGCCGGCAACGCGCTCGGGCGTTTCTTGGGCGAGGATCAGGGCAGTATCGGCGCCATCGCTCCAGCCGACGATCGCGGCCTTCTCGATCCCTAGCCGATCCATGACGGCGCGGGTATCGGCGGCCATCAGCTGGTAGCTGTATTCACGTGCGTCGCGTGTGCTGCGGCCGTGGCCGCGGCTGTCGATGACGACAGCGCGATAGCCGGCTTCGACGATTGCCGGGACCTGATAGCCCCAGTTTCCGCTGTTTCCCATGCCACCATGCAGCAGGATGACTGCGGGGCCGGAACCATGGCTCGCATACCAGATGCGTGCGCCTTCGTTTTCGACGAAGCCCTGTTCGTCCGGCTCCGGAAGCGGTGGGATGCCGTGGCTTTCAACATAAGTCAGATCAAGGTCGCGAAAGGTCATTGCATACATCCCATTCAGCGCTGCAGGAACGCCGTCAGATAGAGACCGTGACGATTGCCGCAAGGGTAGCGGGTGCTTGTTCCAATGTTCGGTAGGCTGTTGTCTTCGCCTAGGTTCAATCTGCGCCGGCCATGTGGAGGCGGCCGGCGCGATTGGAAAAACTCAGTCTTTTTCGAGCACTTCCAGTTCCTTGGGCTCGTCGCCCTGCAGATTGGCAAGCAGCGAAGAGACCGCGTTGTCGCCCTCGAAGCCGGCTTCTTTCAGCAGGCGATCGAGGATCGGCTTGTTGGCCTGGTAGGCGAGCAACTGTCCGGCAAGGCCTTCGCCCATGCCGATACCACTTGCGCCGCCCGCACCGGCACCGCCACGACCCAGCATGCCGCCGGTGTCGAAGATGCGGATATCGGAAATCTTCTCGATCGGCTTCACCGCCTCGGCCAGCGCCTGCGGGATGATGCGGATGCGTTCGCGCAGGATCTCGAACTCGATGATGGCGGGGCTGAGCTTGTTGCGCGCCTCGTTGAGCAGCGCCTCGCTCTGGGCTTCCGCCTTGCCGGTCTCCAGAATGCCCTTGGCCTTGATCACTGCGGCCTCAGCCTCGGCGGTTGCAAGGGTTCTGATGGCATCGGCCTGGTCAGTGGCCGCCTGCTTTTCAGCTTCGGCGCCGACGGTGACGGCCGTTGCTTCGGTTTCAGCAGTCTTGCGGGCGTCGATGACGGCGATCTGGCGTTCGCGCTCGGCAATTTCGACGGCCTTGGCGGTGCCGACCTTTTCTTCCGCGGCGATTGCCAGAGCGCGTGCGGTTTCAGCCTGAGCTTTCGCCTCGGACTCCTCGCGGCTCTTGTTGGCGACGGCGATAGCACTTTCCTGGGCGACGATTTGCAGGTCGCGCTTGGCTTCCGTATCGCGCTGCTGGACCGTGCGGGTCGCCTCGATATTGGCGCTTTCGCGCACCTGCTTGGCGGCCGCCTCGCGCTCGGCAATGGCCTGCTCGGTGGCGATGCGGGCCTCTTCTTCGGCGCGCTTGGCGGCCTGCTCCTGTTGGGCGGTCTCGGCGCGGGTCGCTGCAGACTTGTTGGCGATGTCGCGTTCCTGGTTCAGTTCCGCTTCCCGCTTGGTTCGTTCGATCGCCAGCGACTGCTGGCGAGCCTCAAGATCCTTCTGCGCGATGGCGACTTCGGTGTCGCGCACGATCTCGTTGCGCTCCTTCTTGCGGCCTTCGGTGATGCGCGTCAGCGCGGCGAGGCCGTGGGCGTCGAAGAAGTTGTTGGCATTGAAGTGCTTGATATCGGTCTGGTCGAGCCGTGTCAGCGACACGGACTCCAGTTCAAGGCCGTTCGATTGCAGGTCGGCACCAACCGCTTCCTGAACCGCCTTGACGAAATCCATGCGCTGCTCCTGCAGAGCGTCGAGGCTCATGGTGGCGGCGACCGAGCGCAGGCCGTCGACGAACTTCGCCTCGATCAGCACGCGCAGCTGTTCCGCATCGTTGGTGCGGTCGCCAAGCGTCTGGGCCGCAAGCGCGATCGACGACGCGTCGGGCTTCACGCGGACGTAGAATTCGGCGCCGATATCGACGCGCATGCGGTCCTTGGTGATCAGCGCGTCGCCTTCGCCGCGGCGAACTTCAAGACGAAGGGTCTTCAGATTGACCCGGGCGATCGAATGGAAAATCGGCAGGACGATAGAGCCGCCGTCCAGGACGACTTTTTGGCCGCCGAGGCCGGTGCGGACATAGGCTTCGTCCCGGCTCGATCGCGTATAGAGCGATGCAAGCACGAAGCCGATGCCGAGGATCAGGACGACGCCGATGCCGGCGGGCAGGAGAAGATCAAAGATCATTGTTGCTCCATGGAGGTGGTGTTTGGCGAAGTGAGAAGGTCTTCCGGCGCGGGAATGGCGATGAAGACATCCTTGGCGCGGTCGACGATGAGGATCTGTGTACCGATGGCGATGGCAGCTTCGCCCTTGGCGGCTTTGGCACGCAGATTGTGCCAGTTTCCGTGTTTGTCTTTGAGGCGCACGCGCCCCGGCAGGCCCTGATCGAGCGGGCCCACGGCCACTTCGGCGGTCTGGCCGACGAACTCGGAGAGGTCGACGACATAGGTTTCGTCGCGCGGCACGATCCGCGCCACGGCCCGGCTCGATGTCCTGACTGCGGGAAGGCTCAAGAGAAGCGCCGGGATGGAGGCAATCATGGCCGGCAGCGGCAGCCAGACACTGTGGGCGATGCTCTGGATGACGAACCCGGTCATCGAGAACAGGGCCAGCAACAGCATCACCAGGATGAGGATCGGGACGCCGCCGACATTCAGCCAGGAAAGGAGCCCGGCCATGCCGTTGTGCTCATCGAGCCCGGCCTTGTCGATCACCTCGCCAAGGGAAAATCCGAGCAGCAGGCACAGCATCTCGATTGCGGTCAACGCCGCCAGCATGATGGCGGCAATCGCAAAGGGCAAACATTCAGGAGCGAAAAAGAGCTCCATCGGGGTCAGGCCTTTCCGGCTTTGAACTTTGCCAGCCGCGCTTCGATCGCTTGCTCGCGGTGAAGCCGGTCGAGCTCGTCGAGCTCGGCACTGGTCGCGTTGCTGCCGGCGGGAACGCCGGTGACGCGGGAGACGGCGGCAGCGGCTCGCGCGGCACCATCGGCGGGGTTGTTGCGTGCCCTTGCTGCCGCCGGTTCGTCCGGATACTGCGTCAGGCTGCGTTTCAGATCGGCAAGTCTGGCTTCGGCTTCGCGGCGGGTGGCAAACACGGCCTGCAGCGCCTTCTGTCCCTCATCGAGATGGATCCGGGCATCGGCCAGCGCCTTGTCGAGCGCTGCGGTCTGGGATTCCAGGTCGATCTGGCGGGCAACACCGGCCTTGGCGAGATCGTCGCGGCCGGACGAGACCGCCATGTGGATCTTTTCTTCCAACATGTTCAGATCGGCGACGATTTCTTCACGGCGACTTTGAATGCGATATTCCTCAGCCCGCGCCTTGCCGATGTCTGCCTTTGCCTCTTCGGCGGCGGCATCGATTTCCCGCAAGGCTTGTTCGACGACGGCGACCTTGTTGGTGCCTTCCGCTTTGTCGACGGCGGCGTTGGCGATGCCGGCGATCAGCCGGCCCATGCGCGAAAGAATGCCTTCATTCATCATCATGTCTTCCTCCGTTCGATCCGTGTGTGGCGTGACGCCGATGTGAATTTCATAACCGCCGAGATCGGCGACGAGCTGGGCCGAAAAAATGTTGAGCGTGCCGCGCGAATAGCCCGCCACGTCGAAGGGGATGGCGACACGGCCACGCACGGTTGCGACCGTCAGGTCCGCCGGCCCCTTGATCGCAAACAGCTTTTCGTCGAGCGGCAGCCGCAGCGGATCGCTCGGACGTCCGCGGTTTGAGGCGAAATCGCGCAGACCCAGCGTGACGAAGCGCGCCGGAAGGCCCGTGTGCTCCCTGACGGTTTCATAGGCGAGCTCGTGCAGGGTCACGAGATTTGCCCCGCCTTTTTCCGCCGTCAGCTCCTCGAGCAGGGCCAGCATCGCCGCATAGGCGGCGAACGTTTCCACCAACGCGCGCCGGGCCTGGTCGTCGGGCGCGAGACGGTAGCGAAGGATCGCCGTGTGGGTCATTTGCATCATGCATCTGATGTAAAGCACCGATTTGGTGCTTTCAAGGAGGTGGTGACCTCAGGTTGCAAATATTTCTACTATGCGGTGTGACGGCCGGTAACCGAAGCAAACGCCGTATCGATCGGACAGCCGTGTGTTGAGCGGATGGTTCGCATCGACGGCGATCTGCGGTTGAGGATTTAGGCATCTTTACTTAAAGACCGTTAGAATGCACTCAAAGGCGATGCGCCTTGCACGGAACCCTCTCCCCGCGAACCGAGATGGAACAGTAATGACAGGTTCTTCCGACACCAATATTTTTGATCTGGCGCCGATCGCGATGTGGATCGAGGATTTCAGCGGGGTCACAACGCAGTTCGATCGTTGGCGGGCCGAGGGCGTGGTCGATATCCGCGCCTATCTCAGAGAAGACTTGACGCGTGTCGCCGCCTGCTCCAGCCAAATTCGTGTCCTGCAGGTCAATCGCCGGACACTGGACCTGTTTGAAGCCAGGGATCTCGATCACCTCTCCGCGAACCTGTCGAAGGTCTTTCGCGATGAAATGCTCGACAGCCATGTCAATGAGCTTGCCGAATTGTGGGAGGGCAAGACCGAGTTCAGCAGCAGCGCGGTCAACTACACGCTGTCTGGCCGCAGGCTCGACATTCAGCTGCGCGGCTCGGTGCTACCAGGATACGAGAACACGCTCGGCCGGTTGCTGCTGACGACGGAAGATGTCACGGCGCGTGAGGAGGCGCGCCGCAGCGAACTGGCCAACCGCCGTTACGCCGAAGGTATCTTCGAGCATTCGCCGGTGTCGTTGTGGGTCGAGGACTTCAGTCGCATCAAGTTGCTGCTCGAGGATGTCCGTCATCGAGGGATCGTCGATTTTCGCGTGTTCACGGACGTCCATCCGGAGTTCGTGCGCCAGTGCATGAGCGAGATCAGGGTCATCGACATCAACCAGGCGACGCTCGACCTGTTCTGCGCGCCGGATCGGAACACGTTGCTGCAGCGTCTCGGCGACATTTTCCGCAACGAGATGGAGAAGCACTTCAAGGAGCAGTTGATCGAGCTGTGGAACGGCAATCTTCTGCACCACCGCGAGGTGGTCAATTATGCGCTCGACGGTTCCGAGCGCCACGTCCTGCTGCAATTCTCCGTGCTTCCGGGCCATGAAGGCGACTGGTCGCTGGTCCAGGTGGCGTTGACCGATATCACCGCACGCAAGAAGGCCGAGGCCTATCTCGAATATCTCGGCAAGCATGACGTGCTGACCAAGCTGCACAACCGCGCCTTCTACATGGACGAGCTGAACAGGCTGGAGCGCAAGTCGCTTCGCCCGGTCTCGGCCATCGTCATCGATCTTGATGGCCTGAAAGCGGCCAACGACCAGCTTGGCCACGACGCCGGTGATGCCCTCCTGCGCCGGCTCGGCGAAGTGTTGAACGGTGCGGTGTCGCAGCCCAACCATGCCGCCCGCATCGGCGGCGACGAGTTCGCCATCCTGATGCCGGGTGCCGACCGGCTGGCAGCGGCCACCATGGTCGAGACGATCAACGAACTGTTGAAGATCAACAACCAGTTCTATTCCAACGCTCCCCTCAGCATATCGCTCGGCGTTTCGACCAGCGATACCGGCGAATCGATGGAGGCGCTGGTCAAGCGAGCGGACCTCAGCATGTACGAGCAGAAGCGGGCGCGATACGCCACAAAGGAGAGCCGTGACGCCCAATATGCCAAGGCGGCCAGCGAGCGTGGCGGCGCAGCCTCGGCGGCCTAGCACCGTTTCTGCAGGACTGTCGTGCAGGCAAGGCGCCCTACAGCGCCGCGCGTCTTATTAGACGCGCAAATGTCGCTGTAGCGCTTTGGATTGCTGCATGTTTTTATCCTCAAATCGAATAGGATGTAAGGAAACATGCGTAGGAAGAGAGTGGCACCTACCATCTGGCGCCGTCGATGAGCCGGTGGGGTATGTCTTCCCAGACGGATCGATCGAACAGGCGCATGTTGACACCCATGCGCGTCGCGTCAGTGCCGATCGGCGACCAATGGGTGGTGCAACCGCAGGTGCCGCAATGGTGCATCGTCAACGTGGCATCGCCTTGGACGTAGCCGACGAGCTTGCCCTGCGGGTCGCTGATCGAAACCTCTTCTGCGTTGTAATAGCCCCAAAGCGTGCCTAGTCTTGAACACAGCGAACAGTTGCAGCTGCCAAGTGTGTCAGGGCGGACACGGACGGAAAGGCGAACCGACTTGCAATGGCAATGGCCTTCGATCATGCGACCTTCTTCCCGTTTAGTGTCCTCGTGCAGAAATCCGGATGCGGATGATACCAGATCCCTGGAGCGAACTGTCACAGCCACGGTTGTTCATGGCAATGGCAAAAATTTGGTGGTCGCTAGGATGCGGTCATCGGCTGCACTCCGGCTTGTCGCGACCCGGTACTCACTGGGGTAGCGTCGCGGCAATGACAGAGCAATGGTAAGCCGATCGTCTTCGCATTCGAATTGTTCGCCGATCATGATCGTCAGGCGGCGATTGCCCGTGCCGTCCGCACATGTCTATACTCCGGCCAAGGCTTCAATTTCTGAACAAGCCTCAGCCCGCCCGATGGCCGGACTGTTGTCCGCCGCCTGATGCGTGGTGCCTTTGCGAACTTCGATGCCGCCGCCCTTAATCGAGGGCGTCAATTGCCAGCAAAACCTGTTGTCGCGGGAGAAAAGCATGCGCAGTTCCTGCCTGAATGTTCTGTCCTTCACCCTTATCGCCGCACTCGGCTCGGTTTCGCCATCGGCCGTCAGGGCCGCTTCGCCGGAGCCGGTCAAAGCCGAGCACGGCATGGTCGTCACCGCCCAGCATCTGGCGTCGGACATCGGCGTCGAGGTCCTGAAAAAGGGCGGCAACGCCGTCGATGCGGCCGTAGCCGTCGGCTACGCGCTTGCGGTCGTCTATCCGACCGCCGGCAATATCGGCGGCGGCGGTTTCATGACGATCCGCTTCAAGGACGGAAAAACCACCTTCCTCGATTTTCGCGAGCGGGCGCCCGATGCTGCGACCAAGACCATGTATCTCGATGACAAGGGGCAGTTGGTCACTGGCTTGAGCACCAACGGGTATCTGGCCGTTGGCGTTCCAGGTCCTGTCCTGGGGTTCGAAGTGGCGCGTAGCCGCTACGGCACGCGTCCACTGAAAGAGCTGATCGCGCCTGCCATCGCCCTTGCCAAGGATGGCTTTCGGCTGGAGCAGGGCGATGCCGACTCCTTTGACGGCAAAACCGAGAGGCTGGCCAAGGACCCGGCAGCGGCCGCAATCTTTCTGAAGCCCGACGGCAAACCCTTTGCCGTCGGCGAGACACTGGTCCAGGCGGATCTCGCCGCCTCGCTTACAAGCATCTCCGAAAAGGGAACCGACGCCTTCTACAAGGGGGCGATCGCCGACGCCATCGTCAAAGCAAGTGCCGACAAGGGCGGCATCCTCGCCAAGAAGGATTTCGAGCAATACGCCGTGCGCGAGCTTGAGCCGGTCAAATGCAACTATCGTGGTTATGACATCGTCTCTTCGCCGCCGCCGTCCTCGGGTGGCGTCATCATCTGCGAGATCCTCAACATTCTCGAAGGCTATCCGCTCTCCTATCTCGGTTACGGCTCGGCCGAAACCGTGCATGCGATGATCGAGGCCATGCGCCATGCCTATGTCGATCGCAACACGACGCTTGGAGACCCCGATTTCGTCGAGAACCCGGTCGCCAAACTGCTCGACAAGGCTTACGCGGCCGAGATCCGCGGCAAGATCGACCCGTTCAAGGCTGGCGTCTCGCAGGCGCTGATGCCGGAGGGGTTCGCAGAAAGCAAGGAGACCACCCACTATTCGATCATCGACGACGAGGGCAACGCGGTCGCCGTTACCTATACGCTGAACGGTTCTTTTGGCGCCGGCGTGGTCGCTCCAGGAACCGGAATTCTGCTCAACAACGAGATGGACGATTTCACAGCGAAGCCGGGTGCTCCCAATCTTTACGGGCTCGTTCAGGGCGAGGCGAACGCGATCGCACCGGGCAAGACACCGCTTTCATCGATGAGCCCGACCATCGTCTCCAAGGACGGCAAGCCGTTCATGGTGATCGGCAGCCCCGGCGGAGCGCGCATCATTACGATCACGCTCGAGGCGATCCTCAACGTGGTCGATCACGGCATGAATATTCAGGAGGCCGTCGACGCGCCGCGCATCCATCATCAGTGGCTACCGGACAAAGTGTTCATGGAGCCCTACGCCCTTTCGCCCGATACGCGCAAGCTTCTCTCGGAGATGGGCCATGATGTGCAGATCGACAAGAGCTGGAGCATCTGGGGGCAGGCGACCGGCATCCTTGTTGGCGGCGAAAGCCTGGCCGAAATCAAGGACGGCGGTGGCGCCCGCTACAACGGTGCGGTCGACAGTCGCATCGGCGCGGGTGCTGCCAGAGGCTACTGATCGACCGCCACGGGTCGCCTCGACGGTCAGTCCGGCTTGAAATTGCCGAGATGCTCGACCAGGTTGCGGGCGAGCGGCGAGAGGTCTTCATCCGGCCGCAGGCAGATCGACAGGCGACGCGTCGCCCACTTGTCGGTCAGGCGGAGGGCGGAAATCGCCGTGCGACGGCATCGGCGCGCAGCTGTCTGCGGGACGATGCCGACACCGACATCCTGTGCGGCCAGACCGCAGACATCCTCGAAGCTGCGCACGCGCAGGCGGTAGCTCATCCGGCGGCCGATGCGGGTCGCCTGGCCCTCGATATGGGCCTGCAGGGCACTGCCTTCCCCAAGGCCGACGAAGGCGTGGTCGAGCAGATCCGTGAAGCTGATCTGTCTTGTTTCTGCAAGAACATGGTTCTTGGCGACCACGGCAACCAGCCGGTCGATCGCGAAGGGGATGAGGCGCAGGCCGGTCGCGTCGACGGCATCCGAGATGATGCCGATCTCAGCCCGGCCACCTGAGACGGCCTTGACGATGTCCGCGCTCTGGCGCTCCTTCAGGTCGATATCGGTTTGCGAGTGGGCGCGAAGCCAAGGCCCAAGACGGCCGGGCAGGAACTCGGTGATCGCGGCGGTGTTGGCGAGAAGGCGAATGCTCGCCCGCAATCCCCTGGCGTATTCGCCGAGCTCCCCATGCATATGCTCCATCTGGCGCAGTACGAGCCGGGCATGATGGGCGAGCGCATCGCCGGCGGCGGTCGTGGATACGCCCCTGCGGCCGCGCGCCAGAAGTTTTACGCCGCCGTTCTCCTCCATGCCGCGCAGCCGCTCGCTGGCGGCGGCCAGGGAGAGGTTCGCGACCCCGGCGCCGTGGGTGATGCTGCCTGCCTCGACGACGGCAAGAAACAGGCGAAGGTCGATCAGATCGAAGCGCATGCCGGCACGATAGCGGCAAATGTGCCTTCGGCATAGCCGAAGCCAACCTGCGGATCATCCGCATTGCGCTGTCGCAATGCTTCATGACTTTAGAGCCATGATCGAACTCTCCACATGGCTCACCGGCGCAATTGCTGCCGCCTTTTTCCTCGCCGGCGTGGTCAAGGGCGTGACGGGTATGGGGCTCCCCACCGTCGCCATGGGCGCGCTCGGTGCGCTGTTGTCGCCGATTACGGCCGCCAATCTGCTGATCCTGCCGTCCCTCGTGACAAATGTCTGGCAACTGCTGGCGGGTCCGGCCCTCGGCCCGCTCATGCTGCGGCTCTGGCCGATGATGCTGGCGATCGGCATCGGTACCATCCTCGGCACGGCTCTTCTCGCGGGCGGCGATACGGCCCTGTCGACAGCCATGCTCGGGACGGCGCTTGTGGTCTATGCCGGATATACGCTCATGGCGCGCCCGTTCTCAGTGCCGGCAAGGGCCGAGGTGTGGTTGTCTCCGCCTATCGGCATGATTACGGGCGTGGTCACCGGCTGCACCGGCGTCTTCGTCATGCCGGCGGTGCCGTATCTGCAGGCCCTTGGTCTGGAGAAGGACGACCTGATCCAGGCGCTCGGCCTCTCCTTTACCGTGTCGACGATGACGCTTGCGGCAGGTCTGCTGTGGCGTGGGGCGTTGGAGGCCGACAACCTGCTCCTGTCGGTGGTTGCCATCGTGCCGGCGCTGGCCGGCATGTGGGCCGGGCAGGCGATCCGCCGTCTGGTCAGCCCGACCACGTTCCGCCGGTGGTTCCTGGTCGGTCTGCTGCTTCTTGGCGCGGAGCTGGCCCTGCGACCCTTTTTCTAGCCCTAGAGCGTTTCCGATTTAAACGGAGTCACGGAAACGCTCTACCTTTTTGTTTCCAAGCATTTCCTAACGGAAAACCGCTTCGCACTTTTCCTGGAAATGCTCTCCGATCACGCCACATAGATCGGATTGCTGATGGCGCGGCGCACGGTCTGTAGTTGCAGTTCCACTTCGGTTAATTGCCAGGGCAACCCGCCGCCAAGGGCCGCGGTGAAATCGCCGATTATCTGCGGCCGGCTCTTCTCTGCTGCGATTTCGGCGCGCAGGAACAGGCTCGGCCGCCCGGAGAATTGTCCGACCCAGCGGTCGTCTTCGATGAGATGATCGGCAATCTGCCCTGTCGCGTCGAACCAGAGCAGCCGATCGCCTTTTGCTCCGTGAACGTCGGCCTTCGCGTCGACGGGCCCTCGGATCGTCGAGCCCATCGGCTGGCCATCGACCGAAAGTGCCAAATGCGGTCCATCAGGGCTCTCGGTGATATAGCCAAGCCCGGTCTTCATCGCGGCGAGGATCGCGTTTTCAGAAAGTTCGTCGAGCCACAGCACCGTCGTCGGTCGCGCAAGCACGAGCGGCCCTTCGGGCATCAGCCGGGCCGGCTGGTGGAAGTCGCTGCCGCCGATTGCCGAGATTTTCTTGCCCGAAGCCAGCCGCTGCTGATATCGGCCGAGCGATACCCAGTTCCGGGCCATCCAGTGCGATTGCCAGACTTCCATGCAGTCGATCTCCGGCACGTCGTAATCCCAGGGGATCGTCGGCTTGTCGTGGTTGATCGACAGCATGCCGCCGCGCTCATGCACCATGTCGGCAAGCGTGTGCCCATGTTCGGGCCGGGTCATGCGGAAATCGATCCAGTCGTCGACGCCAAAGACGTTGGCATGGCCGACTGCGGTCGTCACCTCCATCGCACGCACAAAGACGAGGTCGGCGGACGAGTTGGGATGGAAATAGCGGCGCTGGCTGATGGTGTTGTGGTCGGCGACGGCGAGAAAGTCGAGCCCGGCCTGCTTGGCGGCTGCGTGCAGCAATTCGGGCGAGCCTGCCGCATCGGAGTGGAAGGTGTGACAGTGCAGATCGCCGCGATACCAGCCGGCCGCCTTCCTGACGGGGAAGGTGCGCGCGGGCTGCGGTTCGAGCGCGAGAGGCGCATTGTCATGGCTGAACGTCAGCGTGACATCGGCACCTTCTGGCGGAAGCTTGTAAAGGCCGAGCATGACCTGCCAGCGACCGGCAGGCATCTCCCCGTGGATGTAGCCGGGCGTGGCGTCGTCCGTTGCGACGAAAAAGCGGTCGCGGGCGCCGCCGCTCCAGCCGCGAAAGCCGGCGCGGGTCGGATAATCGGTCGCGCGCGGATCAAGCATGCCGAGATCGATGATGCAATCTTCCGCTTTTGCATGGGCCATGGTGACATCGATGCGCGTCGTGCCCTCGGGCACGTCGAAGGGCACGTAAAAGTACGGGTTGGCGGCCTGGTCGGCGCGTGTCACGTGAACGGTGGTCGTCATCATTTGCAGCAGTCCGGACTATTCGCCAAGGACGGGAATGCGGGCGCCGGTGCTGTCGAACAGCGTGACGTGTTCGGCGTCGAAGGAAAGTCGCACCGTCTTGTCTACCCTGATCTCGTCGTCGGTAAAAATGCGGGCCGTGACGCGGCCGGCATCTTTCCGCTCGATCGTCACCAGGCTTTCCGGCCCCATGTTCTCGTTGGCGAAAAGCTCGCCGGTGATGATGTTGCCGTCGTCGGGACGGGCAATGCGCAGATGCTCCGGGCGAACGCCGAGCGTTATCGTTTTGGCGCCGACCGCCTTTGCGATGGCGTCGGAAACCGGCAGTGCCGCGACCGACAGCCCCTCGGCGCGAAGCTGCAGCTTTCCGTCGATGATTGCAGCCTGCGCCGGCACGAGGTTCATCGGCGGGTTGCCGACGAAATTGGCAACGAAGGTGGTGGCCGGGCGCCGATAGATCTCGATCGGCGGCGCGAACTGGACGATCCGGCCCTTGTCCATGACCGCGATGCGGGTGGCGAGCGCCATCGCTTCCGCCTGGTCGTGGGTGACGTAGACGGCGGTCATGCCCATGTCGCGCTGCAGGTGGTTGAGAAACCCGCGTGCTTCCAGGCGCAGCTTGGCGTCGAGGTTGGAGAGCGGCTCGTCGAAGAGATAGACCTGGCTCGGATAGACGAGCGCGCGCGCCAGCGACGTGCGCTGCTGCTGGCCGCCGGAGATCTGGCTCGGCAGGCGCTTCATCAGATCGCCGATCTTCAAGACGTCGGCGACCTCCCTGGCGCGGGCATGACGCTTGTCCTCCGCCTCGCCGCGCACCTTCAGCGGATAGGCGATGTTGTCGGCAAGATTCATGTGCGGATAGAGTGCATAGTCCTGAAAGACCATGGAGATCTGCCGATCCTTCGGGTGCAGGTAGGTCACGTCCTTGCCGCCGATCAGCACCTTGCCGGAGGACGGCGTTTCGAGCCCGGCGATCATGCGCAGGCTCGTCGTCTTGCCGCAGCCGGATGGTCCGAGCAGGCAGACGAACTCGCCGTCAGCAATCGAGAAGCTGATATCGGGCAGGGCGTTGAATGCGCCGAAGCTCTTGGAAACGTTCTGGAATTCGACAGAGGCCATGAGACTGGTTTTCCGATTACGACTTGATGCCACCGAAGAACCGGAAACCGAATTTCCAGTTCACGAAGAGGTAGAGCGCGATGACGGGGAGCGAATAGATGAGTGAGTAGGCGGCAAGCAGTGTGACGATCGGCGTGCCGGCCTCGGAATAGAAGGAATAGATGGCGACGGAGGCGGGCATCAGGCTGTCGCTGCGCAAGAGGATGAAGGGGATCAGGAAGCTTCCCCAGATGTTGACGAAGGCCCAGACGACGACCACGACGATACCCGGCCGGATCACCGGCAGGGCGACGTCGAAGAACGCCTGCAGTGGAGAGGCGCCTGCAACCATCGCGCTTTCTTCATAGGAGCGCGGGATGGCGTCGATGAAGTCGCGCAGGATGAACATGGCTGTCGGCAGTAGCCCACCGGCAAAGACGAGAATGACGGCGAGATGCGTGTCGATCAGTCCGGCCGCAGAAACGATCAGGAAGATCGGCACCATCGCGGCCGAGCCGGAGACCACTGACGAGAACAGCAAGAGCACATAGGTGACTGCGCCTTTTCCGGGGATTGGCGAGCGGGAAAGCGCATAAGCCGCAAGCGTTGCTGCCGCGCCGACGAGGACGACGCCGCCGAAGGCCTGCACCAGGCTGTTGAACAGCGCCTGCATGGCGAAGGTGTTCTGAAACACCGTAGCAAAATTGGCGAACGTGAAGGGTTCCGGGATGGCAAGGCCGAGTTCGGCGCGGGCGTTGAACGGCGCGAAGAGGAACCAGACGAGCGGTAGCGCGAAGATGGTGCCGAGCAGGGCGGCGACCACCGAAAAGCCCATGCGGCGGAAGTAGATACGGGAAGAGAACGGCATCATTCGGCCTCCGCCGGCTTCTTGTGGGCAAGCCTCAGATAGACGAGTGCGAAAGCCAGATTGATGAGCATGATGACCACGCCGACGGCCGCGCCCTTGCCGAACTCGAAATCCTTGAAGGCGATGCGGTAGGTGTAGATCGACAACAGTTCGGTCCGATAGGACGGCCCGCCATTGGTCAAGAGGAACGGCGTGAAGACATTGAAGGTCCACATGGTGATGAGGATCAGATCGGTGACCACATGGCCGCGGATCAGCGGCAGGGCGATATCGCGCAGCTTCTGCCAGGAGGTTGCGCCGGCGACATCCGCCGCCTGGAAATAGCTCGGCGGGATCGACTGGAATGCCGAGTTGAACAGCATCATCGAGAAGGCAGCCCCCCGCCAGGTGTTGAAGAACACGATGACCCAGAAGGGCTGCTGCAGCAGCCAGTCTCCCGGCGGCAGGCCGAGACCGCGCATGATCATGTTCAGCGTTCCGCTGTCATAGTCGAGGAATGCGAACCAGGCGAAGCCGATGACCACTTCCGGCAGGATCCAGGCGGCAATGACGGTCGTCTGCAGAAAGGACTTCATACCGGGCGACACGGACTGGCTGAGCCAGGCGAGGATCAGCCCGAGCAGCGCCTGGCCGATGAGCGCGGAGAGCAGCACGAACTGGATCGTCAGGATCAGCGAAAAGCCGAACTGGCCGCGGGTGAAAAAGGTGGCAGGATTGAAGAGGGCGAAATAGTTCTGGAGACCCACGAAATCCGGGTCGAGCGCGGTCCGTCCAAGCAATGTCCTGTTGGTGAAGGAAACGAAGATCACCCAGAAGAAGGGGATGATGACGAAAACACCGACCAATGCCGTTGCGGGAGCCAGAAAAAGGGCGCCCGCCCGCGTGGACAGTAGCGAGAATTTCTTCATGCGTTGAGTTTCCCATTGCAGGGCGAAGCGGTTCGGCAAGATCACCGGCCGGCCGATCGGCCGACCGGTGATATTAGGCCCGATCAGAGACGGCTGACCGTGTTCTCTTCACCGACGATGGCGATCACGGCGGCCTTGTACTGGGCCATCGCGTCTTCCGGCGACAGTTCGCCCGAGACGACGCTTTCGGTCATGCGCTGGATTTCGGTCGAGACTTTGTTGTAGTTGGCGTCATTGGGACGTGCCGTGGTGATGGGCAGCAGGACCTCGGCGGTCTCGGTCAGGAACGGCGAGTTGGGGATGGTGACGTCGTTTCGAATGCGGATCGCCGGCTGGATCTCCTGGAAGGCGGTGAGCTGCTCCTGGCTGTTCATGAAAGACAAGAGCTCCCAGGATTCCTTCGGGGCGTCGGTATGCGGGTTGATGACGAAGCCGGTGCCGCCGGACATGGTGACGAAGTCCTGGCCGCGCAGGCCCTTGCCTGGTTGCGCCGCCGGCATCTTCTTCCAGGTCATGACATTGTCACGGTCGGCGACCGCGAACTCGGCGTCCGGTGCGGTGACGGAACGATAGAACCAGTCGCCCTCCACCAGCATCGCGGTCTTGCCGTCGCGGAAGTTGGCGAAGGTTCGATTGCGCCCGTCGGCCAAGAGCTGGGCGCGCTGGTCGCCGAGCTTGTCGTCGACATAGATGGTCTTGTAGAGCTTCAGTGTATCGAGGATGCCCTGGCTGGAGACGATGTATTTGCCGGCATCGTCTGTGACCTGCTCGCCGGTGCCGAGCAGCGCCATCCAGTAGCCCTGCATGGTGGTGGCCTCGCCCATGGAGACGCCGGCATTCAGCTGCAGCGGGAAGGAATCCGGCGCCGCCGCCTTGATCTTGCGCGCGGCGTCGAGCAGTTCGTCCCAGGATTTCGGCTGCCACGTCGCCGCGTCGAGGCCCGCCTTCTGGAACAGGTCCTTGCGCACGAAGATCATGCGCGCGTCGGTGCCGAGCGCGATGCCGTAAGGCTTGCCCTGATAGCTCATCAACGCCTTGGTGCCGTCGGAAATGTGGCTCCAGCCTTCCCAGGCATTGACGTCGGCGCCGGCCACTTCTTCAAGCGATTTCAACAGCCCGCCCTGGACGAAGCTCGGGATCAGGAAGCCATCGAAGCCGGAGACATCCGGGCCAGCACCGGTGGAGAAGTCAAGCGCCAGCTGCTGTGTCAGCTGCTCGTCCTCGCCGCCGAACTGATTGAGCTTGACGGTGACGTCCTTGCCTTCGGCCTTCATCTTGGCGGTAAAGGCCGGAATGACCTTGTTTTCGATCCACTCGGCCATGCCGCTGTTGACCCCTCCGACAACGCATCGGCAGGTGATGTTGAGCTCGGTTGCCATCGCCGGCCCGGACAGGGCCATGATGGCCGCCGCGCTCAGCAAATATGACTGAATCCTTCTGCGCATTGAAACTCCTCCCACGGTGGTCCGGTTCTCCGGACCGTTTCGGCTGCGGTGCATCCGGGCTGGAATCGGCCTCCTCCGGTCAATCCCATCCCGTCTGAACTTAAGAATGAACACGCTTTCATTTTTGTCAACACGCCATGAAGTGGATTCTGGTGATGAGGCTTATACGAGTTCATGCTCTCCGGGTTTTGCCGTCTATGAGGTGATTTCTACTGACATCTTGACGGAAGCGCGATCATTGGTGCAGGTTGAATTGAACACGTTTTCATTTTTGCGCAGAGCACTACCCCATGAGCGAGAAAACCGACAGGAAAGCAGGACGCGCCACGGCCGATCTGGTGGCACGAGAGGCCAATGTCTCGCGCGTCGCTGTCTCGCGCGCCTTCAATCCGAATGCGTCCCTGAAGCCGGAGAAGCGAGATCGCATCCTGAAGGTGGCACGTGAGTTGAACTATACGCCTGACATGGCCGCGCGTTCGCTGGTAACCAGGCGCTCGCATCTCGTCGGCATGATCGTTCCCGATGTCTGCAGCCCCTGGGAAAGCCAGGAGATCGACGCCTTGACGACCGCGCTGCAGGCAGAGGGCTTCGCGACACTTCTGTTCAAGGCGAAAGCCGATTTCAGCATGGACCCGATGCTGCTGACCTATATGCGCGGCTTCAATCCCGACTCGGTCATCGCCTTTACCGAGAATATCGAGCCTGATGTTCTGAGCGGCTTTCTCGATCGTGCCGTTCCGATCTACGTGATCTATGACGACGCGGATGCGTTTGCCGGCAGGGCGTCCGAAACACTCTATGACCGTCTTCTCGTGCGGCAGAAGGACGGCATCGAACAGGCGGTCGCCTTGCTGCAAGGCTATGGTGCCCGTCGCATCGCCTATCTCGGCGGCAAGAAGCAATCCCTTGCCAATACCGAACGCGAGCGGATGATCGCGCAGGTGCTGGCCGAGCGCGGCATGGCGCCGCCGGTTATCGTCCCCGGTGACTACACCTACGACACCGCCTATCGCTCGACGCTTGATCTCTTCCGGGTCGGATCCGGCGCCGATGCGATCTTTGCGGCCAACGACGTCGGGGCGTTCGGCGCGATCGATGCCCTCAGGCACGAACTCGGCCTTTCAGTGCCTGGCGATGTCAAGGTCGTCGGCTTCGACGACATCCCGCAGGCACATTGGAAAAGTTACAATTTGACCACCGTCCGCATCGATCTCGACGATCGCGTTCGCGCCCTTGTCCGGTTGATCCTTCGACGTCTCAAGACGCCGGATGCCGACTCCCTGGTCGAAACCCTGACCACCCGCCTCGTCGTTCGCGGCACCGTCGGCTGAATGGAAGAACATGACAGAAAAACGCGTGCATCTGGTCTTCAAGACCCATCTCGACATTGGCTTCACCGATCACGCGGAAAAGGTGCGTCGCCAGTACCACGACCGGTTCATTCCGCAGGCGATCGAGACGGCCGAGCATTTTTATGCCGAGGATCCGCGAGATCCGAAGTTCGTCTGGACGACCGGTGCCTGGCTGATCTGGGATCACCTGACGTCGCGTTCGGCCGCGGAGGTGAAGAAGCTCGAGCGGGCAATCGATCTCGGACTGATCCGCTGGCATGGCCTGCCGTTCACCACACATACGGAGTTGATGTCGCCGGAGCTCTTTCGCGCCGGCCTTTCCTATTCACAGGAACTCGATCGGAGGTTCGGCAAGAAGACGATTGCGGGCAAGATGACGGACGTGCCGGGGCATACGCTCGGCATGGTGCCGCTGCTGGCCGAGGCCGGCATTCGCTTCCTGCATCTCGGCGTCAACACCGCGTCGCCGCCGCCTGAAACACCTGACATCTTTCGCTGGCGTGCGCCCGGCGGCGCAGAAATCGTCGTCATGTATCAGCGATCCTATGGGGAGACTTATTTCCCCGAAGGTTTTGCCGACGGCCTGAGCTTTGCCCACACAAGCGACAATATCGGTCCGCAAAGCGTGCCGCAGACCGCCGAGGTCTATCGCGACATGCGCCGCGAACAGCCGGATGCGACCGTCCGCGCGGCAACGCTCGAAGATTATGGCGCGTTGATCTGGGATGCGCGGGAAGCTTTTCCCGTCGTCGAGCACGAGCTTGGCGACAGCTGGATCCACGGCAGCGCCTCCGATCCGGTAAAGACCGCCCGTTTCCTAGCGCTTCAACGGCTTTACGACCGGTTCGCAGCCGAAGGCCTGACCGCCAGCCGCCTGGCTTTCGGGCAGAAGCTGACGATGGCGGCCGAACATACCTGCGGCGTCGATATCAAATCCTATCTGCGCGACGACACGGCCTGGTCTCGGCCCGACTTTGAGGCCGCCCGCAAGACCGACCACCGCTTTGCCTATACGGAAGCCTCCTGGCGCGAACAGCGCGCCTATCTTGATGACGCTCGCTCAGTGCTCGACGGCCCGGACGCAGCGGCAGCCGATGCCGCCTTGGCCGAATTGACCGTACCGGCCCTGATAGCCAGAGGAGACAGGCGGACCAGTCTCGCCTGTGGCAGCTGGTCGATCGAGCTCGAACCTTCGACCGGAGACATTCTTTCGCTGACTGCCCCGTCCGGGAAGTACATGGCTGGCCGGTCAGGTCCGCTGATCGCCTATCGCTACGAGAGCTATGACGCTACCGACGTCAACAGGCACATGGACACCTATCTGACTCATCGCCAGGAATGGGCGATCCTCGATCACGACAAGCCGGGTCTTGCCCGGTCCGGCGCGGCTCTGTCCCGTGTCTTTACGCCGACCTTTCAGGCAGCGGACGCATCCGGCCTGCTCCTGTCCATGCCTGAGCAGGCGGTTGCCGGTTACGGCGCGCCGCGCCATGTCGCTCTCGCCTTCTCAGGCGAAGACGACACGCTCGAACTTCACCTGACCTTGCACGAAAAAAGCGCCAACCGCATGCCGGAGGCGAGCTTTCTCTCCTTTATGCCAGCAGGCGATGTCGCGTGGAGCCTGCGAAAAATGGGGCTCTGGCACAAATCCGGCAACGCCGCTGCCGGTGGCGGCGCGCAACTTCAGGCGGTCACCGGCGTTCGCGGCGATCTTGCTTCGGGTGGTTCGTTGTCGATCGAGCCGCTCGACACGCCCCTGGTCGCGCCCGAGGCTTGGGACTTTATGACGTTCTGCAAGACATTGCCGGACTTCAGCGAAGGCGTTCGTTTCAACATCCACAACAACAAGTGGGGAACGAACTTCCCGATGTGGTGGGAGGGCGATTTTTCCGCCCGCTTCCGGCTGCGATTGGACGACTGAATGCGAAGCCGACGGGCGGCGATTGAGATGAGAGCGCTGCTGCCCGGGCATGCGAGCTAGCCCGTTCGAATGCCTACGTTGTGCGAGGTCGGGTTGTATGCCCGGAAACCTCGGCGCCCGCCTCCCGAGGCAGGCCAAGAAAACGCAAGCTCGAGACGATGCCGATCGACGCAACCACCAGAAACGCCCAGCGGAAGTCCGCAAGGGCTGCCGTTTCGCCGCCGCGAAGGGCTTGCGACAGATTGAGAACGGCGGCGGCAACCGCAACGCCCAGAAGCATGGCCACCTGCTGGAGCATGCTCGACAGGGTTGACGCCGAGCTGCGCTGGCTCGCGTTGATATCGGCAAAGCCAAGGGTATTGAGTGCGGTAAACTGCATCGAGCGGAAGAGCCCGGCAGCAAATAGCAGCAGAAGCGTCAGCAGTTGTGGCGTATCCGTTGAAAGCATCGCGCAGGCGCCGATCGCCAGTGAGGCGAGCAGGCCATTGCCGACGAGTATGCTGCGGAAGCCGAAACGGCGCAGCAACGGCGTGGTCGCCGTTTTCATCGCGAGATTTCCGGCGAAGTAGGCGAGCACATAGATGCCGGTCTGGATCGGAGCGAGGCCGAAGCCGACCTGGAAGAGCAGCGGAATCAGAAATGGCGTCGCATTGATCGCGACCCGGCAGGCGGTGCCGGCCGACAGTGTCGACATAGCAAAGGTCTGAACCTTCAAGGCGGAGAGATTAAGCAGCGGATTGGTGATTGACTTGAAGTGCCGTGTCGCCAAGACCCCGATGGCAGCACCTGTTGCCAGCAGCAGGACGATCGCCAATGCATTGGCTGTGCCGTGGACGAAGGCTTCGAGCCCGGCCAGAACCAGTGTGAGGCTGGTCGACGACAACCCGAAGCCCTTGGCGTCGAGGCGGCGCGTCGCTTCCTCGCGCTGATCCGGAACGAAACGCAGCACCAGCGCCAGGCCGATCAGTCCGATCGGGATGTTGATCAGAAAATTCCAGTGCCAGCTGAAGTAAGTAGTGATGACGCTGCCGAGAAGCGGGCCTACGACCGGGGCAATCAGTGCCGGCCAGGTGATGAGCGCGATCGCGCCGACAAGCTCCGACTTGCGGGCGTTCTTCAACACGATGATCCGGCCGACCGGCGTCATCAACGCGCCGCCGATGCCCTGCACCGCGCGTGCAGCGATGAACTGGCCGAGGCTTCCCGACAATCCACAAAAGAGCGACGCGAGGGTAAAAATGGCGATCGCGACGAGGAAGACGTTGCGCGCCCCGAAGCGATCGCCGAGCCAGCCGGAGAGCGGAATGAAGGCCGCCATCGTCAGCATATAGACGGTGATGCCGATGCTCATGGCGACGGGCTGGACGCCGAAGGAAGCCGCCATCTGCGGCAACGAGGTAATGACGATCGTCCCGTCGAGCATCTGCATGAAGAAGGCGATGGCGACGACGAGTGCGACGATGCGGGAATTGAAGCTGGCGGATGCGTCGGAAGCGTCCGTGCCGGAGGGGATCGTCGTCATCTGATCAGCACCGGCCTGTGTTGCGAACAAGGATACGGATAACCGACGGGAAGGAAGGGGAGCGCTCGATTGTAGTGGAATACGACATCATAGGGGCGGTTCAGAGCTGATCACGGTTTCGCCGATCCACGGCTTTAAATGCGGATCGCGGTGATAGAAGGGCGGGCCACTCTACCGGTTGGCGCCAACGCCCTATATGCCTCGTCCGACGTGTGGATGTCGATGCATTTGTCGCAATCGATGCAGTCTTTGAAACACTTTACCTCGGACATGAACTTCTGCGCGCCCATAGCGACGCACAAGCTGAACACCCGGCGGGAAGGCGTATGCTGGTCTTGCACCGGCCGTAATCATTCTCATAGCGTGTCGAGCATGAAATCGAGACCCGGTCGGATTCGAAACTGTTTTGCAAGTTGGCCGCCACGAGACGTCCGCTCATGTCACGTGAAAGTCGGCGGCAACCCGCCGAAGCCTGAGGAGACACGCAGCGACCTGCTGAGATGCGGCGTTGCTCCATGCGGTACTGTAGAGCGGGCACATTTTGTGGGCTGCCGTGGTCAGTTCGCAGCGAAGCAGTAAAAGAGGCCGTCGCCGCCCGTTCCCTTGAAGGCCTCCTGGGTGCAGCCACCGCGGGTCGCATGCGAGGCGTTCCAGGACTTGGCTTCGGCGCTATCGTTGAGGCCGGTTCGGTCGCTGTGGCCGACAATGGCCGCGCCGTCGGTCCCGCCCAGGGTCCAGTTGCCGCAGGTCTCCGGCGCGGCAGTGCCGTCCGCCTTGGAGCCGGTCAGAATGTCGTGCCGGTTCGGCGTGTCGCCGCGGCCGTTGATGACCTCGCCCTTCTCGTTGAGTGCGGTTTGCTTCGTAAGGTTGTTCTTGTCGCTATGCAGAGAGGCGACATCGTCGGCGATCTTTTCGCCCTTGGCATTGTACCAGGGGCCTGCGCCGATACGGTCCTTGGCATTTTCCGCGTCGGTGGAAAGATAGGCCTTCCAGGTCTTGCCGGTCGAGCCGCTCGTCGTGGCCAGCGTGTTGCAATAGGCATCGGCACCGGCAAGACCGCCAAGATTGCCGCCCTTGCCCGGATTTGCACTGGTGACGAAGAAACTCATCGTCGTGTCTTGGGCGTGGGCCCCGACGATAGAGCAGGCCAGAGCGGCCGCGACAAGTACGAGCCTGCGTTTCATGGCGTTTCCTCCCGGTGCTGTTTGAACCGGATGAAGCCTAGGGGCAGCCTGGATCGGAGTAAAATCGAAATCTTGTGAACCGTCCGCCGACAAGCGTCGTCGCGATGTCCATTCGACGTCCCGGCCAAAAGGGGACATTGTTGTCAGTCCACCTTTTCCGTCGGCTCCGGTTGCCGACGCCGAAGAAAATGTGTGAAGGGAAAGGCCGGTTTCGGCGCAGAAAGGCGTTGGCGCCTACAGCGCCGCGCGTCCTACTAGACGCGTAAAGGTCGCTGTAGCACTTTGAATTGCTGCATGTTTCCTTAAATCGAATAGGATTTAAGGAAACCGCAGTAGGTCAAGCCGGGCATTTGCCCGGATGACCGCAGGCAGCCTGTGCAAGAGACAGGCTGGCAAATCGCGGCTCAGTTCAGCCTGAGGTCGATGCCGGGATGGAGCTTCTTGAGATTGGGTAGGGACTTCGACTGCCACGGGATCTCGGAGGTTCCGCGCACGGTCAATTGCACGTTCGGACGGTTGCGCGCCTCGATCGTCAGTTTTGCGAGCAGGTTGATCCCCGACGAGTTCAGGAACTGCAACTCCGTCAGGTCGATCGTCATGCGATCGGGCTCGGCCTCAAGCACGCCCATGGCAAGGGAGAAGATAGGGGCATAGGCTTCCGTACCGGGAAGCCGCATGGTTCCCTCGAAGTGTATGTCATTGCCCTCGGACCAAATGCGGTAGTCCTCGTCCTTGATTTCCATGTTCACCTGCTTGTCAGTTCGAGATATCGGGGACGGGGATCGAGGCATAAGTCTCGAGCGCGATGCCGCCTCCGTCGCCGTTGGGTCCGAAAACCCAAGCGAAACGGACGCCATAATCGCTCATCAGTGTTAATAGACCAAGACCAGATCCACTCTTGCCTGTGCCGATTGCGTTGGCTTCGATGCGTTCGATCAGAAGGTCGCCCGGATCACCTGTCGTGATCTCGGAAAGCAGATCCTGGAAGCGGGCTGCAGTCTCACCATCGACGAAATTCGACACCTTGGCACGGAAGTTGCTGTCGTCGATCGAGGCCTCGACCATGATGCCGCCGGTGGCACGGAACTTGACCGCGTTTTCGACCAGCTCGTTTGTCAGGTAGCCGATATTGTGGCGAACTTCCTTGTAGGCATTGCGCGAGGCGCGGTAGCGCATGGCGATCAGCTCGGCGACGAAATCCGAGGCGATGGCGCAATGTTTCCAGCTCAGATTGAGCTGGCCGTCATAGAGGCGCAGCCGCGTCACGCTTTCGTTGGCACCCCTGGTCAGGTCCGCCGGTCCGTACAAAGTCGTCATCTGCTCACCTGTGTCTCATGACCACGAGGGTAATGTCGTCGTGTATTTTCTGCTTGCCGATATGCGCCATCAAGTCTTCGATGATACCTGATTTCGCATCTTCGGCGCTGCGTCCGTAGAACTGCCGCGCACTGTCGCAAAGCCGCTCGATGCCGAACAATTCGCCCGCCGCGTTCTCTGCCTCGGTCACACCATCTGTGTGCAGGATGATCATGTCGCCGCGGGCAAATGCGACCTCGCGCGTGGCGACGAAACGCGAGATATCCGACTCCAGACCGATCGGCAGGCCCAGATCCAGCGTATCGATGCGCTCCACCTCTTTGCTGTTGCGAACGACGATCAGTTCCTCGTGCTGCCCGGAAAGCGTCAGGCGGCCACCATCATAATCGAGGAATGCGAGGGAAAGGTGCTTGTCGGTGTTGGTGCGCACGATGTTCTTGTAGATCGCCCGGTTCAGGCGGTTCAGGAATTGATTGGGATCCATGTCGCCGGCTTCCTGCAAGGCACGAGCGACAGATTGGACCATCAGCATCAATACGCCGCTTTCAAGGCCGTGGCCGGTCACGTCGCCGATGCCGATCTTCAACCGTGCGCCATCGCGCAGAACATCGTAATAGTCGCCACCCACTTCGTCGGCGGGACGCATATAGGCGGCAATTTCGAGTTCTGCGATCTCGTCGAGCTCGCCGGCTTTCGGCAGCACCATCATCTGGATTTGCCGGGCGACCGCCAACTCGGCGCCCAGGCGCAGGTTCTCACTGCGCAACTGCTTATTCAGGGCGGAGATCTGCTGATTGGCCTCCTCGATCTGCTTGGTGCGCTCTTCGACGAGATGCTCGAGGTTCTCGGTGTGGAAGCTGATCTCTTCGGCCATCCGGTTGAAGGCCGTGCCGGCTTCGCCCACTTCGTCGCGCGTCGAGATAGGCACCCGGACCGAGTAGTCCTTCGCCTGGATGCGCTTGGCGGCGCCGGCAAGCGCACTGATGCCGGCGGTCACGCGCTTGGAGATGCCGAACACCGCCGCCGTCACGAAGAGCAAGGACGCAAGCAGCGCCAGGATCTGATAGGCGAGAATGCGGTTGGTCGCCTGCGAGATACCTGTCTGGGCGGCAAACAGCGACGCATAGATTTCCCGCTCGGGAACCACGATGCCGAGCGACATCGTCTCCTTGCGAACCGGGCCGGACATCCAGAAATTCTCCGGCAGCAGCTGCTTCAGGAGAACGAGATAAGGCACTTTCTCGCCGGCCTCGTCGAGCATGACGCGCTGGATCACGCCGTCCTGCCCGAGCGGTAATTGCGCAATGGCCTGCTGAGCACTCTTGCGCAGCGAGCGGTCGGCACCGGTCACACCTTGTGTGCCGGTATCGCTTGAGGTCTGCAGCCCGATCGTCTTTTCGCCGGCAGGGTTGATGGCGAGCACATTGCCGTCGGACATTGCCAGGAAGCCAAAACCGCTTTCGGCGACCTTGACGTTCTGCACGACCTCGGCCAGCTGGTCGAGCGTGATGTCGGCGCCGGCGGCGCCTGCCACCGTCTTTCGATCGCGGGACCACAGCGGCTGGAAGAAGCTGACGATGAGCTTGCCGGTGATCGCGTCGGTATAGGGCGCCGTCTGGGTAATATCGCTCGCCACCGGCCTGAGGCTCGGATCCTTCGCCCATTGCTCCCAGGATTCATAGATGCCGGGGAAGAAGAACGTCCAGAATTCAGCCTGATTGTGACCGGGATAAAGCCGATCGAAGGTTTGCGCCTGATCCGTATAGGGCGCGGTCCGGAAAATCGGCCGCTCCTTGGGGCCGATGTAGTACATCTGCAGTTTGGAGCGCCCGCTTTCCAGCAGGCTCGGCGCAACGAGGTCGAGTACCGCGCTGTTCTCAATATCCGCCTGGACGTCAGGAAGCGGATGGTGGTCCGGCCCCAGAAGATATCCCCAGACGCTGATCACAGAGAGCGGGCCGGGCAGGTTCTGAGCCCATCCGCCCTTCTCGTCGTAGACGACGGTGACGGCGCCGGGTGCGCCGCGGGCAAGGGCCTCGCCGATTTGCGATTTGCGCACCGGCCGATCGATCTGCGACTGCAGAACGCCTGCGAGCGTTCCGACATCGGTATGAACCTGGCCAAGAAGCAGGTTGACGCGGGCGGCGGTCGATTCCGCGTAGGAGCGCATATAGTCTTGGTTGGCCTTTTGCAGGCCCTGACCGACTTCCGTCGCGGCATCCCGCGACAGCCTCTGCACGTTCCAAAGGGCAAGGCCGCCGGTCACCATCAGGTCGAACAGCACGGCGCCGCCGACAACGAGCACGAACTTGGCGCGGAAGGATCTCAAGCCGAGGCGGGAGCTTGGGGTACTGGGCTCCTTCATGTCGGCTTGCGTCCCGATGCGACCCAGATCGGCCAGCCGGCATAGCCCTTGGGGTGCAGCGCGGCAAAGATGTGATCCCTGAACCCCTGCCGGAAGCGTTGGATGAACTCCGGCGGATCACCGCGCCGGACAGCCATTTCGCCGGCATAGACGTGTTCCCAGGCGGCGATCACGTCGGCGAAGTCCTGCGGATCGCCGTCGTGATTCGTCACCATGAACGATTCGACCAGGATGTCGTCGAAACCTGCATCGGCAAGGTAACGGCGGCTTTTCGGTCCGAGTTCGACGTCCATTTCAAAATGACTGAACAGTTTGGCAACTTCGTTGTAGGTCCACTGGATGCTTTGAGCGCGGGGCTCGCCGAGGCAATGGGAGTTTTTTTCATTGGTGATGTAGACACGTCCGCCGGGTTTGCAGATCCGGTAGAGCTCCTTCAGGAGCAGCTCCCGTTCGTTGAAAATCTGCAGCGAATGCCGGCAACTCACGAAGTCGAACTGGTTGTCCTCGAGCAGCATTTCTGATGCATCGCCGTAGGTGTACTCGATATCGGTGATGCCGAAGTTGGTCGCCACTTCGCGTGCATAGGCAAGACTGGCCTTGGAGTGGTCGAGGGCGACGATCCTTGCCGGCTGGAATTCCTTCTGGACGAGAACAGCAAAGTCGCCGATGCCGCAGCAGACGTCGGCCATGGCAATGCCGGGCCGCAGCCCGTGCCGAGGCAGGATCGAACGCTCGTGCCGCCAGGTCATCTTCGTCTGGGTTCTCAGGATCGGGATGAAGCTGGTGTCTTCGACGAAGCTCTGTCCGGGATAGAACGTCGAATCGTACACCTCGACTGTAATCTGCGGCTCGATCTCGTTGAGATGGCCGAACATTCTGGTGGCCCAGCCGACGACGCTCGACGTTACGATCACCACGCGCAAGTCGGCGCGGGCACGGCAGGCGTCGAGGGCAACCCGCACGAAGGCATGGAATGCGGTGTTATTCATCTGGATCAGGCGTTTCACGTCGACGTAGAGTACGCCGCGCACGCCGTCGATCGCCTGCTTGAGCATTGCGATGCTATCGGCGATCTCGTCGACCGACCGCGGCCGGATGACGCCGGCGAGCGAAAACACCTGGCTGTTGGCGTCGAACGCCGCCTTGAAACTGGGAGAAAGGCCCGCGACGCTCAACTCACCAGCCCTTCCAGCGGCAGGTCGACGATCAGCGTGACAGCGTGCAATGTGCTTTCCTCAATGCGGATGCTCGCGTCGAAATTGATGGCGAGATCAAGTAGGATGGACTCGCGACTGGGCGCCATGTCGGTCGATATGGAATCGAGATAGCGGGCATGTGCATCGCTGCGATCAACCTTCGACACCGCCTCGCGGTAGAACGGGACCTGTTCGGCTGGGCATGGGAACGTGATTTGAACCCGCTCGATCGGGCCATGTCGGTAGATCGCCAGACCGATGTGACCGCTGGCGGCGCCGCTGCGGAACGAAACTTCAAGCAGTTCGTTGAGCGCCGACGAGAAGAAGTTCGAATGCCTTACCGGATCGGTCCTGTTGTGGCTGATCATCCGGGCCAGATAGCTGGAGAGATGGTCGCAATGCTGCCACTCCGAGAGAAATGTTCCCATCTCCATTTCGAACTGGAGCAGGGGCTCAAAAATCGCTTCA
This sequence comes from Ensifer sp. ENS11, assembly GCF_014851895.1. Classification (NCBI taxonomy): domain Bacteria; kingdom Pseudomonadati; phylum Pseudomonadota; class Alphaproteobacteria; order Hyphomicrobiales; family Rhizobiaceae; genus Ensifer; species Ensifer sp. ENS11. The sequence continues at coordinate 13,543 of NZ_JACVAN010000018.1, read as the reverse complement.
GCTGGAACACTGTTACCGACGTCCATGCTTGCTTTGTCCTCCATCTGCGGAACTTTGCCACGGCCCGCAGGCACTTCTAGGCTGATTTATCAGGCACGCAAACCGGTGAGCGGCCAGGCGGCCCTTGCGCCGGTGGCCGACCCGACAGCATAGCCCCTCGCCGTGTTATGATATTTCCATCGTCGACGATTGGCGCAAGTAACTGTCGATTGTATTGGGCGGCATCGGAACACCAAGGAAATACCCCTGCAATCGATCGCAGCCTTCGTGGTCCAGCCATAGGGCCTGCGCCCGCGTTTCGACGCCTTCCGCGGTCACTGACATTCCCAGCCCGTGCGCGAGCGCGATTATCGAACGCACGATCACCTGGCTCTTCTCGTCGTTCTCCAGATCCTTGATGAAATAGCGGTCGATCTTGATCGTGTCGAACGGGAAGTTCTTGAGATAACTCAGCGATGAATAGTAGGTACCGAAATCGTCGAGCGAGATCTGAATGCCGAGGACGTTCAGCGTATTGAGCGTGTCGAGATTGTTGGTCGTCTTCTCAAGCAGAACCGATTCGGTCACTTCGAGTTCGAGCCGGTCCGCCCGCAATCCGACCATATCCAGCGTCTGCGACACGCGATCAGTGAAGCCGTCGTGCAGGAACTGCGCCGGAGACAGGTTGACGGCTACGGTAAAATGCGAGGGCCATTTGGTTGCTTCGCGGCAGGCCTGCTCAAGCACCCACTGGCCGATATCGCTCATCAGCCCATCGGCTTCGGCCATCGGCACGAAGACATTGGGCGGAATGATGCCCACCAAAGGATGACGCCACCGCACCAACGCCTCGAAACCGACAATGGTGAAAGGCGGCTTCACCAGAGGCTGATACTCGAGGGAGAACTGGTTTTCCTGAAGCGCGGTGCGCAGGCTTCGGCGCAGCATTTCCCGTTGTTCCAGCACGATCAGCATCGAACGGCTGAAGGTTTTGGCGCGGCCGCGGCCCTCCTTCTTGGCCGCATAAAGGGCGATGTCGGCGGCCTTCATCAACTGTTCGCCCTCGTTGCCATCGGGCGGGGCAACGGCGATGCCAATGCTCGCACCCACGAACGCCGAAATGCCGTCGACCGTGAAAGGCTCCTTGAAGGCGTTGACCACAGCATTGGCCAGCCGCTCGGCTTCCATAGGCTGATCGGCGTCGCGCTGAATGATCGCGAATTCGTCTCCGGCAAGCCGGTAGGCGACCTCCCCGTCGCGCAGAACGCTGCGGATGCGTTCGGCTGCCATCCTCAGTACCGCATCGCCGGCACCGTGTCCGAGCGTATCGTTGATCGGTTTGAAGTCGTCGAGGTCGATCTGCATCAGCGCCGGCTTCTTTTCATGAACCGCCGGCAATACGCTTCGCAGATCATCGCTGAACTGACGCCGGTTGGGCAAACCAGTCAGGGCATCGTGCGTCGCCTGGTGAAGCAGCAGCGCACGCTCGTTTTCGCCCTGGCTCGCGGCTTCCCGCCGGACCGATGCCCCGTCCGTCTCGATGACGCCGATGCCATGTCCGGCGCGAAAGACGAGCAGTGTCCGCCGTGATCGTTTGGGCGCATCGATGATTTCGATGCTGCGTGGAACGCCATTGGCAAGAACGGATTCTGCCATTGCCTTCGAGGCCGGCTCCAACAATTCGGGGTAGACGTGCCAGAGCGTTGCATCGACCAGTTCAGCCACCTCGTAGCTTCGCTGAAGCGCGACCGAGGCCCCGACGAGATGAAGAGCCTCGTCATAAAGCGAGATGACCTCATCGGTATTGCCAAGGACGGTATCGTCCACGGAAGACGCAGCAGACAACGTCGAGTCAGTACCTGACATTCTAGCCTTTCCCTTTCCGTCGCGGTTTTGACTGGACCGCCTGTGACCATTGATATGATCGAGACGCCGTGCTCGAAATACATGGTCGTACTATTTCAGTCGACCCTTATGCATAGCTATCGCGAAAAGTGTCGCGGTCAATGCTGCTCGCCTATGGTGCGGCTGGACACCGAAGCTCCGAGCGTCGAACCGGGTGTACAAGCACAAGAATCTTCTCTGTTCGGTTGCAATTCTGTAGCTCTTTCTATCACTTGCGGACGACGCAGGCAATTTTCGTTCGACTCAATAAGCATAGCGATATCTAGCGATCTGAAGGCTTTGCTCATCGGTCGTGGTTAAAATAGTGTTATCTTGCCAACAGCGCGGATCGTCAGCATTAACCATTTTTGGTTTGACCGGCAGGACGTTCGCATGGCTTTGCGCATCACGCAAACGCCTGGCAGTTCACGCGTTCGATCGGTTTCCAAGCAATACAGTGTAACGCTCCCACCAATGGCATAACCTCAGGTTATGCGGCTCTGCAATTTTTGTCGTCTGCCGACCAGACGTCGAATCGTTATGGTGATCCACAAGAAAAGAACGGGAACGACTGTCGTTCGCCCCGCGGCGCACGACAAACATCAAAATACATTCAGCGAACAGGACGCGGCCTGCCCGGCGCAGGGTCGATCCGTGCCTGCAGTGGAGCGAAATCGTCATGGATGGCGCTGTCTTGCACTTGGGGAGTGGCAAACCGACAATGACTGAAGACGATGCTCTGGCCGCCAAAAGGATGCCTTCCGCAAAAGGCCGGGCGCGAAAGCCGCTTATCAAGCTCGACAAGTTGAGCAAACACTACGGCAATCACACGGTGCTCGACGGCATTGACCTTGAGGTGATGCCCGGAGAGGTGCTGGCGATCATCGGCCCGAGCGGCTCCGGCAAGAGCACGCTGCTGCGCTGCATCAACTATCTCGAGCCGCCGGATGGCGGCCATGTCACTATCGGCGACATCTCGCTCAACGCGGCCGCACCCGCCGGGCGATTGGAACTTTCGACCCTGCGCCGCAGCGTCGGCATGGTCTTCCAGTCCTTCAACCTCTTTCCGCATATGACGGTGTTGCGAAATGTCAGCCTGGCGCAGGAGCGCGTGCTCGGACGCAGCCGCAGAAACGCCGACGACCGGTCGATGCAATTGCTGAAGCGTGTCGGCCTGGCCGACAAGGCGCAACAGTATCCCGGCCGCTGTTCCGGCGGCCAGCAGCAGCGCATCGCCATTGCGAGAGCGCTCGCACTCGACCCTGAAGTGATGCTGTTCGACGAGCCGACCTCTGCGCTCGATCCCGAACTCGGCCTCGAAGTCCTCGCTGTCATGCGGGAACTGGCAGAAACCGGCATGACGATGATCGTTGTCACTCACGAAATGAGCTTTGCCGAGAATGTTTCCGACACGGTGATGATCATGGCCGATGGCAAGATCATCGAGAAGGGGCCGTCGGCAGACGTCATGCGCAATCCGCAGCAGGAGCGCACCAAGCGCTTCCTTCGGGCGGTGCACGACCGATGAGCACGGCCGACGTCTTCGCCATATTGCGCGGGCTCCCCTGGACGGTCGCCCTGACGCTCGGCGCGTTCTTGGCCGGCGCCGTGCTTGGGATGCCGCTGGTGGCGGCCAGGCAGAGCCGCATCCTGCCGCTGCGGATCGTGGCGATGGTGCTCATCCAGATCGTGCGCGGCATTCCGCCGATCCTCTGGCTGTTCATCATCTTCTTCGGCCTGGGAATGAGCGTCTTCCCGATCAGCCCGTTCAACGCGGCGCTGGCCGGGCTCGGCTTGATCGCGGCTGCCAACATGGCGGAAATCTACCGCGGCGCGCTGGCCTCGATACACTTCGGCCAATGGGAGGCGTCGTCGGCGCTGAACCTTGGCCGCTGGTCCACGCTGACCGACGTCGTCGCCCCGCAGGCCTTCCGCGTCGCTCTGCCTTCGGCGGCGAGCTACCTGATCGGCCTGATGAAAGAGACGGCCGTGGCTTCGACCATTGGCGTCAGCGAACTTGCCTTCCAGGGCAACCAGCTGTCGCAACTGACATTCCGCGGTCTCGAAGTCTTCGCTCTGGTCGGCATGTTCTACATCCTTTTGAGCCTGCCGGTCGCCTGGCTGTCGCGCGTCGCCGACAGCTATCTGCAAGCAAAGGTGGCCCGCTGATGTTGCCGAGCTACGAAGAACTCTCCGCCTGGCTCCCCGATCTCCTGTCGGGTCTGTCGATCAGCCTGCAGGTCACGGTGCTCAGCCTCTTGATCGGCATTCCGTTCGGGCTGCTGCTTGCACTTGGCGTGCTCGCCAAGAGCCGGTTGACAAAGATACTGGCTCTGTTCCTGGTCGAGGTCGGCCGCGGCGCGCCGGCGCTGGTGCTGCTGCAGTTCATCTATTTCGGCCTGCCGACATCGGGCCTGACGCTCGGGTCCTTCACCGCGGCCGTCATCGCGCTTGCCTGGAACACCGGCGCCTATACCAGCGAGATCATTCGCGCCAGCCTGCAGTCGATCCCGCATGGCCAGCGCGAGGCGGCCGTCGCAATTGGTCTCAATCGACTGGATGCCTTGCGCTACGTCCTGCTGCCGCAGGGCTTGCGCGTCGCGCTTCCGGCGCTGCTCGCCTTCTCGATCCTGATCTTCCAGGGCACGTCGCTGTGCTTCACCATCGCGCTGCCGGAACTCGTCAGCCGCGCCTATGAAATCGGCTCGAACACCTTCCGTTATTTCCCGGCGCTGCTAGCCGCCGGCGTTCTCTACGCCTCGATCTCCATCCCCGCCGCTCTCCTCGTCAGTCATGTCGAAAAGCGCGCCGGCTCCTACGCGCAACGCTGAACCAACACCACGAAAGGGCATTCAGGCATGACCACATTTGCGACCAAAACCCGCCTTCTGCTGACCGGCATCGCCGGCCTCCTCGTATCGAGCCAGGTGGCGCTTGCGCAGGATTGCACACCGAAACACACCTTCGCCACCATCGAAGAGGGTACGCTCACGGTTGCCGTCACAACCTATGTGCCGCATTCCTACCTGGACGACAGCGGCAACATGAAGGGCATCGACGGCGATATCGCTGCGGAATTTGCCAAGCGCGAATGCCTGAAGGTGAAGGCGGTCGCCGTCGATCCGGCCGCCGCCATCCAGTACGTGCTTTCGGGTCAGGCCGATATCGCCACCGGCGACTGGTACCGCACGGCCGAGCGCGCCAAGGTCATGAACCTCTCGGCGCCGCTCTACACCGATCAGATGGCAATCTATTCCAAGAACGGCTTCGCGGATGTCGGCGACCTTGAAGACAAACAGGTCGGCACAGTGCAGGGCTATCTCTGGGTCACCGACCTGAAGACCATGCTCGGTTCCAAGCTGAGGCTCTATCCGAATTCGGTCAACATGCAGCAGGACCTGTTCTCCGGCCGCATCGACGTGGCGGTGGACGGCTATTCGACCGGCGTCGTCGCTGAAAAGAACGGTGCGCTCAAGGACGTCAAGGTCAAGGTCGCTGCCTCCGACGACCGGGTGAGGGCGACCAAGGAAGCCGCACAGGCCGCGTTCCCTTATTCCTTCAACGCCAAGGAACTGGGTGTCGCGCTGGATGCCGGGATCGAGGCGATGCATGCGGATGGCACCATCGTCGGCATCCTGAAATCCTACGGCCTTGACGGTACGGCGGCCGAGACCGGCGCGCCGCGCCTGGTCCAGTAATATAGTTGCCAGCCGCAACAGGTTGCGGGAGCCGCTAGGCTCCCGTCCCCCCTCCCGGCAGGTATGCCGGTTAGCGAACAATTTGATATCGGAGACAAGACGATGACTGTCTACACAGTCACGCGGAAGACGCAGTCGTGGTACGGGGAGCAGATCGGCATCCTCATCCTCGATGCTGCGTACCCCTGCGTGCCCGGCAATGTCGGCAACGCCACCACCTATGACTTTCCGGTCCGCTTCCAGGAGGTGCGCGGCGCCTCGATCGACCGGCTGCTCAACCAGCGCGATCCCGCACTTCGCGACGTCTTCATCGAAGCGGCCGTCGAATTGCAGAACCGCGGCGTCAAGGCGATCACCGGCGCCTGTGGTTTCATGGCCTATTTCCAGGAAGAGGTTGCAGCCGCGGTCGATATTCCGGTGTTTCTGTCGAGCCTGATGCAGATCCCGTTCATGCATGCGGCCGCCGGCGGCAGCGTCGGCATCATCACGGCCAATGCTAGCCGACTGACGCCGCGCCACTTCGAGGCGAGCAACGTGCCAGGGCATATCCCTCTTGCGATTGCCGGCATGGAAGGGCAGACGGAATTCCGCGAAGCCATTCTTGAGGAGAAAGGCACGCTCGACAGCGCTCAGATCGAGCGGGAAGTGACCGAGGTTGCCCGCAAACTCGTCGAGGATAACCCGGATGTTCGCTCCATTCTGCTCGAATGCAGCGATCTGCCGCCCTATGCTCATGCGGTGCAGACGGCGACCGGTCGACCGGTCTTCGACTTCATAACCATGATCAACCACGTCCAGCAAAGCGTCGCCCGCCGGAGCCACCACGGCCACATGTGATCGGCGCCAGCGGCAAACACGTGCGATAAACCAGGAACCACTGATGTCCATGGACCACTATTACCTTCTCGGGCGCTCGGGCTTGCGGGTCAGCCGGGTCGCGCTCGGAACGATGACCTTCGGCAATGGCGGCATTCGGGGTATCGGCGGTTCGTGGGGATCGGACGAGGATGCCGCGCGCGCGATCTTCAACCGTTACCTCGAGATCGGCGGTAACTTCATCGACACGGCCGATTCTTACGCGGCTGGCGTCAGCGAGGAACTGATCGGCAAGTTCGTCGCCGAGGCGGGCATACGCGACCGGGTGGTGATTTCCACCAAGTTTTCCAACAACGTCGAGCCCGGCAATCCGAATGCCGGCGGCAACGGCCGCAAGAACCTGATGCGCGCCGTCGACGCCTCATTGCGGCGGCTGAAAACGGACTACATCGACCTCTATCTGCTGCACACCTGGGATCGGATCACACCGGCCGAAGAGGTCATGCGGACATTCGACGATCTCGTGCGCGCGGGCAAGATCCGCTACGCCGGGCTTTCCGACGTGCCGGGCTGGTATGCGGCACGCGCCCAGACCTGGGCGGAGGCGCATGCGCTGACGCCGCCGATCTGCCTGCAGCTACCGTATTCGCTGGCCGAACGCAGCATCGAGAACGAATTCGTGCCGCTCGCCCAGACGCTTGGCCTCGGCATCACCGCCTGGAGTCCACTCGCCATGGGCTTGCTCTCCGGCAAATACCGGGCCGGCCAGCAGGCCGCAGGGCGGCTTTCGCTCGACGCCTCCGGCAGCGGGCTCGGGCTCTTTACCGAACGCAATAGGCGCATTGTCGCTGCGCTCGAAGCGGTTGCCGGCGAGGTCGGCCGCAGCATGGCGCAAATCGCCCTGAACTGGGTGGTGACGCAGCCCGGCGTCGGTGCTGCCATCATCGGCGCAAGCCGGATCGAGCAGCTCGACGACAATCTGGCTGCACTGGATTTTTCGATTCCCGTCGAGTTGCGCCGGCAGTTGCAGGCGGCAAGTGCGGTTGAACCCGTCTACCCTTATTCGCTGTTTGCCGACGATTACCAGGCCGGCATTCTCAATGCCGGCGTCGCGGTCGGCGACAAGCCGCGCGGGTATTACAGCGAGACCTTTCTGCCCAGGGTCACCGACTACGTCTTTGGCCAGTCGAAATCCAAGAGCTGAGCCGCAACGGCGCGCCATTCCGGCCACCGTTATCACGAAAGGAAAGAGGCATGACCGTGATGCCCGCAAACCTGACATCAACAGGCACCGCTGCCTCATTCGTCCTGACGCTCGCCTGCGACGACCAGCCCGGCATCGTTGCCGCGGTGACGACCGAGCTTGCGGCGATCGGCGGCAACATCGTCGAAAGCAATCAGTTCCGCGACGTCGAGACCAACTGCTTCTTCATGCGCATTGCCTTTACCGGTCCGTTGGGCATGTCGCGAGACGGTGTCGAGCGGGCGCTGAAACCGGCGATCGATCGCTTCGGCATGAGGGCCACGGTTGCCGACGCGACACGGCGGCCGAAGATCATCGTGATGGTCTCGAGGTTCGATCATGCGATGCTGCATCTGCTCTACCAGATCCGCGTCGGCTGGCTGAATGCCGAGGTGGTCGCCATCGTCTCCAATCATGACGACAGCGCAAGGACCTCCGAGCTCGGAGGTATCCCCTATCACCACTGGAAAGTGACGAAGGACAACAAGGCCGAACAGGAGCAGCGGCTGATCGATCTGGCGCGTGAGACGGAGGCCGACCTCGTTATCCTCGCCCGCTACATGCAGGTCCTTACGGACAACCTGTCGAACCGGCTCTACGGCAGGATCATCAATATCCACCATTCGTTCCTGCCGTCCTTCAAGGGCGCCAAGCCCTATCACCAGGCCCATGCGCGCGGCGTCAAGCTGATCGGGGCGACCGCGCATTATGTCACGCCCGACCTCGACGAGGGCCCGATCATCGAGCAGGAGACGGAGCGGGTCAGCCATTCGATGAGTGCCGAGGATTTTGTCGCCACCGGCCGCGATATCGAAAGCCGGGTTCTCGCCCGGGCGGTGAAGATGCACCTGGAAAACCGCGTCATGCTCAACGGCCACAGGACGGTGGTCTTTACACAGTGATGGCGGCGTTATCATTGTCATGATTGATGGAAGTTGCGGGAAAAGACGAGCGACACCCCCGCACGAAGGACCTGAACGATGCTGAATGATCCCCGCTCCCATGGGCTTTGGGAAAAGACCGCCCCGCCGCCGCCGGTCACCGGCCCGCTTGCCGCTGACGCATTCGCCGATGTGGTCGTCGTCGGCGGCGGCTTCACCGGCATTTCGGCTGCCCTGCATCTGGCGGAAGCCGGCCGCAGCGTCATCCTGCTCGAGGGGGCGGAGATCGGCTTTGGCGGTGCGGGCCGAAATGTCGGTCTGATCAATGCCGGCATGTGGGTGATGCCTGACGATCTACCAGGCGAGCTCGGCGATGTGCATGGAGAGCGGCTGCTGGATCTGCTCGGCAACGGGCCGCGCGTCGTGATCGACCTGATCGACAAGCACGCGATCGCCTGCGAACTCGAACGCAACGGCACGCTGCACTGTGCCGTCGGCGATGCCGGCCTGAGGGAGATCAAGGACCGTGCGTCGCAATGGCAAAAGCGCGGCGCGCCGGTCGAACTTCTCGATGCGGCCGAGACCGCCGCAAGGATCGGCACGGCCGCCTATGCCGGCGCCCTGCTCGACAGACGGGCGGGCACCTTGCAGCCGCTCGCCTATGTGCGCGGCCTGGCGCATGCGGCCCAGCGCGCCGGCGTTGTCCTGCACACTTCGAGCCGGGTCGTCTCGACGGAGCGGATCGGCAGTGGCTGGAAGGTGGTGACCGACAGGGCGTCCGTGACGGCGGACTGGATCATCGTCGCGACTGATGCCTATAGCACCGGCCCATGGGAACGGGTGCGGACCGAGCAGGTGTATCTGCCCTATTTCAATCTTGCGACGCGGCCGCTCGCACCCGACTTGCTCTCGAGTATTCTGCCCAACCGCGAAGGCGTTTGGGACACCAAGGAAATCCTTTCGTCCTTCCGCATGGACAAGGCGGGCAGGCTGGTGTTCGGCAGCGTCGGTGCCTTGCGCAACGGCGGTGCGGCCGTCCACAAGGCCTGGGCCCGCCGCTCGCTTGCCCGGCTTTTCCCGCAATTGGGCAAGGTCGATTTCGAGTGCGAATGGTACGGCCAGATCGGCATGACCACCAATGCATTGCCACGGTTCCACCGCTTCGCGCCGAATGTCGTCGGCTTTTCCGGCTATAACGGTCGTGGCATCGCGCCGGGAACGGTGTTCGGCCGGGTGCTGGCGCGTCACATCCTGGGCGAGATCACCGAGGCGGAGCTGCCGCTGCCGCTCAGCGACCCGAGCGATCCGCCGATGCGGCGTCTGAAGGAAGTCTATTACGAGGCAGGAGCCCAGGTCGCCCACTTCGTCGGCGAGCGGTTCTAACCAACCTCGTCGGCGAAAATGTCGGCGTCGGCATTCTGCTCCATCAGCCAGTCGCGAAAGATCTCGGTGCCCCGCTTCGGCGGGCGCTGGGAAGGCATGACGATATGGATGCTCTGGCCAGAGTGATAGCTCGCCCGGATCGGGCAGACGAGCTTGCCCGCCTTCAGGTGGTCGTGCACCAGATGCTTCCAGCCGAGCGCGACGCCTTGCCCGTGCACGGCTGCCTCGATCGAATTGAGTGCATCGGTGAAGACGAAATCCTGCGTCAGCTTGGCGGCCGAGACTTCATTGCGCTCGAGATATTCCCGCCAACCGACGCGTGAGCGATGTCGCTCCTCGAAATGCAGCAGCGTGTGGTTGAGCAGGTCGGCTGGGGTTTCGATCGGCCCATGCTCTCTCAGATAGGCGGGGCTGCACACCGGCCAGACTTCCTCGGTGACGAAATGCCAGGCGTGAATACCCGGCCATTTGCCGGTCCCGAGCCGGGCAGAAAGATCGATATCCTCCTCCAAGAGGTCCTGGTCGTCGCGGCTGCTTTCGGCAATGCGCAAGGCGATATCAGGATGCTGCGCCTTGAAGGCCTTCAGCCTGGGAAGAAGCCACAATTGCACGAAGGATGCGGAGAACGAGACGCGCACGATATCACGCGAGTGCTTTTGCCTCAGCGACGAGATCACCATGTGCAGATGGTCGAACGCTTCCTGGGTTTCCTTGTAGAGCCGTTTGCCCTCGGCCGTCAGTTCCAGCCGGGCGTGTTCGCGGCGGAAGAGTTTCAGGCCGGTCGCCTCTTCCAGGAGTCGGATCGTCTTGCTGACGGCCGGCTGGCTGACATTCAGCTCTTCCGCAGCACCGGTAAAGCTCTGCCGCCGGGCGGCGGCCTCAAAGACGAAGAGATAGTTGGCGGAGGGGACGAGCGAGCGGAGTCTATGCATAAACTGAGGTTATGCCCCCGGACAATTTTTAGCAAGATTACAAGCGTGCCAGCCGTTTGTAAGTTGCTGAAAATTCCACATAAGGGAACCTCTTTATGCAAACTCATGCACGGGCTGTGGTCATCGGTGGCGGTTGCGTCGGCGCAGCCATTCTCTACGGTCTGACGAAGCGCGGCTGGACCGATGTCGCGCTGCTCGAACGCACGCAGCTGACAGCCGGCTCGACCTGGCACGCCGCCGGCCTCATTCCGTCCTATGCCCGCAGCATCAATATCGGCCGCATGATCGCCAAGACCATCGAGATCTACGAGGGCCTCGAAGCCGAAACCGGCCAGCATGTCGGTTGGCACAAATGCGGCCAGTTGCGCATCGCCAATACCCGCGACCGTTTCGACGAGTACAAGAGCTACATGAGCGTTGCCGAGGTTCAGGGCATTCGCGCCGAACTCGTCTCACCGGCGGAAGCCCGCGAACTCTGGCCGCTGCTTGAGAACAACAAGGAGATGCTCGGCGCGCTCTATCATCCTGATGACGGTCACATCGCGCCGGCCGACGTCACCCAGGCGATGGCCAAGGGCGCGCGCGATCGCGGCGCCAAGATCTATCTCAACACGGAGGTGCGCGGCTTCGAGCGCATGCCGAGCGGCGAATGGAAGATCAAGACCAACCAGGGCGAGATCATCTGCGAACATATCATTTCGGCGACGGGCAACTATGCGCGCCAGACCGGCGCGATGCTCGGACTCGAAATCCCAGCGATCCCGATCGTCCACCAATACTGGATCACCGATGCCGTCCCTGAAGTGATCGAGCGCAAGCGCCAGGGCCTGCCGGAGATGCCGATCCTGCGCGACGAGGGGTTCGAGGGCTACCTGCGCGAGGAGGGCGACGGCCTGATGTTCGGTCCCTACGAGAAGACAGAGCATCTGAAGCTGTTTGCCGAAAACGGCGTGCCGGAATGGTTCGGCGCCGACCTGCTGGAAGAGGATTTCGATTCGGTCGCCTGGAACTGGGAGCGGGCAATGGACCTCGTGCCGGCGCTCGGTCGCGTCGGCATCAAGGCCAATGTCCGCGGTCCCTTCCAAATGACTGCCGACGAACTGCCGCTGGTGGGGCCGGCCTGGGGGCTCGACAATGTCTGGATCGCCGAAGGCGTGCCCGGCGGCATCCTCTGGGGTGGCGCGATCGGTTACTATCTCTCCGAGCGTATCGTCGAAGGCGGCAACAGCCTCGATACCTCCGAGCTCGACCCGCGCCGCTTCGGCGACTACGCCAACAAGAATTGGACGCGCGAAAAGGTGCGCGAAGCCTGGGGCACCCATGCCGAACAGCACTATCCCGGTCAGGACATGCCGGCCGCCCGGCCGCAGAAGACTGCACCGTCCTATGATCGGTTGACCGAGAAGGGCGCCGTCTGGAGTGTACTCAACGGCTGGGAAATGCCGAACTGGTTCGCGCCTGAGGGCGTAGAAGCTAAGGATCAGTACAGCTGGCGCTGGACCGAGAAGGGCAAATATGTCGGCGAGGAGGTTCACGCCGTCAGAAATGCCGTCGGCCTCGTCGAAATGACGCCGATGACGAAGTTCGAAGTGAGTGGCCCCGGCGCCGAAGCCTGGCTTGACGGCATCCTTGCCAACCGTTTGCCGAAGACCGGCCGCGTCAACCTCAGCCATCATCTGACCCCGAAGGGTGGTGTCCAGGCGGAATATGTCGTCGCCCGGCTGAAAGACGGCTCGTTCTACCTGATTTCGACGCCGCGAGCCGAGCGCTGGAATTTCGACGATCTGTCGAAGCTTCTGCCTAGGGATGGCAGCGTCCAGCTTCGCAATGTCACCAACGATCGCGGCTGCTTCACCATCGTTGGCCCGAAGGCGCGCGACGTGCTGCAATCGCTGACCGAGATCGATCTCTCCAACGAGGCGTTCCCATGGTTCGGGGTGCAATCGGGCACGGTGGGGCTCGCCAGCGACGTCCGCCTGCTGCGCGTCAACTACGAGGGCGAACTCGGCTGGGAACTCTATCATCCGCTCTGCTACCAGCGACACCTGCTCGATGCGCTGCTAGCCGCCGGTAAGGCCCATGGCCTGAGGCTGATCGGACTGCAGGCGCTGGAATCGCTGCGTCTCGAAAAGTCCTACCGGGCGATGTATCGCGACATGAACCCGGAACTCAGCGCCTGGGAAAGCAGCCTCGATCGCTTCGTGCGCCTCGACAAGGGCGAGTTCATCGGCCGCGACGCTCTGGCAAAGGCAAAGGAAGAGGGCATTGCCCGTCGTTCCTTCACCATCGCGATCGACACCGATGGCGCAAGCTCGCTGATTTATGAGGGCGTCTACCACCAGGGCAAGCTGGTCGGGCGCATCACCTCGGGCGGTTATGCCTACACGCTCGGCCACGACGTCGCCTTCGCATTACTGCCGGTCGAGCTTGGCGTTCCGGGGACGGAGCTCGAAGTCCCGATCCTCGGCGAGCGGCGCAAGGCCCGCGTCATCGCGGAATCGCCCTATGATCCCGAAGCTAAGCGCGGGCGGATGTAACCACCGTCAGCAGACAACGAAAATTGCCGGAAAGGGTTGGCCATGAAAATACTTGTGACGGTTAAGCGGGTGGTTGACTACAACGTCAAGATCCGGGTGAAGGCTGACGGCTCGGGTGTCGAGCTTGCCAACGTGAAGATGTCGATGAACCCGTTCGACGAGATCTCGGTGGAAGAGGCGCTGCGGCTGA
>NZ_JACVAN010000017.1:0-137211 GCF_014851895.1 Ensifer sp. ENS11 | reverse complement strand
AGGTGGAGCAGCCCATATAGTGATGGATCTTGTCCTTGCCGATCGAAAAGCGCGAGGTGCCATCCGGCATCAGGCCCTGGCCCTGGGTCGAGCGGATCGCCGTGCACAGGTTGGTCTTGCGCGACAGACACGACGGGCAGGTCCGGCACTCCGGCGTGTAGAGCGGGATGACATGGTCGCCCTTCTTGACCGAGGTCACGCCCGGGCCGACATCGACGACGACGCCGGCACCTTCATGGCCGAGGATCGCCGGGAACAGACCTTCGGGGTCGGCGCCGGAAAGCGTGAAATCGTCGGTGTGGCAGATGCCGGTCGCCTTGACCTCGATCAGAACCTCGCCGGCCCGCGGGCCTTCGAGCTGAACGGTCATCACTTCCAGCGGCTTGCCGGCCTGAACGGCGACGGCGGCGCGTACATCCATCTATTTTCTCCTTGAACTAACAATGATTTCGGGTGGCATCGACAGAACGGCCAATGTCGCCCGTTGGAATCGGCAATGAACTAACGAATAGTCTGTTGAACGCGATTGAGCTCTATCTCAAGAGCGGCAATGGCCCTGCCAGTCTGTTCGTGCAATTTCTTGACGAGAGCCAGCTGCTCTCGAAGGCTCTCGCTCGAAACGGTCTTCGTCTCATCATCCGGCGCGCGGCCCATGCCGGCGATCAGCCAGGCGGGCGTAACACCGAGCACGCCGGCGAGCATGAACAGGCGGGTGGTGCGCGGCTCCGCACGGTCGCGCTCCCAGGCGGCAACCGTTTCCACTCTGACGCCGAGCTGATCGGCAAGGTCCTTGGTCGAGAGGTTGGCCGCGTCGCGCGCGCGCCAGATGCGCCCGCCCAACGTATCTCCGTCGCCGGTGTCGCGCAGGCGAGCAATCATCGTTTCGGTGGACAAGCGCATGGATATCTCCTTTGCCACGGTCACGTTCAAAGGTCCCGGTTTCTGATCAGAGAAGTAAGAGCGCTTCTCCTCCGGGGCGGAAGATGAAATGAGCTTATAGGCATTCGGCCCGTCAGGGACCACCCCGCAGCGGCAAAAACACGGTCAAAAGCGGCTCCGACCATGAAACATGTCTTACCGTGTCGTACCCGTATGCGTTGAAAAGTGCTGCGAACGTTCTAAAGTGGCGCAGCCCAATCGGAACAAGCCCATGACCGCGTCTGCATCGACAGCAGCCAATCCCCAGAACACGGTAATGCAGGGCGTCGCCATCATGCTCTTTGCCATGATCATCCTGCCAGGCATGGATGTGATCGCCAAGTACATGGCTGTCGTCGAGGGCATGGCGCCGGCACAGGTGACGTTCTATCGATTCTTCTTCCAGCTTGTCGCCACGCTGCCCTTGCTCATTACCGTTGGTGGTCTGCGGGCGCTGCGCCCGAAAAGGCTCTGGCTCAACCTGCTGCGCGGCGTTCTTCTGGCGGCGGCGGCCTTGTTCTTCTTCATTTCGGTGAAATACATGCCGCTCGCCGATGTGTTCGCGATCTATTTCGTCGAGCCGTTCGTCCTGACCTGCCTGTCCGCGCTGATCCTGCGCGAGAAGGTCGACTGGCGCCGCTGGCTGGCAATTGCCGTAGGTTTTGCCGGTGCAATGATCGTCATTCAGCCCAGCTTCGCCGTCTTCGGCGCAACATCGTTGCTGCCGGTCGCCTGTGCCTCGGTCTTTGCCTGTTATCTCCTGCTGAACCGGGCCGTCGGAACGGCCGACAGCCCGCTGACGATGCAGACGATTGCCGGTATCGGCGGAACGCTGTTCATGGTGGGGGTGATTGCGATCGGCGATCAAATGGGTGTCGCGGACTTCGAGCCGTCTCTGCCAAAGACCGCGCTCGGCTGGGCGCTCGTCGTCATCCTCGGCTCGCTTTCGGGCTATGGCCACCTCCTGGTGGTCAAGGCCTTCCAGGCGGCAACCGTTTCCCTGCTGGCGCCGTTTGCCTATTTCGAGATCGTCACCGCGACAGCGCTTGGCTATCTCATCTTCGGAGATTTTCCATCGGTCTCGAAATGGCTGGGGATTGCGATCATCGTCGTGTCAGGACTTTTCATGATCTGGCGCGAACGACGGGCCAGGGATCGCTTCATCGAAGCGCCCTGAAACATCCCTCTTCCTAATAGTCCCAAATTCAGGCTTGGTCGTTGCGGGTCGGGCCGAAGACCGTTTCGAAGGCTTCGCGCAGGCGCATGTCCACATCCGGCACCATCACCGGCAGGCCGAGATCGACGAGGCTGGTGACGCCGTAGCCGCGGATGCCGCAGGGCACGATGCCGCCGAAATGGTCGAGATCCGGATCGACGTTGAGCGAGAAACCGTGAAAGCTCACCCAGCGGCGCAGGCGAATGCCGATCGCCGCGATCTTGTCTTCAGCCGTAGACCCGTCCGGAAGTGACGGTTTCTCCGGACGGCGAACCCAGACGCCGACGCGATCCTCTCGGCGTTCGCCTTTGACGTTCATCGAACCAAGCGTCGAGATGACAACGCTTTCCAGCGCGGCGACGAACGCCCGCACGTCCTGTCGCCGACGCTTGAGATCCAGCATGACATAGACCACCCGCTGGCCAGGGCCGTGATAGGTGTATTCACCGCCGCGGCCGGTCGCAAACACTGGGAACCGATCGGGCATCACGAGGTCTGCCGCGTCGGCGCTGGTGCCTGCGGTATAGAGCGGCGGGTGTTCCACCAGCCAGACGAGCTCGTCGGCGGTGCCGGCGGCAATGGCGGCCGCTTCGCGCTCCATCGTTTCAACCGCCTGTGGATAATCGACGAGGTGATGGGCGATCCGCCAGCGAACCGGGGGTGATTCCGGGGGGGCGAACATGTCCTGGCTCAGATTTTCGCGCTGCATTTCCGTCTGCATTCCTGTTTTGATCCCCTGTACATGGGACGGCGCGCGACAAGAGTCCAGCGTTTGCAGGGCTTCGCGGGGAGGCTGTTGAAATAGTTTCTTTTCCCGTCAAATTTCTGTCGTCATGCCCTTGTGCACCCCAGAGGCTTTTGCTACATGCAGCCCCGCCGGAGCAATTCGGCACCTACCACGATGCGGTCGTGGCGGAATTGGTAGACGCGCAGCGTTGAGGTCGCTGTGGGGCAACCCGTGGAAGTTCGAGTCTTCTCGACCGCACCAAAGAAAACCTGCTTCGGCAGGTTTTTTTGTTTTTATCCCTATACTTAGCGCAACGGTGTCCCACGTCGGGACCATGCGTGGGACATCTGTTCGTTCCATTGCACCAAGCGCGAGTTTCCGGCTTCAATTCGTACGAATTACGCCACGGCGTCGTGTTCCTCGCGCGCAGCTTCCCAGACTTCCCGCGCTGCATCCAGGTTCATCAGTGCGATCCCCAGCCCAACAATTAAATCCGGCCAAGCCGACTGCCACAGGTAAGCCGTCGCCAGGCCCGCGCCGATGATGGCGACATTGGCAAAGGCGTCATTGCGGGCAGACAGGAATGCCGCCCGCGTGAGGCTGCCGCTTCCATGGCGGTATGCGGCGAGAAGGTATGCACAGAACAGGTTGATCAGGAGAGCGCCAAAGCCAGTCAGGGATAGTGCAAAGGGCTCAGGCGGGATTGGATCCATGAACTTCGCCCAAGCCGTCCATAAGAAGGCCAGCGCGGGGACCAGAAGAATGAATGCCATCGCCATACCGACACGTGCACGGCTCCGCGCTGTCCAGGTGAGCGCAAAGAAGATCAGGATGTTCACGGACGTGTCTTCGAGAAAGTCGACACTATCGGCCAAGAGGGAAACGGAGCCGATGGCAAGCGCAACGAAGAATTCAACCCCGAAGTAGCCTAGGTTCAATAAGGCGACGATGAGCACGACGCGGCGTAAATTGTTATCCACTAAGGGTTTCCTTCATCCACTAAGGGTTTCCTTCAGAGCTACCGAAATACACCATCGACAATTTTGACGCACTTGCCAGCAATAGATTGCTATCCTGAGCGTTAGGTTTCGAGATATGCACTGCTCATGGAAGCCTCTGCCAACGCAGCCAGCAATGCCGGCTGCGCACCGGTCGCCTTAGACGGAGGTGCTCTGATCACCGTCGTCCGGCTGATCGCGAACCGCTTGCTGGTGCGTCTGGCGCAACGCGAGATCGGTACCGGTGCGGAAGGTCAGATGGAGCGCTCCCTTCGACAGGCAAGGCGCATTTGGGTGAAGATGTGGAAGGCTTGATCGACGGCGAGCGGCCGCCGGAGCTTGCGGCAGCGATTCGGCAGAAAATTGGCTGGTTGCGCCAACAGTGAGAAACGGCTTAGCCGACCGTCTATAGTCACCTTGTCTTGAGTACGTTCGCCTGCACCGGGTGCTCGATGCCCTTCAGCGAAAGCAGACGGGTCTCGGAGCCATCGATGAAGTCCGGCGCTTGGGCGGCCGTCTCCGCTGATACCAGGATCTCGCCGGCACCGGCCTGGGATTCGAGCCTTGCAGCCTGATTGACGGTGCCGCCGATTGCGGTGAAATCGCTGCGGAAGCTTGAGAATTCGCCAATCTCGACATCGCCGGTATGGATGCCGACACCAACGCCGAGCGTATGACCAAGGGTGCCTTCGAGGACCAGGTTCGAGCCGTCCAGGGCTGCGTGATGTCGCTGTATATCCATCGCCGCCTTGATCGCAGCACGAGCATGATCCTTTATCTCGATCGGGAAGTTGAAGATCGCCATCAGGCCGTCGCCCATCTGCTTGTTGACGATGCCGTCATGCGCCCAAACCGCCTGCGCGCAGCGATCCTGGAAAAGGCTGACAATTTCGCTCAGCTCAAGCGCTTCGATCCGCTCCGACAGATGCGTGAACCCCCGCATATCTGCAAACAGGATGGTAGCGCGGGTGGTTATGTGGCGTTGCTTCTTGACGTAACGGAAGGAGCGTTCGCAGATCGTGCAGATGTTTGGATTCATCTTGCTTCGGGTGATGCCGAATGCGCGGAAGGGAAGGGCAAGCGGGCCGCGGATCGGGATAGGTACGCGCATCTGATCCCAGCAGCCCCGGCATATGTTGGCGTTGCTGTGATGGGCAGGCTCGGGGGAAGAGGCAGTCGTCATGCCCTGCAATCTCGTCAGGCCGCAGAAACCTTTTGGTCGCGCGTTAATAAACTTCTAATATTCAGTTGCTTTTGGCAACTCGTGGTTTGGATCGGGCGACAATAAAGGCGCGGCGTATTCTGCTGCGCGTCTCACCCTGCAGTGTCAGCCGACTGCCGCCCGCCAGAACATCCGACTTCGCTGGTAACCCGAAAAGTGCGAGGGAGGGAATTGCGAGGGGGGAATAACGGAAGTCGCGGTTACGCTTGCGCTTTGCGATCCGCGCAAGGGGTGACCGGCGGAGATGCTTGGCGCGCGCTCCGCTCCTCGAAAGCTGGATTGTTCATTGTCCAGCTTCCCCAAGCTTTCGCCTATCGCGCTTCCACCGGTCTTCGAGCTTCTCTTTCGAGGATAGGCGCTCTTTGCGGCACCTTCGTTACTCGGCGAAAGCCCGAACCGGCAGCTGCTGTCATTTAACCGTGCCGTCGGGCGAAACTTGTTGTGTTTCGTCGCCGGTGCTTGAACCTGCGGTCGGCGCGGTATTCGTCGGTGCCGGTATCCGGCCCTGCTTGTTGTCGATGCTGCCGGTGTGCTCCGGTGATGGTTGCGGTTGGATCTGGTCGACTGCCGTGGTCCGTTCGCTATCGCTGTTTTCGCTCCAGATTTCGGTGCCTCCCCACACAAGCAGCGCCAGAAACAGGCCAGCACCGAGGATTGCCAGAACACGCACACCCAGCGGACCCTGACGGCTTTCGCGCGCCGTAAAGTCCTCCCGGTCGGGATCATGTGTTGCTGAGATAGGATCGCCTCGCTCATCCAGATATTTGCTCATCGGATGACCTCCGTTGTTGTCATCGTAAACAACGGGCATAGAACAACAATGTTCCGTCTTGAGGCAAATCGCCCGGTCATTGGCCAGGGATAAGAGAAGCCGGAACGCCAACGAATTGGCGGCCCGGCTTCATATGTCATTTCAGCATGAAACGTGATGTTCAGTTCGACCAGGTGTCGGCGACACTGCGACGCACGAGCTTGTAGCTGTGATCGGGTTGAACTTCGTAGGTTTCGTAGACCATGGTGCCCTGGTGCAAGAAGCGGTTCTGAATCATCGTACCCGGCGCCGCCTGCGTCTTTCGCATTGGACCTGTCTCGCCGTAGGTGAGGCTGCCCGGTAACGGCTCGAGGTTGGGGGGGGCGGTGTTGCATCCCGCCAGAGCGAGAAGGGCGAGGATTGCGACATGCGTCGGTCTCATAGGCTGATCCTTGATTGAAAACCTGTGTTTGACACTAGACATTTGGTCCTGGGACGAAAAGCTCGGGTTCGATTGATATACTGCAGTCTGCTCGATCTCCTCGGTGGACGGCGCTCGCCAGGTCAGTTTCGCGCCAACTCGCTTGTGGTTTCTCGAACTTCTTGACGGCGCGCTCCCGCTTCAGTCGCGACAGGCGCTGGATCCAGAAAATGCCGTCGAGCTGGTCGATCTCGTGCTGGAGACAGACCGCCATCAGGCCGTCAGCGTCTTCCTCGACAGGCGTACCGTCGAGTGTCTGGTACCGAACGCGCACCATCCCGGGGCGCTCGACGTCTTCGGAAATTCCCGGCATCGAAACGCTGCCTTCGGCATGTTTGACCATGTTGGTCGAGTGCGAGACGATCTCGGGATTGACGAAGATACGCACACCACTTTCGCGGTCGAGTTCGATCACTGTCAATCGCTGCAGGATGCCTATGTGCGGCGCGGTGATACCGATCCCCGGTGCCGCGCGCATCGTGTCGAGGAGGTCGTCCGCAAGCGCACGCAAGGCGGCGTCGAACTCTTCGACGGTCTTTGCTTCCCGGCTCAGCAACGAATCTGGAAAACGAAGGATGGGGTGGATCGCCATCTGAAGCTCCTCGGCTGCGGCCGCATAGTGCTATCCGATCGCCCCGTCGATGTCGACTACGCGTGCGCACGAGCGTTTCCCATGTCTTTGCAACAGCTTGAATAAATCTGTTGCCGCAGTGGCGACGTCCGCGTCTGCGATGTGGACCTCGGCAAGGCTTTGCGCTAGCAGGGCTGTAAGGCCCAATTCTGAGAGGAAGATCTGGGCGGCAAAACCGGCAGTGATGTACCCTTTCCAGAACCGCGCTTGGCGGGCTGGAAAGTTGGCAATCGTTTCGAGGGCGCGCTCATGAGCAATACCGGCGACGACGACCGCGATTCCGAAGAAATCCCCGCCTATGATGGGGCGGACATCTATGCCGAAGACGGTTCGGTGCGCTCCGACTTCCTGATGCATGTCGGCGCGGCGATTGCCGACCGCGACACGATCTATCTCCGCCAACACGTCGCCGGCCTGCACTCGTCCGAAATGGGCGACCTGCTCGAGGCGATCCAGCCGGAACAGCGCCTGGCGCTCGTCTCGCTGCTTGGCAAGGACTTCGATCTTTCGTCGCTGACCGAAGTCGACGAGGCCATTCGCCTCGACATCGTCGAGCATCTGCCCAACGAGCAGATCGCCGAGGCGCTTGGCGAGATGGATTCGGATGATGCCGTCTACATTCTCGAGGATCTCGATCAAGAGGACCAGGACGAGATCCTGGCGAAGCTGCCCTTTACCGAGCGCGTTCGCTTGCGTCGTTCGCTTGATTATCCCGAGAGCACAGCCGGCCGGCGCATGCAGACGGAGTTCGTCGCGGTGCCACCGTTCTGGACCATCGGCCAGACGATCGACTATATGCGCGAGGACGCGGACCTTCCGGAAAGTTTCACGCAGATCTTCGTCATCGATCCGACCTTCAAGCTCCTGGGTGCCGTTGATCTAGACAAGGTTCTGCGCTCCAAGCGCTCGATCAAGGTCGACGCCATCATGCGCGATACCAGCCATGCCATTCCAGCGGAGATGGATCAGGAAGAGGCGGCGCAGCTCTTCGAGCAATACGACCTTCTTTCGGCTGCTGTGGTGGACGACAACGGCCGGCTCGTCGGGGTTTTGACCATCGACGATGTCGTCGACGTCATCCAGGAGGAGGCGGAGGAAGACTTGCTGCGTCTGAGCGGCGTCGGCGATGAGGAGTTGTCGGACTCGGTCGCCGACGCTTCCCGCTCACGCGTCCCGTGGCTGTTCATCAATTCGATGACGGCCTGTATCTCCGCCTCTGTCATCGGCCTTTTCGATGCGACGATCCAGCAGATCGTGGCGCTTGCCATCCTCATGCCGATCGTCGCGGGCATGGGTGGCAATGCCGGCTCGCAGACGATGACCGTGACGGTGCGCGCGCTTGCGACCCGCGGCCTCGACATTCACAACGCGCCACGAATCATCCGGCGCGAAGCGGGGGTGGGTCTCTTGAACGGCATGATCTTCGGCACGCTGATCGGCCTTCTGGCCGGCCTCTGGTTCCAGGATCCGAATATCGGCGGCATTATCGCCACGGCGATGCTCATCAACATGATGGCCGCGGCCCTTGCCGGCATCATGGTTCCGCTCCTTTTGGAACGCTTTGGCGCCGATCCGGCGGTCTCCTCCGCCGTCTTCGTGACGGCTATTACCGATATCACCGGCTTCTCCAGTTTTCTCGGTATCGCCACCTGGTGGTTTCACGTCACGTGACGTTGCCGGTTGTTTGACTTTTACGTCAAGGTCAACGATAGTGATGGTCAAGAAATCATGGAATGGCAGCGTGAATAAGTACTATAGCATTACCGAATTGACGCGGGAATTCGGCATTTCGACCCGAACGCTGAGGTTCTATGAGGACGAGGGCCTCATTCATCCGGAGCGTCGCGGACGGACCCGCATGTTCCGCCCCGCGGATCGCCGGTTGATACAGGAGATTCTCCGGGGTCGGCGCATCGGTTTCACGATCGCCGAGATCCGCGAGATCATTCAGGTCTATAAGGACCCGCCCGGCGAACTTGGTCAGCTGCAGTTGTTGATGAGCCGCGTCGAGGCGAAGCGCGAAGAGCTCCGGCAGAAGCGCAAGGATATCGAGGACACGCTCACCGAACTAGACAATGTCGAGGAGGCATGTCTGACGCGTCTCGCCGAGATCGGCGTCGGCACCTGATTGGGTACCATTCAGCGCATGAAGATTAAAAAGGTGGCTTTGGCCGCCTTTTTTATTGTCTATAAGCAGCCGATCAGATCCAGCGGCTCGTATGCCGGCAGTAGCGCTCGAACTCGAAGCCGAAGCGCGAAAGCAGATGCCGCTCCTCGTTGCGAATGGCGAAGATCGTGGTCAACATCACCGCCGCAATCGCCATGATGAAGAACCAAGGATTGAGTGTGATCAGGCCAAAGCCGATCATCATCAGCGTGTAGCCGAGATAGATCGGATTGCGCGTGAAGCGGAACGGTCCGTAGGTGACAAGGCACGTGGCGCACCGCTGCGGAAGTACGGCGGTGTGGCGATCCAGCAGCGTCTTGACGGCCCAGAGATCGAGCCAGATTGCTGTCGCGACAAGGATGGCGCCCGAAATCCAAGGCACCCAGCCGTGGCCATGAACCACCGGGATGGGCGAATATCGTGCAAGCAGCAAGGCTGCGAGGGTGGCGGTCCCGTAGAGCAGGGCCGGCCATGGGAAACTCAGCGGCTTGGCACGATAGGCATTCATGTCCTAGTCCCCTGATTGCACGTCCATTGTGCACTGGCCGGCGATTCGCGCAATGCGTTCATCCGTGTTCACGTTGATCTTTCCCCTGTTCAGGTCGTCGAACAGGTTCTGTTCCACCAGACGGTCGAGCGTACATCCGCAAAAGGCGTCACAAGGCACGGCCGGATTGCCACGGCCGCAGGCCTCGACGCAGTTGGTGCGGTAGGCCTGCTTGGGATCCGGCAGTGTCGGCGGCGAGACCAGTGAGAAGAGATAGACCAATCCGATGAGCAGCGGCTGGTGGAGGAGGTATATGGCCAGACTGTGACGCCCCCCGAAGATCAGCGCTTTCGTCCACAGCCGTCTCTTTCCGTCGTTCACCGGGCGCTTGGCAAGCCATGCCATCAGGCGTGCATGCACAAGCTTTGCGGTGCCGAGACCGAGGAGGAACGGTGCGAGCCACGGCAGCAGCGGCACGTAGTCGTTCGAGCGCGGAATCGTTTCGGAAAGGCCGACCCACCAGAGATAGGGTGCGTCGAAGATCGCAGAGCGGAGATAGAGCGGAGCGGCAAAGGCGGCGGCTGCAGCCACGAACGAAACGATTGCCGGAAGCGGCAGGAAGAGAAGGCCGACGAGGCTCGCCGCGGCAATCGAATGGAGGATCCCGAAAAATATGAAGGTGTTGGGGAAGGCGAACCAGGTCGCAATGCTGATAACCGCGGCCGCGCCGGCAATCTTGGCAAAACGACGCATGAAGGCATCGAAACGTATCCTCGGCCGTTGCCCGAGCACGAGGCTGTAGCCCGCCAGAAACAGGAAGCTGCTGGCGATCAGGCGCGCAAAAATCTTCCACCCGCCGGTACCGGCGGTCCCAGCCGCGACATAGCCAAAGAATTCCAGATCCCAGACGAAATGGTAAAGCGCCATGGCCACCAGTGCCAGGCCGCGCAGCACATCGATAAAGACGAGCCGGCGATGGGCGCTCGTCGTTGGTTGCGGTTCAGCGGTTGAGGTCATGTTGCTATCGGACATGGTGTTCGCCATCCTGTTGGCGCCAATGAGATTGGCAGGTCAGGCTTGCGCCAGACCGGCTTTGATTGCTTGGAAATGGAATATACGGCTGGATTCCCGTCCTGAGATATCCGAGACGCGTGGCGCGAGCAGTTAGCGGGCGGCGTCTTCCAACAGGGCCGCGCGCGCCTCCGAGAAGAACTGCCGGCGGGTCAGAACGAAAATGACGAAGATTGTCAGGCCGACGAAGGCGTAGGGGCTGATGAACCAGCCGAGATAGCCGATCGACAGGAAGATCGCCCTGAGACCGGCATTGAAGTGCTTTGCGGCGAGCACGTTCATGCGCACCGCGCGTTCGGCCGCGATCTCGGCGGCGTGCCGGTCGCGTATCATGTCCGCCGTCATCGGTATGCCGCCCATGAGGATCGAGCAGTAGTTGAACAGGCGATAGGACCAGCCGAACTTGAAGAAGGAATAGCCGAAGAGGCAGGTGAGCCCGGCGACCTTCAGCTCGAAGGCCGTTCGGCCCCCGTGGAAGACATAGGGCATGTCGGCGAAGATCATCTGCACCTGCTCGGTCGCGCCCAAGAGAGCGAAGCAGCCGCCGAGCGCAAAGATTGTTGTCGAAGCGAAGAAGGCGGTGCCCGCCTGCAGCCCGGCGATGATCTGGGTGTCGATCATTTTCAGGTCTCGGTTGAGCGAATTGCGAATCCACCGGCCACGATGCTCGTTCATCAGCCGCGTGAGACTGATGCGTTTGAAGCCACGGGTACCGTCTGTTGCCCAGCTGAAGCCGGCCCACAGCAGGATGAACACGGTAAGTGCTATGTAATCTTCGAAGGTCATACACGTGTTTTTGGCATGGCTTTTGGAAATTGCAAGGTGGGCGCGCCTGTGGAGAATCGGCGCTGCATCAACTAGTGTGATGAAATTGCGGCGGAATTTCTTCCCGCAAAAATGCGCGAACCCCAACGTTTGCTGTGTTGACCGGAGTGCGGATGCGCCCCTGTCACCTTTTCGCCATATTTCACCGTTGCGTCTTTACACTTTCTTCAGTATGGATTGCGCCATGCACGGGCCCTTGATGTGTGGCCCGCAGCCGTTGAGAGTTTTTCGGAGACATCATGGACAATACAATACAGAAGTCTTGCTGGGGCGTGACTGCTCGCGCCGTAGCCGGTTTCGCTGGCGTTCTTGTTCTTGCTTATCTTTTCGGCGGCCTTTGATACCCAAAAGTCCTCTGATTGACAGCGCGGCTTCCCGGAAGCCGCGCTGTTTTGATTCCGGGCAGTCGTATCGCGGGTTCGGGCGGCTGCGGACCGAATCGTCGGCGCAATGTCGCACCAACGGGAACTTATGTCGGTTGATCGCCTGATCGACAGGGATAGGATGGCTTAGAGTTTGATCCTATATCTAAGGGTGACGGTATTGCTTCGGTCCTGAGGAGGGATCGAGTTTGTATCGACTGTGCAATCATGCATATGACCGCATCCGGCGATGGGCCGGCGGCATATGTTCAGGCTCCGGGCAGGCAATTCATGTTTCTTTCCGTCTTCGACGTCTTCAAGATCGGCATTGGTCCTTCGAGTTCGCATACGATGGGCCCGATGTCGGCCGCCAATCGCTTTCTCGAACTCATCCTGTCCGACGAATGGCCGCGTCCGTCGCATGCCTCCGTCGCCGCCATCAAGGTCAGCCTGCACGGCTCGCTTGCCCACACCGGCATCGGCCATG
Source organism: Ensifer sp. ENS11 (assembly GCF_014851895.1). Lineage (NCBI taxonomy): Bacteria > Pseudomonadati > Pseudomonadota > Alphaproteobacteria > Hyphomicrobiales > Rhizobiaceae > Ensifer > Ensifer sp. ENS11. Next base: position 124,868 of record NZ_JACVAN010000017.1, on the reverse strand, counting down.
GTTCGGGCAGGGCGGTTGTGCTCGGGCTTGTCGGCGAGCGTCCCGATCGCGTCGACCCCGACCGCATGGATGCACTGATCGACGACGTCGAGCGCACCGGGCGCATAACGCCGCCGGGCCATCCATCTTACGAATTTCAGCCGAAGACCGATCTGATCTTCGACAAGAAGGTGCCCTTGCCAGGCCACGCCAACGGCATGTCCTTTTCGGCCTTCGACAAGGACGGCCGCCTTCTGCTCAAGCGCATCTACTATTCGATCGGTGGCGGTTTCGTCGTGACCGATACGGAACTCGAAGCGATGCGCGCTTCCAAGAACAAGCCTGCTGGCGTCAAGGTCCCGTTCCCCTTCAGCACTGCCCAGGAAATGCTCGACATGGCCGCCCGCTCCGGCATGACCATCGCGCAGATGAAGCGGGCAAACGAAGAAACCACCATGTCGCCGCAGGAACTGAATGAGGGGCTCGACCGCATCTGGGGCGCAATGAGCAGCTGCATCGACCGCGGCCTTAGCCAGGACGGCATCATGCCCGGTGGTCTCAAGGTGCGCCGGCGCGCCCGCTCCATTCACGACAAGCTGCAGGAAGAGTGGCGCTCCAACAAGATCAACCCGCTGCTCGCCAACGACTGGTTGAGCGTCTACGCCATGGCGGTGAACGAAGAAAACGCCGCCGGCGGCCGCGTTGTGACGTCGCCGACGAACGGTGCCGCCGGCGTCGTTCCGGCGACCATCCGCTATTACATGCATTTCCACGACGATGCCGATCAGGACGGCGTTCGCGACTATCTGCTGACGGCAGCTGCCATCGGCGGTATCATCAAACACAACGCCTCCATTTCAGGCGCCGAAGTCGGCTGTCAGGGCGAGGTCGGTTCGGCCTCGGCCATGGCGGCAGCGGGCCTTGCTGCTGTCATGGGCGGTTCTCCGGAGCAGATCGAAAACGCCGCCGAGATCGCGCTCGAACATCATCTCGGCATGACCTGCGATCCGGTCGCCGGCCTGGTACAGGTGCCTTGCATCGAACGAAACGCACTCGGCGCCGTCAAGGCCGTTACTGCAGCGTCGCTGGCGCTCAAGGGCGATGGTCAGCATTTCGTGCCGCTCGATGCCTGCATCGAAACCATGCGCCAGACCGGCGTCGACATGAACGAGAAATACAAGGAAACGTCCACCGGCGGCCTGGCGGTCAATGTCGTCGAATGTTGAGCGGCGCACGAACGATTGTGGATGACGCTGCGCAATTCGCTTGACCGTGACGGCCGGACGGGTGTTCAAAAACAGCCATGTCTCTGCATCTCATAAAGCTCTGCGTCGGAGCGGAATCGATCGATGATCTGCGCGAATGGGTTTCGCGCAAGGCCCTGGCTGCGATTGCCGCCGGCCTTGAACCGCATTCATACCACACCACCCGAATGGTGCCGAAACGCATGGACGAGCTGCTGGAAGGCGGCTCGCTCTATTGGGTCATCAAGGGTCAGGTTCAGGCGCGCCAACCGCTGATCGGTATCGAAACCTTTACGGACGGTGAGGGGATCGGTCGCTGCAATCTGCTGCTCGGACCCGAAGTCGTTGAAACGGAGCTGCAGCCGCGTCGGGCCTTCCAGGGCTGGCGCTATCTCAAGGCTAACGAAGCGCCTCGAGATCTGGCGTCGCTTTCGGGCGATGGGGCCGAAATGCCTCTCGAGCTCCGGCGCGAGCTTGCCGAACTCGGTCTGCTCTAAGAGCCTTTCCAGGAAGAGTGCGAAGCGGTTTTCCGCCAGGAAACGCGAAGAACCAAAGAAATAGAACGCTTCAATGGCTCCGTTTAGGACGGAGCGCTCAACTGCATGTTTCCTTAAATCCTATTCGATTTAAGGATAAAAACATGCAGCAATTCAAAGCGCTGCAGCGACCTTTGCGCGTCTAATAAGACGCGCGGCGCTGTGGCCAGACGAAAAAGGCGGCCGAAGCCGCCTTTCAATCTCAGTCTATTCAAAGGATGCGCATCTTCAGCGGGTGGCGACGACCGGGTGCCGTCACGTGAAGATGGATGCCGGCGCGTGGCTGTGTCGAGCGCCAGGCGCGTGCACCATGGGTCAAGAGCATGCCTACCAGATCCTTGGTCTTCGCCTTCGGGCGGTTCAGACCGAGATCGGCAATGCGCATCGCTGCCTCATGCAGCGGATGCAGATTGATGCGCGACGGTTTCGCCCGTCGCCCGGGCAAGGGAGTGACACCCGGAACATTCTCGTTCATTGCCATAACTAACCTCGTACGCTTTACAAAACCGAGGAGGGTGGTCGGACTAACAGATCGGCCACCGAAACTAAATGCCGTCTACTGCTGGGCAGCCCAGCAGGAAATGCCTTTCTTCTTCAACGTCTTGCATGCGTTTACCGCTGCATTCTGGTCGTCGAACCCGCCAAAACGAGCGCGGTAGAGCTGAGCACCGCCATTGCTGAAGGCGACCGTAAAGGGCGTTGCCTTGCTGAGCGCCTTGCCACCCTTGTCCTTGGCGTTGCCGAGCAGGGTCATGGCCTGTTCCTTGTCCGGCGTCGCACCGATCTGGATGACCCAACCCTGGGGCTGCGGTACAGCCTGCGGCTCGGCTTCGGCTGCGACCGGCTCGCGCTTGGGAACGGAGTTGGTGATCTGACCGTCGACCATGCCTGCGGCAACCGGCTGACGCGACAGCTTGATGCTCTGGGCGTCAAGCGTATTGGGGACGATCTTCGGCGACAGGACCGGGTTGTCCGATGCGCGCTTGGTGCCGGCATAGGCCATCTGCACGCTGTTGGTATTTTCGCCACTGTAGCGCACGGACGGAACCGGTCCGGTGTTCGGCAGGTCGAGGCCAGCGGCAGTTGCGACCGGGCTGGAGACCGGCGTTTCCGCGACCTGCGCGACAGCGATAGGCTCTTCGGCGACAGGCGCAACCGGCGTCGGTGCGGTTTCAGCGATCAGGTTGCCACCGCCGCGGCGCGATGCCGCCGGCATGTACTTTGCCACCAGGCGACGCATCTGGGCGTCACGGCTGGCGCCAGAGGTGCCGCCCATGACGACGGCGACGATGCTGCGACCCTCGAGTTGAGCAGAGGTCACCAGGTTGAAGCCTGAGGCACGGGTGTAGCCTGTCTTGATGCCATCGACGCCACGCACATTGCCAAGCAGGCGATTGTGGTTGCCGATCGTCTGCTTGCCGAAGCGGAAGCTGCGCGTGGAGAAGTAATCGTAATACTGTGGAAAATGCTGGCGAAGCGCGAGGCCGAGGCGTGCCTGATCGCGGGCCGTGGTGCGCTGTTCGGTATTCGGCAGGCCGTTGGCGTTGCGATAGGTGGTGCGGGTCATGCCGAGCGCACGCGCCTTGTTGGTCATCATGCGGGCAAAACGCTGCTCCGAGCCACCCAGCAGTTCGCCAAGCGCCGTCGAGGCGTCATTGGCGGAACGGGTGACGAGCGACAGGATCGCCTGCTCGACCGTGATCGATTGCCCCGCGCGCACGCCGAGCTTCGAAGGCGGTTCGGCGGAAGCGTTCTTGGAGAAGGGAACAGGCGTTGACTTGCTGATCCGACCGGCTTCGAGCGCCTCGAACGCCAGATAAAGCGTCATCATCTTGGTCAGCGAAGCGGGGTAGCGCAACTCGTCGGCATCTTCGCCGTAGAGAACCTTGCCGGTTTTCGCGTCGACGACGATGCCCGAATACTTCGGGTTGGCCAAAGCGGGTGCTGCGAAGGCAACCGATGCGACGGCGCCCGCAAGGACGATCCGTCCTACCATCTTTGAAAAGGCGCCGAACGGGCGTTTCGCGAGATCAAGAAAACCTGATTGGGACACTACGCTGCTCTTCATTCTCATGTCATGGGTGTTGTCCGGACGCCGCCTCCGGGAACGACCGTTCCTGAGACAGTATCGGCATAGCGTTACCAATCGGTTTATGATGAATGATTGGTTTCCGGAATCGGACGCATTTGTACAGAGGTGATACCGGTGTAGCGCAATGGTGCGGCGCACAAGCCAGCATCACACCACTTGGACAAAATCAGGGCACGAGATGGCTTTTCACGAAGCCACCCACAGCATTGTCGATTTCGCGCCATTGCGGCAGCAGATTGCGGGAGAAGCGGTAAAGGACGACGAGATCCTTGCCGGCATGAATATCGCGCTGGCAGTCCGCACTCGTGGAGGCCTCGTTCGCGCGAGGCTCCAGACAGCGCACGACGTAGGGTGGCTCCTTTCCACGCGCAGCTGTGAAGAAGGCCTCGCCGGCATAGCTCGACGTCGCCTTGACGCCGTGCCGCGTCAACCCATTGGGGCCAGGGCCTGTGGCGCCCTCGAAGACCTGGGTGTAGATGGGGTCGAGCCGACCGGACATGTCGCGCGACATCGTGCTCTGCGCGATCTGCAGGAAGATCAGGGCCTCCGGACGGCTGACGTCATTGAAGAGGTTGCGGTTGTCGTCGCTGTACCCCTCGAGCGCTGGCCATGTCACGTAAACGTCGACCCGTTCGGCGATCGACGTCGCCCGCTGGTTTTCAAAGCGAATGACGTTGGCGGGCAGGCGTAGGTGATCCTGACCGATGAAGATATCGTAGGGCACGAGGCTTGACGTGTGGCCGGCCAGTGCGAGGTTTTCCCCGAACCAACGCCCCGACAGGGAAAGTGCGGCGGTGATCGCGGCAAGCAGGACAACGACCGCGGTGATCTTGTAGACGAAGCGCCTCGAAAGGAGCGGGCTGAGTTCCGGCTCCGAGTTCCCGTTGGAAGAGGTGCTCATCGATGGGGCGTCCCGTCGCGGTAGCCGCGCGATATGTGGCGGTTCAGCTGCCGCTGGTCGGTCGGCAGCGCAAGTTGGACTCTGGCAGGGGTGGCTTGCCTGACGCTGGTCGAAGGTGGTTAATTTTCGATTAAATAGGCGCGTCTTCCGCTTGTGCGCGCCTGATCTCGGCGCGCTGGGGTGGCCGAGAACAAGAAAGCCGGCTCCGAGGGACAGCGGAACCGGCCAGGGCCTGGTCTGAAACGGGGATGGGACTGACCGAAGCCCGGATAACTGATCGCGGCGCGGGAAATCACCCAACCACGCCGCGGTCATTCTGTGAGGGTTACTGGGTGCGGACGCTGCCGACTGCGACCGTGCGGCCATCCTGCAGCTTGACCCAGCGGCCAGCATGTTCGGTCGACTGCCGCTTGAGGTATGTGTATTCGGTATCCGACCACAGCAGCACTTTGTTGCGCATGTTGTCGAGGATGAAGTCGCCGCGATCGGTGCGCACGGTCAGGACCGCGTGGCCATCGCCATTCGGCTGAAGGACGACAGTGATCAAAAGGTCAGAGCCGGCGAAGCCGCTTTCGATGAGTTTGCGGCGCTTCAGCAAAACGTAGTCTTCGCAGTCGCCGACGCTGTCCGGGTAGGACCACTTTTCCTCGACGCCGTGGATTTCCATGTCGGTCATCGGCGTGACCGCCTGGTTGACGTCGTAGTTGACCTCGAGAATTTTCTGCCAGCTTTCGCGCGTCAGGACCATCGGGCCGCGATCGGCGCCGTTCGAGCGGCATTCGCCCGGATTGATCTTGCAGAACTCATAGTGGCCGATCGGCGGGTTGGTCGCACCGGTCACGGTCATGTTCGCCGGAAGGGCCATTGCGCCTTCGACCAGGCCGCCGGTCAAAAGTGCGGCGACAGCGATCATCTTGGTGATTGTCTTGAGCATGATTGTCTCCCCGTTATGGTTCGACAATGGCACGGACATTTTTATCGCTGGCGAATATGCGAGGTAAAACAAAGTACAAATGAAAATCGTATCAGAATAAAATAAGAACAGATTTTGAGATATATTTTAGTCGAATTTGATTCAAATTTTATCGATCTTGAACGGCCGTCGAGCACGCAAGTGGAATCTGTTAAGCATCTAAATGGTTGCAAGAGTGGGGTTTTGTGAGCGCATATCGACGGATAGCGTGCCAATGCCCGGGTGCATGGCGGCAGCTGGATGTGTCGGGGAGGGGCAATTTCGCCACTTTGCGTTTGGCCGCAATGCTTGATTTCAACGTGAAATCAACGCGACGAGCGAAAATACGGAGAAAAATTATTTGAAAAAAGTTGTGCCGAAAATCGGCAAAGGGAGCCACGGGCTGTGCTGAAATGGAGCAACAAGGCGCCGCGGTCGGAACGGACGCCCGGAAACATCGGTTCGATCGTCGAGAGTGTTGGGCCGGAATAGCCCCGATCCAGGGCGGTCTACCGCGTCGGCGTTGCCGATTATGCTCGGCCGCATACGGATGCCGCCGAGGACGAAGCGTCACGATTGAGGGCTGGCAATGCCGTTGAGGCGGCGGCCGAAATCGCCCAAAGCGCTATCGCGCAAACGAACGCAGCGATTTTGCGATAACGTCATGCGCATCACAAGAGTTTGAGGCGCAGTCCGCGGATACGACTGCTTAAATCCTTAAATCGGAATCGATTCAAGGAGAGAATCATGCAGCAGATTTAAAGTGCTGCAGCGTCCTTTGCGCGTTGACGCGCGGCGCCGTAGAGGCCGCGACGCGGTTTAGAGGAATTCCGTCAGGGCTTCGCGGGACTGGACGCCCGAGAATTCGATGGCAACGCCTTCCTGGAAATGACGGACAATCTTGCCCTTCATGTTGCCGAGCTTGATTTGCGTGCCGATCGGGGGGCGGTTTTCAATGTCCACCGCGGCGCCGGACATCGAAAGGTCGATGATGCGGCAGGGATACTTGGCACCGGTATCGAGCGTCAGCTCGGTCAGCGTCTTGCGCGGAGCAAGACGATCGTGGCGACGATCTTCGGGAAGGCCGAGTTCGTGCTTGTTGGCAATCCACGTCAATTGCGCCGCAAGCTTCTCGCGCTTGCGCTCCGTGGCGTTGAGCTGGATGACGAAGGCGTTTTCGGCGAGCCGAGACACGGTGCCTTCGAGCCGGCCGACGTGATCGATGTAGGCAATGATGCGTTCGCCGGCACGTGGGCGGGCTGGCGATAACAGAAGCACGTCACCCGGTGACATGTCGACGGCGGTGCAGTCGAATTCGTCGTGGTTGGCAAGCATCAGTCGCCCGGTAAGGTTCACCGAGACGCGCTGAAATGCGCCTTCCTGGTGCGGCTTCGGACCGGTATTTTGAGCTTGCTGGAACGAGAACATGATCACTCTGCATGACGTATCTTGGCAGGCAAAGCATAGTGCGGTCCGGTTAATAGAATGTTCGCCCTGCGGTTGGTGGCTGCGCGGATCTTGGCACAGGCGTTTGTCAGGCGTCGCGGCCGCCCTCGAAGACGCGCAAGTGTTGCACCTGCCGGATTCCGGGAGAAAATGCCTCGTCCATGGCCGGTTCCCTTAGGAGCGCCGCCGTCCGATCCGGATCGAGCACTCTGAGGCCCCTAACATCGAGACCGCTGACCGGTGCGGCGTGCAACCAGTACGGGCGCGACAATGGTGAGAGAGAACCGAGAATGCGGTCACTGTGACCTTCGTTGGAGGCGAGGGGAAGGAGCAGAGCCTCGATCTCCAATTCTCTCCTGTCTTCCGTCAGTGCAATCGCCGACAGCATGACGGGCACGTGTCGTGCCATCACCTGCGTGCTGACTTGAAGCGTTCTGCCAGCCTGGGTCCCGAACCAGAGTGTACCGAACTGCTGGCCGCGCAGTTCCTGGCCGAAGAGGGCGCAGACATGCGTTCCAGCCAGGCGGAATTTTATACTGGCGAAACTGTCCCTCTCGAGGATGAAGAGCTCAGGCAGGAGTGTCCGGATGGCCGACGGTTCGATTTCGTCGCGACGCGGTAGTTCACGGTCGCCACGAATGAGGTTCCAATACTGGAACAACTGCGTTGATGTCTTGCTGCGCATGATGTCGTTCATTCCATTTCGCGCGATCTGTGTGCCGATCCGGCACAAATTCGACCGCTCATACCGGTTGTCCTGATGACAGAGCGAATTCCGTGCCACCTGGAAATTAAGGTTAACAAACGGTTTCGATTGCTTCGGCCGCAGCGGGCTGGCACCTGAATGAACATCACTTCACGAAGGATTGCCTTCGGCACAGATTTTGAGCTCTGGGTATTGGGAGCTCACCGACCGTTCAGTTTTTACTGGACGGTCTTTTTTTGTTTGCTTATGGCTGGGCGCGCTGTCCGGCGATGCGCAATTGCCCGGCCGACTGGGTCGGATTGAAACGGACATGCGGACGGAAGAGAGCAGCAGCCATGGAACGAGATCAGGCAGCGACGCCACCGGAGGCGGAGCGGGAAGGCGCCGTCCAGCGCACGCACGAGCCCGCATTCAACCTGCCGGCGGGGCTGACGTGCATCCTGTTGTTCCTCGTCGCTATTCATGCGCTTCGCACCTATGTCTTCTCGAGCAGTCTCGACCAGGATATCATCCTGAACTTCGCCTTCCTTCCAGCGCGCTATGATCATCCGCTTGCCGAGCAGAGCCTTGCGTGGCTCTGGAGCCCGGTGACGTATTCGTTCCTGCACGGAAGCTGGGAGCACCTGATCTTCAATATCTTCTGGATGGTTGCCTTTGGGGCACCGGTGGCCCGGCGCATCGGCATGGCGCGGCTGGCTCTCTTCTGGGCTCTTTCGGCCGCCGCTGCCGTAGCACTTCACACAGTATTTCACTGGGGCGAGATGATCGTCGTGGTCGGCGCCTCGGGGGTCGTTTCGGGCTTCATGGGTGGCGCGGCGCGATTCGTGTTTTCGCCAAGCGGCCGCATCAGTCGGCAGTTCGCCCACCTCAATCGCAGGCTTTCCTTCAGCGAGGCGCTCTCCAATCGCTCAGTCGTCGTTTTCAGCGGCATCTGGTTCCTGACGAATTTCCTCGTCGGGTTCGGCATGTTCACGCCTGGCGGAGCCGACAGCGTGGCGTGGGAAGCGCATATCGGCGGTTTCCTCTTTGGCTTCCTCCTGTTCGCGTTGTTCGACCCACGCGATTGAGAACGCACCGATCCTGTTGCGATCATTGTCAGAACGCTTGATTTCCCGGGAACGCTGGCGCACCATTTGAAACGGCCGATATTGTCCATGGACGGTGCGGCCCGTGAAGGCCGGGTGCTCAAAGGTATAGCGCGTTTCTGAGGAGCGACGCGTCAGCCTTGCAGGTACCGGAGTGGGTATAGGTTCCGTTGCCCGACTGTGCCGCACACGACAGGCTGGAACCTTCCCCGCCGACCCGGCGTCGTCGCAACGGGGAGAAGTGCGCATGTCAGTAAAAGCGATACTCAATGAAAAGGGCCGGAACGTCGTGACCGTCGGTCCTCGCATGACGGTTCAACAGGCCGCAGTCCTTCTGCGTGACAATCATATCGGCGCAGTGATCATCATCGATGCGGATGATCAGATCACCGGCATCCTGACCGAGCGCGATATCGTCGCCGCCATTGCCAAACATGGCGCTGCCTGTCTGGAGAAGCCGGTCTCGGCCGTGATGTGGCAGAACGTCTATTGCTGCACCGAGGAAATGTCCGTCGATACGCTGATGGAAATGATGAGCAAGCTGCGAGCCCGTCATCTGCCAGTTGAAACGAATGGGCACCTGGCCGGCATTATTTCGATCGGTGACGTGATCAAGCATCACATTCGCGCGATGGAGCAAGAGGCCGAGCACATCAAGGCCTATATAGCTGGATAATTGAAAGGGGCGGTTTCCGCCGCCCTTTTGTTGTCCGTCTGCGGCGCAATCTCGAACAGTCGTGCTGAACGCGCGCTGGCACTTTCCGCCATCGCTAAATGTGCGACCGGTACAGCAATCCCTTGGAGCAACGCGGAAACCTGGCATTGCGCCCGTTGTCAGCGAACCAGGACTTCCTGCATCCGGCGGATTTCGGCGAGCTTGGCTTTCGCTTCCTGATAGCCGCGATCAATCGCCTCTCCGGCGCGGTGGAATTCCGAGAGCCCGATGTCGTTGAGCTTCGGATGGAGGGCCAGATCCGGAGGATCGCCGGCAAGGCGCGCACGCGAGATGCGATCCTGAATGATGTTGAAGGCCTGAACCATGACGCTGGTCATGCCCATGCGCGCCGAGTGGTGCGTCGGCTCGTTGATGGCCGGCATATCCAGGGTCTCTGTGCCGGCGCTGTGTTTGACCACGGCAGAGCGGCCATAGAGATCGTAGTTAAGGTTCACGGCAACGACGAGCTGCTGTTCATGCGCACGGCATACCGAAACCGGTACGGGGTTGACCAGTGCGCCGTCCATTAATGTCCGGCCGTTGGCATTGATCGGCTCGAAGATGCCGGGAAGGGCATAGGACGCGCGGATGGCGGTGATCAGAGAGCCCTTTTCCAGCCAGACTTCGTGGCCGCTATGCACCTCGGTTGCAACCGCAATGAACGGTCGGTCGAGGCTCTCGATGCTTAGGCCCTTGAGATGCTCCTGCATGCGCTTGGTCAAGCGCAGCCCACCGAAGAGGCCGCCGCCGCCGATGGCGAAATCGAGCAGGCCGGCAATGCGTCGTACAGTCAGTGACCGGGCAAATGCTTCCAGTTCATCGAGCTTGCCGGCGAGATAACAGCCACCGACAAGAGCGCCGATGGAGGTACCGGCGATCATGCCGACCTCGATGCCTTCTTCGTCGAGCGCTCTGAGCACGCCGATATGGGCCCAGCCGCGAGCGGCGCCGCCGCCGAGCGCGATTGCGATCTTGGGCGGTCTGGGCGGCACGGCGGGTTCAGATGGTGTTGTCGAGAGTGATGACCCGTCCGGGTCGGTCAGGTCGGCAATCTGGCTGCTACGCGTAAAAGTCCAGTTCAACATCCGGCACCTCCAACACCGCCGAACACGTGGCAGCGCAACACGTCCTTCAGAATGCGCGAAGGGCGTCGTGGCGCTCCATGCATTGACTCAAACTTCCGAAGACCAGATTCGATCCTGGAACGACGCAATAATTTTGAGCGCACTTGTCTGGAGGAAAACCTGCCAAGCCGGCGCTGGTGCCGGCCTTGTCCTTATTCATCGCTGAAAGACTGGCACCGTTATTCAGATTACCATCGATCCTGTCGCCGCGTGCGGCGGGGCCGATAAACATTCACTACAGTTTGCAATGTTACCCGGCTTGCGGCCGTTCCCAGGGAAACTGCATCCTTGCCGAAGGATTAGGCGCCCGCTGGGTTACCAAAATATCAACGCAGTATGCACCCGCCCCAAAAAGATGCGCAATGCTTAATTTTTGTCATAAACCTCGGTCGGGTCGAAATGCCTGATGTCGTCGGTGATCGTAACGGTAGCACGGCCGCCATCGGTGCCGACCGTTCGATAGAAGCAGGAGCGGCGGCCGGTGTGGCAGGTTGCGTCGTGTCCGGCGACCGACACCTTGAGCCAGATGGCGTCCTGGTCGCAATCGGTGCGAATCTCTTTCACCGTCTGAAGATTGCCGGAGCTCTCGCCCTTCTTCCAGAGGCTCTTTCGGGAGCGGCTGTAATAGTGGGCGACGCCGGTCTCGATCGTCAGCGCCAGCGCTTCGGCGTTCATGTGCGCGACCATCAGCAACTCGCCGTCGCGTGCGTCGGTGACGACGGCGGTGATCAGCCCCTTTTCATCGAAGCGGGGCGTGAAGGCCGGACCGTTTTCCAGTTCGGCATTGTTGGAGGAGGGGGTCTCGAATGTGAGCGTCATGAAAGGCTCCGTTGGTAGGAGCCTTACTTGAAGCCCCGCAGCATCGTCATGAAACGGGCCTGTTCGGCCGGTTCGGTCTGGAAAGTACCCGTAAATGTGGTGGTCAGCGTTGTCGAGCCTTGCTTCTGAACGCCGCGCATCGCCATGCACATATGTTCAGCCTCGATCATCACCGCGACCCCGCGGGGCGCCAGCGACTCGTCGATCGCCTTGGCGATCTGGGCCGTCATCGATTCCTGCGTCTGCAGCCGGCGACCATAGATATCGACCACGCGGGCGATCTTCGAAAGCCCAAGAACCCTTCCATTCGGCAGATAGGCGACGTGCGCCCTTCCGATGATTGGCACCATGTGGTGTTCGCAATGGGAATAGAACGGAATGTCCTTGACCAGCACCATGTCGTCGTAGCCGGCAACCTCTTCGAAGGTCCGGCCGAGCACGTCTTCGGCTGCGAGATCGTAACCACTGAAAAGCTCGCGGTAGGACTTGGCTACGCGTGCCGGCGTATCCAACAGGCCCTCGCGACTCGGATCATCACCTGCCCAGCGCAGCAGAACGCGCACGGCGTCCTCGGCCTCTTTTTGCGTCGGCCGGTCGCTCGCATTGTCGAGCACGGGGAAATTCTTCACTATGGCATCCATAATGGCCTCTTTGCGCAATACGGGGATTGCTTGACGTTTTATCTTTCGGACAACTCGCCACTGGCCATTCGCCTAACCCTGCAGGCTTGGGTTCCGTCGGCGGGCTCCGGGGCTTTCTGGTCCTTGCTTAGCAGTGCAATGGACCGTCCGGCACGGTTTCCCAAACAACAGGCGACATTTTGATCCTCTTGCGGAACTGTCGCCCCAACACGACATAGCATATAGTATGGTGCCACAGAGATGAAAGAGGCCGAGGGGACTGCGTCGTGCTTTTTTCCTGCCTATAGGAGAAAATCATGCGCCGATCACCCAAAACCGCGAAAAATCAGCCGGATCGCGTCAAATGATGGATGACATTTACAACAATCGTATTCTCGACTTCGCCGGCAATATCCCGCGTATCGGGGTTCTGGAAAATGCCGATGCCGAAGCGGTTGCGCATTCGAAGCTTTGCGGCTCGAAGGTCCGGATCTGGCTGAAGATGGACGGCGACGTGGTCACGGATTTTGCCCATGACGTCAAGGCTTGCGCGCTCGGGCAGGCATCGTCGTCGATCATGGCTCGTCATGTCGTCGGCGCGCAGGCGAGCGAAATCCGAAAGGCCCGCGACGAGATGCTGGCGATGCTGAAGGCCGACGGGGAAGGTCCCTCTGGCCGTTTCGAGGACATGCGGTTCCTGAAGCCGGTGAAGGACTACAAGGCCCGGCACGCCTCGACCATGCTCACTTTCGATGCTGTCGTCGATGCGATCGGCCAGATCGAGGCCAGGCGTCTGGCGACGGCCGTCTGAGCCATGTGCCGGGATCCGCATTGCGAACATCCGCCCATGGCTGGCTCTGAGTCTGCGGGCGGCGGGCGCAACTGGTCCGGTCCTTTCCGCAGGACGCCGGGGCGCCTGCTTGGCATGGCCTTCATCCGTGCCTATCAGTTGACCCTTTCCAGTTTCATCGGCAATGCCTGCCGGCATCTGCCGACCTGTTCGGAATATGGCTATGAGGCAGTCGCACGCCACGGCCTGTGGGCCGGTGGTTGGATGACGCTTTTTCGCGTCGCGCGTTGTGGCCCGGGCGGAACCCATGGGTTCGACCCGGTGCCGGAGCGCCTGAAGGGCAGGCATCATTGGTATGCGCCGTGGCGCTACTGGCAGCCGCGGCCAAAGGGCGGATGAACGCGATGACGATCCCGATGGAATATCGGCAGGCTTCGGTCGATTTCGACCGCTTCATCACCGATGCCCGCGATATCTCAGGGCTCCAGACGACGAACCAGGCCTATACGATGGTTCAGGCCGTGCTGCAGACCTTTCGTCGTCGCCTGGATGTCGAGGATGCGATCCTGTTTGCCGACGTGCTGCCGCCGGTTCTAAGAGCGATCTTTATCGCCGAGTGGGATCTCGAAGAACCCACGAGCCCGTTTTCGGGAAGGACGGCTATGACGCTCGAAGTGCAAGCGCTGCGTGGAGACCACAATATTTCGCCGGATACGGCAATTGCCGATGTGGCGGCAGCCTTGCGGAAGAACGTCGACGAAGCGAAGCTCGATCGCGTATTGGCCCATTTGCCGGCCGGTGCCGCCGACTACTGGCGTGCATGAGCCAAGGAGTTCCCTGCGTGAACAGCTACGTCGCGCTGCTCTATAGTATCGTGCTCAGCGAAGGGCGGCGCGTTGTGATGGGTGATCTGAAAGCCATGGCCGAGCGGCTCGGTCACCGGTCACCGCGCACACTCGCCGCCACGGGCAACCTGTTGTTCGAAACGGACAGGGTTGCCGTCGGAGAGCTGGAGGCGGCGCTCGAGACGGCATTCGCCGAGACGTTCGGCCGGCAGGTCGACATCATCGTTCGTCCTGGTTCCGATTGGCTGAGGCTTGCCGCAGCCAATCCGTTTCGCGTTGAAGGCGAGGAGAACGGCACCCGCGTCCATGTTCGCGTGATGCGCGAGCCGCTTTCCGGCGCCGTGCCTTCGGATTTCGAACGCTATTGCACTGCCGGCGAGCGTCTGGCGGTCGTCGATGGCGACCTTTGGGTTCATTTCACCGGCCAGGCAAGCGAATCGAAACTGCTCGGCGCCTTGACCAAAAAACGTCTCGGCATCGGCACGTTCCGCAACTGGAACACGGTTAAGGGCCTCGCCGCGATGCTTCGTGCATCCTGCATGTTTCCTTAAATCCTATTCGATTTAAGGATAAAAACATGCAGCCATTCAAAGTGCTACAGCGACCTTTGCGCGTCTGATAAGACGCGCGGCGCTGTAGGCTGTCCTTGCCTTTACTCCGTTTCGAAAAACCTCTATCAGGCCTGCGTCAAATAGCCGGCGGAAGCCGGTCAGTCATACCACACCATACCACCCGCATTCGTTGGCGGGACTGGATAGGAGATCATGATGTCGAATCCCGTTTCCCTTACATTTCCTGATGGCTCCGTCCGCGAATACGCCCCGGGCACGACCGGGCGCGATGTCGCCGAGTCGATTTCGAAGTCGCTGGCCAAGAAGGCCGTCGCCATCGCGCTCGATGGCGAGCTGCGCGACTTGTCCGATACCATCGCCGATGGCCGCATCGAAATCGTCACCCGCGACGACAAGCGTTCGCTTGAGCTGATCCGCCACGATGCGGCGCACGTGATGGCGGAAGCCGTGCAGGAGCTGTGGCCGGGCACGCAGGTGACCATCGGACCGGTGATCGACAACGGCTTCTACTACGACTTTGCCAAGAACGAGCCCTTCACGCCCGACGACCTGCCGGTCATCGAGAAGCGCATGAAGGAGATCATCGCTCGCAACAAGCCGTTCACCAGGGAAGTCTGGCCGCGCGAAAAGGCACGCCAGGTCTTCGCCGACAAGGGCGAGGCCTACAAGGTAGAGCTGGTCGATGCGATCCCGGAGGGCCAGGATCTCAAGATCTACTATCAGGGCGACTGGTTCGACCTTTGCCGCGGCCCGCACATGGCCTCGACCGGCCAGATCGGTACGGCATTCAAGCTGATGAAGGTTGCCGGAGCCTATTGGCGCGGCGACAGCAACAACCCGATGCTGACCCGCATCTACGGCACGGCCTGGCATACCCAGGAAGAGCTTGACCAGTACCTGCATATCCTGGCCGAAGCGGAAAAGCGCGACCATCGCCGCCTCGGACGCGAGATGGATCTCTTCCATTTCCAGGAAGAGGGTCCGGGCGTCGTCTTCTGGCACGGCAAGGGTTGGCGTCTGTTCCAGACGCTGACGGCCTATATGCGCCGCCGGCTCGCCAACACCTATCAGGAAGTCAACGCGCCGCAGGTGCTCGACAAGTCGCTGTGGGAAACGTCCGGTCACTGGGGTTGGTACCGCGACAACATGTTCAAGGTGACGGTCGCCGGCGACGACACCGATGACGAGCGGGTCTTCGCGCTGAAGCCGATGAACTGCCCGGGTCATATCCAGATCTTCAAGCATGGCCTGAAGTCATACCGCGAACTGCCGGTGCGGTTGGCCGAATTCGGCAACGTCCATCGTTACGAGCCATCCGGTGCGCTGCACGGGCTGATGCGCGTGCGCGGGTTCACCCAGGATGATGCCCACGTCTTCTGCACCGACGAGCAGATGGCGGCCGAGTGCCTGCGCATCAACGATCTGATCCTTTCGGTCTACGAGGACTTCGGCTTCAAGGAAGTCGTCGTCAAGCTGTCGACCCGTCCGGATAAGCGCGTCGGTTCCGACGAGCTCTGGGATCGCGCCGAAAGCGTCATGACCGACGTGCTGAAGACGATCGAGGCGCAGTCCGAAGGCCGCATCAGGACCGGCATCCTGCCGGGCGAGGGCGCCTTCTACGGTCCGAAGTTCGAATATACACTGAAGGACGCGATCGGCCGCGAATGGCAGTGCGGCACGACACAGGTCGACTTCAACCTGCCGGAGCGCTTTGGCGCCTTCTATATCGACAAGGATTCCGAGAAGCGTCAGCCGGTGATGATCCACCGGGCGATCTGCGGTTCGATGGAACGCTTCCTCGGTATTCTGATCGAAAACTTCGCCGGCCACATGCCGCTGTGGATCTCGCCGCTGCAGGTCGTCGTCGCGACAATTACTTCCGAGGCAGACGACTATGGTCGCGAGGTCGCGGAGCTTCTGCGTGATGCCGGACTTACGGTCGAGACCGACTTCCGCAACGAGAAGATCAACTACAAGGTCCGTGAGCATTCGGTGACCAAGGTTCCGGTCATCGTCGTTTGCGGCAAGCGCGAGGCGGAAGAGCGTTCGGTCAACATCCGGCGTCTCGGCTCGCAGGCCCAGACGGCGATGTCGCTCGACGAGGCGATCGCTTCGCTCTCGGCTGAGGCCACGGCGCCTGATCTCAAGCGCAAGGCTGAAAAGAAAGCCCGGGGTTAACACCCCGGGACCTTCGCTCTGTCAGCAAACTGTCATATTAGCGGAATATCCGGATGCTACAGCGCCGCGCGTCTTATCAGACGCGCAAAGGTCGCCGTCGTACTTCGAGTTGCTGCATGTTCCTATCCTTAAACCGGGTACGATTTAAGGAAGCATGCAGGAGGCCATCCATCGGAGACTTCCGTGCAGTTCAAAGAGCTGTCTTACGCAAATGAAAATGACCGGCGCCTGAAGCGCTGGTTCATCCGCTCCATGGAGGGCCTGGCGGGTCGCAACCGATACGTCAAGCTTTACGCGCGTTGGCAATCCGACGTCGTCGGCAAGAGCGACCGGATCTTCGGCGAGATGCTGAAGCTGATCGATGTCCGCCTGCGGCTTCAGGGCGAATGGCCGCCTCGGCACCTGCCGGACACCCCCCTGGTTATCGTTGCCAATCATCCCTTCGGCATCGGCGATGGCATTGCCGTTCTGGCGCTTGCCGAGCAACTCGGCAGGCCGTTTCGGGTGCTGATCAACAACGAGCTGTTGAAGGTGCCGGAGATGGCGCCCTATTCGCTGCCGGTGTCCTTCGAGGAGACGAAGGAGGCCTTGGCGCTGAACATGGCGACGCGCCACGAAGCGGTGCGATTGCTGAAGGACGGCGTGACGATCGTGATCTTCCCGGCCGGCGGCGTAGCAACGGCGCGCTCGGGCTGGGGCAGGGCCGAGGATCTGCCGTGGAAGATCTTTCCGGCCAAGTTGATACAGGCCGCGCGCGCGAACGTCATACCGATCTATTTCGAGGGGCAGAACGGCCGCATCTTCCATCTCGCCAGCAAGGTCTCGCTGACGCTCAGGATCTCTCTCCTGATCCGCGAATTCCGAAGGCTGTCGGGCACGACGATCGCGGCCCGCATCGGGCATATCCTCACCTGGGAAGAGCTTTGCTTGCATGCTGACCGCAAGGATCTGCTCGGTCGCATCTACGAGGCGGTCTTTTCGATGGCACCGCCGCGTCGCCGTTTCCTCAAGCGTGCCGGCTGACGTAGCGTCAGGCGTGCCTGCCGCACGGTCAGCCTGGCGGCGTCAGATCAATCCTGTGCTTCCGCGGCTGCTTCCGGGCTTGCGGCCGCGCCGCCATTGGTCAGCAGCACTTCGATATCGGTGTTGACGCCGGCCTTCACCGTGAAATCGCGCTGGTAGATCTTGTTCTTGTTTCTTGCGACAGCCGTATAGTTGCCCTCGAGAAGAACCAGCGTCGGGAACGCCCCTTCCTCCTGGTCGACGATGTCGCCGGCCGAAGTCAGGATCGACCAGCCGGTGTCGGCGATGGCTTCGCCGCCCGGCTCGGAGACCAGCTTCAGCGTCAGCTTCGCAGCCTTGTGCTGGATCGTCGCTTCGGTCAGCTTGCCGGCTTCCACCTGGATGTCGGCCGTGATCACCGCATTTGTCGTGCCGTAGTTGGAGCTGACATGATAGGTGCCGGCGCCGAGGCGAAGGACGGTGCTGGGCTTCACGTCGGCGGCAATCAAGGCCCGTTCGCCATCGCTCTGCGTTTCGGACGAATAGATGGAGAAGCTGAGTTCGCCCGGCGGGATGCGCACATCGCTGCCTGAGACCGCATTCAACGTCATGCCGCCAGCATCAAGGACCAGTACCTGCTTGTCGAGCACGCCGTCTTCCGGGATGCGGATCTTGCGCGTCGCGGCCGCACGGCCAAATGCGACGTTGACGAAATACTCGCCCGGCACCAGGCTGAAGGCCGTCGATCCGCCTTCGGACGTCGCCAGCAGCGGCAGCTTGCCGTCGCTTCCGGGGATCGGGCTGAACACGCGCCAGGCCAGGCCGGCCTCGACGGGCTGACCCTTGCCGGTCAGAAGCGCCTCGAGTTTCACGTCCTTCAGTGTGCCGCCCTGTGTCGGGTCGCTGGTCAGCGGACTGAAGCCGGTCAGCTTCTGCGTCTTGCCGGTGGTGGAAATGGAGGGAAAGCTCTCGAAGGCCTCCGTGGCGTCCTGCGCCAGGACGCTGCCGGCGGTGATGCTTGCGAGTGCGACCGCCAAACCGGTTCTGATGAAAATACGAGGGCAGGTGCGCATGAGAGCAGTTGACTTCCTGACTGGGTGACTCCACTTGAGACGCCGGTATGGCATTTTCGTGGCTGCCGGTCGGCGGCAAAATAGTGGAATTCACCCAATATGAAAACCGAAATAAAGCTCGTTGACTATCTCGCGTCCCGCCGGTCCATTCCCGCTTTTCAGATGGGTGAACCAGGACCCGGTAGAGCTGAAGTCGAGGAAATGCTGAAGCTCGCCTCGCGTGTGCCGGATCACGGCAAGCTCGCTCCGTGGCGGTTCATCGTTTACCGCGGCGAAGAGCGGGCGCGCATCAGCGCCGAACTGAAGACAATGGCACTCGCCAAGAAGCCCGATCTGTCTGACGAGATGATCAAGGTCGAGGAGACGCGGATGACGCGGGCTCCGGTCGTCGTTGCGGTCGTCAGCAAGGCAGCCCCGCATTTCAAGATCCCGGAATGGGAGCAGCAGATGTCGGCCGGTGCCGTTTGCCTCAACCTGCTTATGGCGGCCAATGCGCTCGGCTATGCCTCCAATTGGCTGACCGAATGGTACGCCTTCGACGAAGCTGCCTATCCGTTGCTCGGCGTTGAGCCGGGCGAGAAGATCGCCGGCTTTATCCACATCGGCACCGCTACGGTCCCGCCAACGGAGCGTCCACGCCCGGAACTGGCCGAGATCGTCACCTGGGTCGGAGAAGACGCCTGATGTTCTACGACACGGCCGCAAACAGGCATGGCCTGCCGCATGATCCGTTCAAGGCCATCGTCTCGCCGCGGCCGATCGGCTGGATCGGCACGCGCGCCACGGACGGCTCGCTGAATATCGCGCCCTATTCCTTTTTCAATGCGATCAGCGACCGGCCGAAACTCGTGATGTTTTCGTCGAGCGGCTACAAGGATTCGGTGCGCAACATCGAGGCCACCGGCGAATTCACCGCCAGCTTCGCCAGCCGGAATCTGAGCGAGGCGGTCAACAAGACCTCGATTGCAGCTCCCCATGGCGAGAGCGAGTTTACGATAGCCGGGTTGACGCCGGTTGACGGGACGTTGGTCAAGGCGCCGTTCGTGGGCGAGGCCTATGCGGCGCTGGAGTGCCGGATGACCGAGATGTTCCAGCCAAAGGGGCTCGATGGCGAGCCCTCGGACAATTACGTCGTTATCGGCCAGGTGGTCGGCATCCACATTCGCGACGAGGCGATCCGCGACGGTCGTTTCGACATGGCGACGGTCCGCCCGCTCGCCCGCCTCGGCTACATGGATTACTGCGACGGCGGCGACGTCTTCCAGATGGTGCGTCCCACGCGCTGAGGCGTGGGTAGTCGGAGGAAGCGTCAGCCGCCTGTATCCAGCCATGCCGCTTGCTCCGGCGAGCGGCAGACCACGGAAGAAAAGCCATTGGCGCGGCTGGCAGCGAAGGCGCGCCGGACGGCCTTTTCAGTCACTGCCGTTTGCGGCAGCATTTCGTAACAGCCAAGACCCGCTTCATGGGCGCGAAGAGCAGCAGCGGCGCGCCCGGCGGCGATTGGTGCGACCAGAACCTCATCCTGCGGCTCCTTCGATGGTCTGCAGCCGATAGCCGCCGCCAGCGCAGAGGCATCGAAAATAATTCCTTCGAGACGCGGCGAGCTTTCGCCAAGGGAGTAGGGCGAAAGTACGCTTTCGGGGACCGAGCCATATTCGGCAAGGATAGCGACCTGCTGCAGGCGATTGCCTACGTTCGCCTCCGCGACGCGCAGCATGACATCGAGCCTCTGCACATCTGCGCGGCTCCGGCATCCGGAAAGCAGGACGCCGCTAATGTCGTTGCGAAGAAGCGAGGCCATGTCCTCCGCTGCCAGGCGGTTGATTGGAGCGATCCGTGCGAAGACACGGCAGGCACCGCGCGCGACTGCCACCAGCTGAGCTAGTGCATCGTCACCAAAACCGAGATCGACAATAATGCCATCGAAAGCGTTGAGATCGACGGACGTCGGTAGCGGCGCGCCGGCGCTCTGAAACAGCAGTGGTTTCATGGTTTTGAAGCGGTTAACGGACATGGTGAACCAATCTTAAACCTTTGCCGGCTAGGCTTCCAACATCAGGTGGCTTTGGGTGTCTAGTGGGGCGTCGGTGATCATACAAGCATTTCTTCGCTGGGTGGAGACGGCGAGAACGGGCGATCGTGCCCGCGCTGCCCGGGCCCTCGGTCGCGCCTATGTCGACGCGCAGATGAACGGTATTGATCGTCAGGCTGCCGAAATGGCAATGACCTTTCTGCTCGACGATCCCTCTCCGAAGGTACGTTCGGCTCTGGCCGAAGTGCTCGCGCCATCCTCCGATATTCCTCGTGCCATCATTCTCGGGCTTGCCGAAGACCAGCCGGAAATCGCCTACATCGTCATTTCCCGCTCGCCTGTTCTGACCGACGAGGACCTTGTCGATCTTGCAGCCCGGGGCTCGGTCGAGACACGGGCGCTGATTGCGGCCCGCGCATTCGTGTCACGTTCCGTCTCAGCCGCTATCGCTGAAATCGGCGGCGAAGAAGAAATGCTGATCCTGCTTGAAAATGGCGGTGCCCAGCTGCCGCGCCGGTCGTTGAAGCGGATCGCTGAGCGTCTCGGCTATTCCGCTGCCATCCGCGATCTGCTGCTGGACCGCGCCGACTTGCCAAGCGATGCCCGGCACGCGCTCGTCGAAGAGGTGGGGGCAGCTCTCGCCGCCTTCGGTCTGGTTCAGATGGCGATCGGAAAGACGCGGGTAGAGCGGATCACGCGCGAGGCCTGCGACGTCGCAGCGGTCGGCATGGCCGGCGCTTTGGCTGTGGATGAATTGCCTGACTTCGTCGCTCATCTGCGCGGGACCGGTCGCCTGACGCCGGCGTTCCTGTTGCATGCACTTGTCACCGGTCGGGCGGAGTTTTTCTCGGCAGCCATCGTCGATCTCTCTGGCGTCACGGAAAAGCGCGTTCGCTCGATCCTCTCGAGCGGCCGCATCCATTCCATTCGCGCCCTGTTCGAGAGCGCCGGCCTTGGGCGTGACGTCAGCGAAGCGTTCGCTGAGGCGGTCCTGCTCTGGCGCAAGGACGGCACGACCGGCACGGACGATTGTCGCGCCTCCGTCTGTGCCGCGCTGCTCGCAAGCTTGCACGGTCAAAGGGCGCCTTCGCCGGCCTGCAATGCAATGGCGGAAATTCTCGAGCGTCTGGCCTTTGCCGAGCAACGGCAGTCTGCCCGCGACTATGCCCAATTGGCCGCGCGCCAGGCCGCCTGACGTCAATTCGCCGAAAGGTCAGCCAGCCGTGCTGGCCGCCAAACCACGAGCGCCGAAAGCCTGATGAATGACCCCGCCTGATTGCGTCAGTCGGTGAACCGCCGCGCCACCCAGGAATAACCGTCCTCGATGTAGTGAACCGGCTTGCTGACCAGGGTCTTCAGCTTCTCACGGTCGGGAACGGCGCCGGAGAGAAACGCAAGGGCGCGCTTTGGCAGGGTCGGTTGCACCTCTGCTGCCTGCGGCGCCGGCGTCTCGGGCTGCGGAAGCGGAGCGACGACCTCCGGCTGCGGATCATTGGTGGCGAAGCCGGGGCCGGAACTCTCGCAGACGGCGACGACCACGGGATAGTTGGCATTGGAAAAGCGCGGCAACTGTTTCTGCGAATCCGTATCGCATTGGGCGATCGAGGGCCATGTCCCGTCGACCGTCGAGATATATTGGCACTGGCTGACGTCGTGGTCACAGCCAAGGATGGTCATAACGATCAGGGTGGCTTTCATGGTCTGGCTGTATCCATCTGGGCGCCGGTTGCACGACTTCTGCCTGTGTGATTCTTCCGGAATTAGGGCAATGGCCTGAACGCGCAGAAACAATTTGTTTCGCCGCGTCATTCGGATTGATGGGCAGGTCTGGTCCTTGCGCAATTTGACGTATTGGGTGCCGACCTACAGGCCGTTAGTTTCGCTTCAGAACCGCAAACGAACCAAGCCATTGCCGAGGATAAAAATTGCCTGACGTCACGATCGCCGAAGAGTTACCACGCCAGCCGGAAATCCTGCGCCTTCTGGAAATGTCGGACGCCTATGCCGCATTGCTCTATCCTGCGGAAAGCAACCACCTTGTCGATGTGCCGACGCTGGAGAAGCCAAGCGTATCCTTCTTCGTCGCGCGTTTTGATGGAGTTGTCGTCGGTTGCTGCGCGCTGGTCGAAGCCGGCGATGGTTCGGCGGAGATCAACCGCATGTTCGTCGACCCGCAGGCGCGGGGACTGAAGGTCGGAAAGCGTTTGTTGCAGACAGTCGAGCGGCACGGCGAGAACTGCGGTCTTGATATCATCCGGCTTGAAACCGGTATTCACCAGCCGGAAGCAATCGGGCTCTACAGGAGCGCCGGATATGTCGAGCGCCCGCCTTTCGGCAACTACCAGCCGGATCCGCTGAGCCTGTTCATGGAGAAGGCGCTGCGCACACCTGCAGATCTCGATCGATAGTCGGAGCGGCGTCTTTGAAGGCGCCTCGCAAATGGGCAACGCCCGTCGTTTCGGGCGTGCCATTATCGGCTTCACCCACGGTGCCTATCTGCTTGTAAACACATAGGCACCGCGACGTCTCGGTCGATCAGATATCGAGATTATCCGCGAACACGGCGCGTTCCTGGATGAACCGGAAGCGTGCGTCGGCCTTGGTGCCCATCAGGCTGTCGACGGCTTCGCGCGTGCCTTCGAAATCGACGTCGTCGATTTGGACCTTGAGCAGCGTGCGGAACTTCGGATCCATTGTCGTTTCCTTGAGCTGCGCCGGCAGCATCTCGCCGAGACCTTTGAACCGGCCGACTTCGACCTTGCCGCGGCCGTTGAATTCGGTGCGCATCAGCTCTTCGCGATGGGCGTCGTCGCGGGCATAGAGCGTCTTCGAGCCCTGGCTCAGGCGGTAGAGCGGGGGTACGGCGAGATAGAGGTGGCCGCCGCGGATGAGCTCCGGCATCTCCTGGTAGAAGAAGGTGATCAGCAGCGAGGCGATGTGCGCGCCGTCGACGTCGGCGTCGGTCATGACGACGATGCGTTCGTAGCGCAGGTCCTCTTCCCGGTATTTGCTGCGAGTACCGCAGCCGAGCGCCTGGATCAGGTCGCCGATCTGCTGGTTGGCGCCCTGCTTTTCCCGACCGGCGCTGGCGACGTTGAGGATCTTGCCGCGAAGCGGCAGGATGGCCTGGTTCGCGCGGTTACGCGCCTGCTTGGCCGAGCCGCCAGCCGAATCCCCTTCGACGATGAAAAGTTCCGCACCTTCGGCTGTGTTCTGCGAGCAGTCGGCAAGCTTGCCGGGCAGGCGCAGCTTGCGCACCGCGGTCTTGCGGTTGACTTCCTTTTCCTTGCGGCGGCGGACGCGCTCGTCGGCGCGCTCGATCACCCATTCAAGCAGTTTTGCCGCCTCGGCCGGGTTGTCGGCAAGATAATGATCGAAAGGATCGCGCAGGGCGTTTTCGACGATGCGCTGTGCTTCGACGGTTGCCAGCTTGTCCTTCGTCTGGCCGACGAATTCCGGCTCGCGAATGAAGACCGAGAGCATGCCAGCGGCTGAAATCATCACGTCATCGGTGGTGATAATGGCGGCGCGCTTGTTCTGCGTCAGCTCGGCGTAATTCTTCAGACCCTTTGTGAGCGCGATGCGGAAACCTGCCTCGTGCGTCCCGCCTTCAGGCGTCGGAATGGTGTTGCAATAGGAATGGACTTGCTGGTCGCCACCATACCAGGTGACGGCCCATTCGAGCGATCCGTGGCCGTTCGACTTCTCGGACTTGCCGGCAAAGATCTCGCGGGTAACCGTGAACTCCTTTCCGAGCGTTGCGGCAAGATAGTCCTTCAGGCCGCCGGGGAAGTGGAACACCGCCCGGTCCGGTATCTCGGAGCCTTCCGGCAGCAGCGACGGATCACACGACCAGCGGATTTCGACGCCGCCGAAGAGATAGGCCTTCGAGCGTGCCATGCGGAACAGGCGCGCCGGCTCGAAGCGGGCATGCGGTCCGAAAATCTGCGGATCGGGATGAAACCGAACCCGCGTTCCGCGTCGGTTGTGGACGTCACCTAGCTCCTCCAGGCCACCCTGCGGCACGCCGCGCGAAAAGCGCTGGCGATAGAGCTTGCGATTTCTGGCAACCTCGACTTCGAGATCGTCCGACAGCGCGTTGACGACGGAGACGCCGACGCCGTGCAGACCGCCGGAAGTTTCATAGGCCTTGCCGTCGAACTTGCCGCCGGCATGCAGAACCGTCATGACGACTTCGAGCGTCGATTTGCCCGGGAATTTGGGATGGTTTTCGACCGGAATGCCGCGGCCGTTGTCGGTTACCGACAGATAGCCGTCGGCGTCGAGATGGACTTCGATGAAGTTGGCGTGCCCCGCCACCGCTTCGTCCATCGAGTTGTCGATGACTTCGGCGAAGAGATGGTGCAACGCCTTTTCATCGGTGCCGCCGATATACATGCCCGGACGCCGACGGACAGGCTCCAGCCCCTCCAGCACCTCGATCGCCGAAGCATCATAGTCGCCGCTGTCGCTGCCTTTGGGAGCAGGGCGCGGTTCTTCACGCGGAGCCGGCGCCGTTCGCGCAACAGGCGCGGCGTCTGCCACGACGGGCTTCGGTTGTTCGGGTATTGCGGAGAAGAGGTCGCTGTTGTCGTCCATGGGGCGTCTAGATCATTCCTGTCGTGCGGAGGTGCTGAAGGCCATAGCAAGACCTCGGTCTTGTCGCCATCCCCAGTCATTCGAATCACCCGAATTCTGCCAGACTCTTGCCGATTGTGCGAACAAAAGGAGAATGGCCGCGCCGGATGCCTGCAAAATAAAGCCTCTGCGTCGGCGTTTGTTACCAACTGTTGCTTTGCTGTCGGGCCGATGGCAAGGCTTTGCCGCGAACCAGGGAGCCCTTCGTTGTCCGTGTCCACAGCTGATTTTTGCTTTCGCCGGCTTGCCGCCATTTTTCTGTCCGTCGGCCTTTTTGCAAGCTCGATCGTTTGCGCCGAGGCGCAGGTGCTTAAGCCCTACAAGGACGATCTGTTTTCATACGGCAAGGTGCTGGAGGAGAGCGAGGGCGGTGACTACCGCGTCGTCGACTATCAGGAACTGCGCGATATCAATGAACGCGACGAAATTCCGGAGCGGCGCGTCAAACGCGCCTTCGTCTCGTTGGGTGTCAAAGGCGAGCAGGTCAACGAGACGCTCGATGTTGGCGGGCGCTCGCTCGACGTGACGCGCGTCGGTCGGGAGCGCGGCGCAGCATTCACCGTGATTTTCATCCATGGACGCGGGGGAGACCGGCGCCTCGGCGCCAATGATTTCTCCTTCGGCGGCAACTTCAATCGCCTGAAGAACCTCGCTGTCGCCAATGGGGGCGTTTATTACGCGCCGAGCGTGCGGTCCTTCGATGCGGCCGGGGCCGCGGACGTTGCAGGCCTGGTCAAACTTGCCGCCGAGCGCTCCGGCGGGAGACCTGTCGTGCTGGCCTGTGCCTCCATGGGCAGTTTCATTTGCTGGGGTGTGTCTCGTGACGCGGGCGCTGTGGCAGCGCTTGGCGGCATGATGATCATGGGCGGCGCTGCCGATCCTGATTTTACCAAGAGCGCCGCCTACAAGGCGAAATTGCCGATGTTCTTCAGCCATGGCAGCCGAGATAGTGTCTATCCGGCAGCGAGCCAGAAGGCGCTGTACAGCGCGTTGAAAGGGCAGGGCTATCCGGCCCGCTTCGTGCTCTTTGAGACCGGATCGCATGGAACGCCGGTCCGTATGACCGATTGGCGCGACGCCTTGAACTGGATCGGCAGCCGCTGACGGACATCGCTCGCGGCTCGGCATTTGTTAACCAGAACGGCAATTTCCGGGTGTAGGCGCGCTGCTTATTTCCACCTTTGAAAGTGATCGGCGCGATTATCCCCGGCAGATATTGCTGGGGTAGATTTCATGAATGCGCATATCGAAACACGGCAAATTCCGTTGTGTGTCGACTTGGATGGCACCTTACTGGCTGCCGACACACTGTGGGAAGGTGCTGCGATCATCGTTTTGCGCAATCCGCTGATGCTCTTCCCGATGCTCATGTGGCTATCGCAGGGCAAGGCGCGTCTGAAACATGAGGTTGCCTTGCGCTCCGGACGAATGGCGGCGGACTGGCCGTATCGCCAGGCCGTCCTTGCTCGATTGGCCGCCGAAAAGGCCCAAGGACGCGACATCGTGCTGGTTACCGGTGCTGCACCTTCCGTCGCGCGAGAGGTCGAAGCGCATATCGGGCTCTTTTCTTCGATCATGCATTCGTCGGAGGCACTCAATCTGACCAGCAGCCGAAAGCGTGATGCGTTGGTGGAACGGTTCGGCGAAGGTGGCTTCGACTATATGGGCAACAGCCGCGACGACATCGCGGTCTTCGAGGCGTCGCGCCGGGCAATCGTCGTGGCACCCGATGCGGCGGCTGAGAAATGGCGTCGTAGTCACGATGCCGAGAAACTCGACACCGGCAAAGTGAGCATGCTTGCGCCGCTGAAGTCGATCCGCGTCCATCAGTGGGCGAAGAACGTGCTGATCGGCGTGCCGATGATCCTCAATCATGAGGTGCTGCATCTGGATGCGCTGGTGAGTGTTGCCATCGCATTCTTTGCGTTCAGCTTCCTGGCCTCCGCCGTCTACGTCATCAACGACCTCTCCGATCTGGCGAACGACCGGCGCCACGCGAAGAAGCGCAACCGGCCGCTTGCCAGCGGCCAGATGTCGGTGCCGACGGCATTGGTGCTGGTCGTCTGCCTGACCCTGGCCTCGGTTTCGCTGACCTTTCTCCTTCCGTGGAAGTTTGCTGGCGTGCTGGCGTTTTATGCCTGTGCTACGACGGCCTACACCTTTGTGCTCAAGCGCAAGCTTCTCGTCGACGTGTTCACGCTTGCCGGCCTCTACACGACCCGTATCGTTGCCGGTGCGGCGGCGACCGGAACGGAACTTTCCTTCTGGCTGGTGTCGTTCGCGATCTTCTTTTTCCTCAGCCTGGCTCTGGTGAAGCGCTACGTCGAACTGCATGAATTCGACAACAAGGACGGCGGTGCCGTTCCCGGGCGCGGCTATCTCGCGGTCGATTTCGAGATGGTCGGGCAGGCAGGCGTGGCCTCAGCCTTCACTTCCGCTCTGGTGCTTGCGCTTTACGTGCACAGCAAGGAACTGCAGGAAATGTACACGACGCCGTGGGCATTGTGGCCGCTTTGCCCGCTGGTGCTTTATATGCTCCTTCGGATCTGGATGCTGGCGCGCCGTGGCATGCTGCACGAGGATCCGGTGGTCTTCATCATGCGCGATTGGCGCAGCCAGCTGACCATGCTGATCGGGGCGTTACTTATTCTTTTCGGAGCCGTCGGGCCGCAATGAACACACAAGACTACGAAAGTTGGGGCCGGCTCGACCGTCGGCCACGACAGGGCATTTCACCCGACGACTACGAAGATCGCATCGGCAATATCGAGCCCGATGCCTTCCTGCCGTTCGGCAACGGCCGCAGCTACGGCGACAGCTGCCATAACGATCGCGGCATGCTGATCGACAACCGTCGACACGCGCGCATAATCGCCTTCGATCCGGGCACAGGGATGATGACCTGCGAAGCCGGCGTTACCCTTGGCGACGTTTTGGCCCGCGCCATTCCGCACCGCTTCTTTCTTCCCGTGACACCAGGTACGGCTTTTGTCACCGTTGGCGGCGCGCTTGCCAACGATGTCCACGGCAAGAACCACCATGCCCGCGGTACCTTCGGCAATCATGTGACTGGCTTTACGCTCCTGCGTTCCAATGGCGAGCACCTGGCCTGCACTCCGGCGGAGAACCAGGAGCTGTTTTCCGCCACGATCGGCGGAATGGGGCTCACCGGCTTGATCCTGACCGTCAGTCTTCGCCTCACCAAGGTGCCGTCGCCGCATGTGCAGCAGCACGCGATCCGCTTCGATAATCTCGACGAATACTTTGGTCTCGTCGATCGCGTCGACGAAGAACACGAATACTCAGTCGCCTGGATCGACCAGCTTGCAACGGGACGGCGTATGGGCCGTGGGGTTCTGCTGGCCGGCGACCATGCCGATGGCTCTTGCGAGCTTCCCGATATGCCGAAAGGCATGAAGCTCTCGGTGCCGTTTTCGCCACCGTTCAACCTGCTCAATTCAGCGACGCTCAAGGCCTTCAACGAATACTATTTCCGCAAGCAGAAACCGGGCGAGGCCGTGTCGACGGTGCCGTGGACTTCCTATTTCTATCCGCTCGACGCCATCGGCGCGTGGAACAGGCTGTACGGCCCCAAAGGTCTGTATCAGCACCAGAGCGTCTATCCCGCCGAGAATGCGCGGGAGATCACCGCGACGCTGATGGAGACCGCGCGCCGTGCCGGACACGCATCGTTCCTGACCGTCTTGAAGCGCTTCGGGGACGTCGCCTCCCGCGGGCTCCTATCGTTTCCGCGGCCTGGTTTTACTTTGACGCTCGACTTCGCCAATCAAGGTGAACGGACGGTTAAGCTGCTGGACAGGCTGGATGCAATCGTTGTCGAAGCCGGGGGCGCGATCAATCCTTACAAGGATGCGCGTATGAGCCCGCAAGTCTTTGAAAAATCTTTCACTTCCTGGAGGGAGCTTGAGGCTTTGCGCGATCCAGCGCTGACGTCGAACTTCTGGCGCCGCACGGCGCTGGCTTTGCCAAAGTGAGAATGCCGACAATTTTATTAAATTAAACACGCGAACTTCACTGAATATGCGTCTCTCGCGTGTAGGTACTTCCCCGGGACTGGGGGTAAAACTATGAAATATATTCCATTCATTCTCTTCACTGTGCTGACCAATGCGGCGGCACAGTTGATGCTGAAACAGGGCATGATGTCACTCGGGCCGATCTCGATGACGGCAGAGACGGCGATTGTTCGCCTGTTCCAGATCGTTTTCAATCCATGGGTCTTCGCGGGTCTCGCGACCTTTGTCATCTCGATGGCATCGCATCTCTATGTGCTGTCGAAGGTAGAGCTTTCCTTCGCCTATCCGTTCCTGAGCCTGGCCTATGTGGCGGTTGCGATCTTCGCCTACTTCGTCTTCCGCGAGGACCTCAATGCCTGGCGCATCGCCGGCATCGCGCTCATCTGCGTTGGAACGGTTCTGATCGCCCAGTCGGGCATGTCATCCCATGGCGACGAAAAGTCGATCGATACGGCTGGTGCAAGAACAGCAGATTTCGGGAGCAAGTCATGAAGCATATTATCTTTGGTGGCGACGGTTTCGTCGGCCGGCATCTGGCGCAGCGCCTCGTTCAAGATGGCGAGGAGGTCGTGGTCGCCGATATCGTCAAGTCCGATCTGCCGCACTACAACCGTGCCCGCTTCGTCCATTGCGATGTGACGCAGATGAGCGATGTGCTGAAGGTCGGTATCGGCCCTGACGACATGGTCTACAACATGGCGGCCAAGATGCTGTCACCGTTGCAGATCCGTTCGAAGCGCTGGGATTTCTTCTGGCCGGTCAACTACTACGGTGCCGAGAACATCATGAAGGCCATGGGCGCAGCCAATGCGTCGCGTCTCGTTCAGTTCACCACGGACATGATCTACGGCCACACGGTGCAGTCGCCGCAGACCGAGGACCATCCGGCAAAGCCGCTCGGCGAATACGGAAAATCGAAGTGGGCAACGGAGCAACTTGCCGCTCAATGGCGCAAGCAGGGCATGAACATCTCGATCTTCCGCCCACGCCTGATCATCGGACCCGGCCGCCTCGGTATCCTCGAAAAACTGTTCAAGCTGATCGACATGAACCTGCCGGTGCCGATGATCGGTTCGGGCAGGGTACCGTACCAGTTCATCTCGGTGTTCGACTGCGCCGAAGCGGCGCGGCTCGCCTGGAAGGGTGGCGTGCCCAACGAGGCCTACAACCTCGGCTCGGATAGTCCTCCTTCGGTGCGTGAGCTTCTCGGCAACCTGATCAAGCACGCCGATTCAAAGTCCTTCCTGCTGCCGACGCCTGGCTTCGCAGTGAAGCAGACACTGGCGCTGTTCGATCTGATCAACAAGCCGATCATGGATCCGGAGCAGTACCTGATTGCCGACGAACTTTGCGTCCGTGAAACGGGCAAGCTGAAGCATCAGCTCGGCTGGCGGCCGGAGTTCAACGATGGCGACATGCTGATTGCCGCCTATGACGAGTATCGGGCCAAGAAATCCGGCGCTGCCATGCAAAACGCCGCAGCCGTACCGGCCGAGTGAGGGGAATGACAATGCTGGATAGACCGAACCGCACAGGCGTCTCGGCGCCGTCGAT
Source organism: Ensifer sp. ENS11 (assembly GCF_014851895.1). Classification (NCBI taxonomy): domain Bacteria; kingdom Pseudomonadati; phylum Pseudomonadota; class Alphaproteobacteria; order Hyphomicrobiales; family Rhizobiaceae; genus Ensifer; species Ensifer sp. ENS11. Next base: position 93,928 of record NZ_JACVAN010000017.1, on the reverse strand, counting down.
CGAAGGCGGGGTCGCAAGGCCAAATCTGATCACGGTCGAGCAGGCGAAAGCCATGTCGATCGGGGACATCACGACCGCCTTCAAGGACCATCTCAACCCTGGTCAGCTTCACTTCATGAAGCTGCTCGGCTTTCACAAGGTGAAGATCGAAAGCGCCGAGGGCATGTACTACACCGATCAGAACGGTCGGAAGATTCTCGACTTCTTCGGCGGCTTCGGTTCGCTGGCCTTCGGCCACAACCATCCGCGTATTCTCGAAGCACGCCAGAAGTTCCAGGACGAGAAGCGCCACGAAATTGCGATCGCCTTCATGTCGCAATATGCATCGGCGCTCGCCAAGAACATTGCCGCCTGCTCGCCTGCTGATCTCGACATGGTCTTCCTCGGTTCCTCCGGTTCCGAGGCGATGGAGGCAGCCGTCAAGCTCGCCGAGCGCGCCGCCGGCCCGAAGCGTCCGAAGGTCGTCTACGCGGAAAATTCCTTCCATGGGAAAACCAAGGGCGTGCTTGCCATTACCGACGGCCAGCTTTACCGCGCCGAGTTTAGGGTTGCCGACAACACGGTCCGCGTTCCCTTCGCCGATATCCAAGCCGTCGAGAACGCCTTCAAGTCCGATCCCGAAATCGGCGTGATCGTGCTCGAGACGATCCAGGGCGGCGGTGGCATCATCCAGGCGCCGGCCGAGTACTGGCAGCAGCTGCGTGCGCTCTGCGATCGCTATGGCGTCCTGTGGGTCGCTGATGAAGTGCAGTGCGGTTATGGCCGTTCGGGTCGCTTCTATGCTTTCGAGCATTATGGCGTCATTCCTGACGTCACCGCGCTCGCCAAGTCGCTCGGTGCCGGCAAGGCGGCGGTTGGCGCAATGATCGCCCGCCGCGACGTCTACATGAAGGCTTATGGCACATCGAAGACGGCGATGATCCACGCCATGGCGACCTTCGGTGGCATGGGCGAAGCCTGCGTCACCGCGATCGAGGGCATCAATGTGCTCTACGACGATCATCTGATCGATCGCGCCGCTGACAGCGGCGACTATCTGCTTGAACGCCTGCAGGCGCTGAAGGAAAAATATCCGAAGATCATCAAGGACGTACGCGGCAAGGGACTGATGGTTGGCCTGGAGTTCCAGGATTTCAGCCAGACGTTGCCGATGGTTCTGCGTCCGGTCGTTTCCGTGTTGGATGACAAGCTGAAGGGCTCGCTCTCTGGCTTCATCGGTGCGTTGCTTCTGCGCGACTACGACGTGCTGGTTGCCTTTACCGAATACAATCGCAATGTCATCCGGCTCGAGCCGCCGCTGATCTGCGAGCGCGCGCACGTCGACCAGTTCATCGCGGCACTGGATGAGCTTCTTGGCCGCGGCATCGTGCATATCGTCAAGGATTTCCTCGGTAGCCAGATCGGCGGCTGAGCGGAAACCCAAAAATACCTCGAAGGGCAGGAGCTTAGTGCTTCTGCCCTTTTATGTTCATGTCGAATTCGACGACATTGGAATAGATCGGCGTGCCGACGTCCATGCCGTAGGGTGAGCGAAAGATGCTGCCGCGGATTATGAAGGAGATCGACCGGCTGTTCCAGTCCATCAGCTTGACGGAGAACCGTTCCTTCCGCGCTTTGCCGCGCGCCGTCAACGTGCCTTCGACGGCGGCCGTGTCCGGGCCGGTCTGCTTGACGCTGGTCGAGCGGAAGGTGACGGTGCGATAGGTCGCGCTGTCGAAGACCGCACTCGACTTCAGGAAATCTTCGACGCGGCTTTCTCCCGTCTCGACACTTTCCGGGTAGAGGGTGAACTCGACCGACGAACGGGCGATGTTATTGCCATCGATACGGAAATTGCCGGAGAACTTGCCGAAGTCGCCGATGATGCCGCCGCCACCGACTTGCGCAACGGAGAAATGCACACGTGACGCACCGGTGATGCCGTAGCTGCCGGCAGCGTCCGAGAGTTGCGGCGCACTGGCACTTGTGGCGCTTGGTCCGAACGTCGTGGCAAGCACGACGCCAAGTGCCAATGCTGTTGGCGTTGCCTTCGATTGCTGCTTGATCATGGTTCACTTCCTCTTGGCAATGACCTGACTGCCCTTGGTCTTTTCGACCTCGCCGCGCCGCAGCAGTCGCGTCGGCAGCATGCGAACCAGAACTTCGTCGCGGCGCACCATGTGATGGTAGAGCGCGGCCATCGCGTGGAGCGCGACAAGAGCCAGCGTCGCGTAGGCGAGGATTGCGTGGGTCGACGTCCAGAAGCTCTCGGCTGCTTCCGATTTCGCCATCGGCAGATGCGAGATGACGAACCAGTCGAAATAGAAGCTTGGAATGTTCAGCGTCGAGGTCGACGCAACCGCCCAACCGGCAAGGGGCACGGCTATGGTCAGGCCGATCAGGATTGCATGCGTGGTCCGGGCCGCGCGTCGTTCGAGCACGGAAAGGCCTGAAGGCGCCTGTGGTTGCCTATCGAGCACATGCCAGACGGCGCGTAGCGCGGCGAGGGCAAGCACGGTGAAGCCGAAGGATTTGTGCCATTGGTAGAGCGAGAACTGCAGGGCTGGATCCAGGGATAGCCTGCGCATGACAAAGCCGAGTGCCAGTAGGCCAAGGATCGACATGGCGATCAGCCAATGGAGGATGATCGTCACCCAGCCGAATGTAGACTTGCTGTTTTGCAGCATGGCACGCTCCTGCGGCATTCGGACGAAATATTCGCCTTCGTCACCCGGATAAGACCCGTTGGCCCCATCTTTTATTCTCCGACGATACCGTAAATTCGCAGGCCGATCCTGTTGATACAGTCGAAAGATATCTCATCTGCTCCGCGCAGGGCAGTCGACGGGCTGGTCTGATGGTTGCAGATCCAACGTATTGCGGAACATGAGACATGACGCAGAATAGCGCGACGACCGAGATGATCCCACTTGAAAACGTGGTGTTGAAACATGCCAACGCCGGCATCGCGCTGGGGGCGGAGCATCGGTTCGCAGAATCGCTCGAGCAATGCGGCGCAACTGGCGGACGCGAACTTCGAGGGGGAAGACCTCTATTATTGGGTCAAAGGCGGTTACGGTGCCGCGCTCCACGATGTCAGGCTTCACCGCGAGAGCATCGCTGTTTCGAAACTCGTTCGCGAATGGACGCTTTCACTGCGCCAGCCGCTCGGGTCGATGACCATCGCCCGCTCCTATCTGGCGCTCGGTGAGGCTGAGCATGCCTATCCCCATATCCAGGACGTCCAACGGCTGACGGGGGACGAGGTGTTCGACCTGTTCGACCGACAGCACGTGGCTGATATCCGCAAGGCACTTGCGGCAAAGGCGTAATACCAACCTGCGCTGATATTGACCGATTGCGCCGGAGCGATTTTGGTTTCCGGCAAGGAGATAACCGCAGCCGGACCGCGTGGTCCGGTGAGGATTGTCAACGCCATCAAGGGGCAAAAGTGCCCGGCCCTTCGGGCGGGCCGTCTGTCGCCCACTGGCAGCGTCGCAATCCTCGACCGATGCCAAGGCATCGCTCTCAGGTCCGCTCCTCGCCGGATGACCGCACACGGTCCCACGCAATAGGTCAATATCAGCGCAGGTTTGGTATAGGTCAGGATGCCCCGGTTATCTCCTGAAACGAGATGCCGAGATCGTCCGCGACGGCCTGCATCATCAGGCGGCGCACGGTTGTCGGCGATAGCAGCGGCATAGGCAGCACTGCCATGCTGGAAAGGCCAATTCCGAGACCGAGGATCCGCCAGGAGATCGTTTCTGCGAGCACGCCTGCACGGAATTCATCCGCCGCGACACCGTCCGCAATGATGCCGCAAAGCAGACGATGCCAGCCGGAAACGGCCCGGGCGTAAGCGCCGGCCAATTCTGGGTCGGCCTGGGCTGCCCGCCATGCCTCCGCCCAGAACCGCATACCGCTTTCCCGTGTATCGTCCGTGTGGTCACTGACGAAGAGCTTGAGCGCTGCCGTCGCACTGAGTGCAGGGCGCATCTCCACGAACTCGGCACGGGCCGCAGCCTCGTAATGCAGGAAGGCCGCACACTTGAGGTCGCTTGCCGTTTTGAAGTGATGGTGGATGATGCCGTTGGCCGCTCCCATTTCGGCTGCAACCCGACGTGTCGTCATCCCGTCGAAGCCGTCCTTCAGCATGACGGCGATGGCCGCCGCAATGATCGCCTCGCGCCGGGCGAGGCGGGTCATGTACACCATATTCAGTCTCCGGTTGTATGCGATTGACATAGCGCAGATTTGATCATATGTCCAATTTGAGCGTTGGCTCAAATCGTTGGCGGACGATCTAAAACCGCGGCCGGCCTTTTTGGCTTGGTCCTCGTTTTCATCCATTTGATTTTCAGGAGTCGCTTATGAGCGAACATGCATTGCCGTCTGATGCAGAAATTACCTTCCGCCGTATCTCCGCGCTTACCGTTTGCGAGGTCTGCGAGCTCAGCGAAACGCTGAGCGAAGGACAGCGCAATATGGTCGCCGACAACGGCACCTCGATTGCGGAAGCGCATTTCTCCGAGAATGCCTGGTTCCGCGCGATCTACGCCGAGGAGACGCTCGTCGGTTTCATCATGCTGCACCAGGGATCGGATTGGGACGACGGCATCGATTGCCCGGGCGTCTACCTCTGGCGCTTCATGATAGCCCGTCCATTTCAGGGCAAGGGCATCGGCAAGAAGGCGATCGAACTCGTCGTGCGCGACCTCAAGGCGCGTGGCATCCGCGAGCTCTACACCAGCTACGGACTGGGTGAGGCGAGCCCAGAAGGTTTCTACAAGGGGTTGGGCTTTGTTCTGACAGGCGATAGCTACGGCGAAGAGCCGGAGGCCGTGCTCAAGTTTGCGGCCTGAAAGAGGCATCACTGGCGGCGCTCGGCGGGTTGCCGCTCAGAATATCTTATAAGAGAGACATGCAAAACGACCAACACGAGGCCAATCGGCTCTCAGAAACGGTGATCCGGCCTTACCGCGCGGAAGATCGTGACCGGCTGGTGGCCATCTGGCTGTCCGCCTCGCGCATCGGGCATCCCTTTCTCGGCGAAGAGCGGCTGGTCACCCAGCTGCAGATCGTCCGCGACACGTACCTGCCGATGGCCGACAATTGGGTCGCAGAGGTCGGTGGGCATCCGGCGGGCTTCATCGGGCTGATCGACAATTTTGTCGGCGGGTTGTTCGTCGATCCCGAAGTCCATGGCGCCGGCATCGGCCGCGGACTGATCGAACACGCCGCGACGCGGCTCGGTCATCTCGACGTCAGCGTCTACGCCGACAACGCGAGCGCGGTCGAATTCTATCACCGTCGCGGCTTTGTCGTCACGGGCCGACAGGAGAGGGATGATGAAGGATTGCCTTTTGCGGTGATCCACATGGCTCGCACCGTCGCCCGCATATAGATCCTTAATTCGGAATCGATCCAAGGACGATATTATTCAGCAGGTTGAAAGCGTTACAGCATCCTTTGCGCGTCATACTTAACGCGCGGCGCTGCAATGCGAGAGACCACCGGCCGGGCCGATCGTTTTGGTCCTGCCGGAATATTCAGCGACGGATGCTTTCCTTTGCCGGCTGCATTTGCTAGGCCGCTTGCCGAGAAAATGACCTGACCCGGAGGAAATTTCATGACGCCTGACATCCGCCCGCTCGTCGCCGGAAACTGGAAGATGAACGGAACGCGCGCATCGTTCGATCAGATCAAGGCGATGGCCGAAGGGGTCAAGGGCGATCTGTCGAGCAAGGTCGAGACGCTGATCTGCCCGCCCGCGACGTTACTCTATGTTGCGACCGCGCTTTGCGACGATAGCCCGCTGATGATCGGCGCCCAGGATTGCCATCAGAAGCAGTCCGGCGCACATACCGGCGAAGTTTCTGCCGAAATGATCGCCGATTGCTTCGGCACCCATGTGATCGTCGGCCATTCCGAGCGACGCACCGACCATGCCGAGCATGACGGGTTGGTGCGCGCCAAGACGGACGCCGCCCACGCCGCCGAACTGGTCGCCATCGTCTGCATTGGCGAAACCGGTGACGAGCGACAGGTGGGCAAGACGCTCGACGTGCTCAAGCGTCAGCTTGCCGAAAGCCTGCCCGACAGCGCCACGGCGGAAAACACTGTCATTGCCTATGAGCCGGTCTGGGCGATCGGTACGGGTCTGACGCCGACGACTGCCGACGTCGAAGAGGCGCATGCCTTCATGCGCCAGGAACTGGTGTCGCGGTTCGGTGGTGCCGGCGGCAAGATGCGCATTCTCTACGGCGGTTCGGTCAAGCCGTCCAATGCCCGCGAATTGATGGGCGTTGCCAACGTCGATGGCGCGCTGATCGGTGGTGCGAGCTTGAAAGCCGAAGACTTTCTCGCCATCTACCGGGCTTATGAAGATTTGACGGCCTGATTGTCCGGCACAGGCCGGGCAGGGGGTTGGAATAGCGGACGGCTTGGTATAAAGAAGCGCGAAAATTGCGCCCGGGAAGCCCCGAGTCCGCGCAAGATTTGATTCGTTTGCCCAAAGGGCAGGACTGGAAGCTGATGCAGACCGTACTACTCGTCATCTATCTCATGGTCGTCGTTGCCCTGATCGGCGTCGTTCTCATTCAGCGCTCCGAAGGTGGTGGCCTCGGCATCGGCGGTGGCTCGGGCTTCATGTCCGCACGCGGCACTGCCAATGCGCTGACCCGCACGACGGCGATCCTCGCGGCACTGTTCTTCGTTCTGGCCCTGGCGATGGGTATCCTCGCCCGTTACCAGCCGCAGGCGACCGACATCCTCGACCGTATTCCGGGCACCAGCTCGGGCGGCGGCGTCCTCGATTCGCTTGGCGGTGGCAACACTCAGGCTCCGGCCGGCGGCGCGACCCAGCAGCCTGCGACCGGCAACGGTGCAACAGCACCGGCTCCGGCGACCACAGGCGAGGCTCCGGCTAGCGGTGCCACGACAACGCAAACGCCTGCAGGCGGCGCCAACGGCAACACGGGATCGCAAGTTCCCAGCGGCCAATAAGGTCGCAATTTAAATGAACCCACCGGCGGATGGCACCATCCGCCGGTTTTATTTTGTGTGAAATCTGATTCCCTTCGAAGACGGAAAAATTCGGATAGGCGAATTTTTCGGTGGCGGAATCGTTTGTTAAAAGGTAACCGGTGACTCCCATGGCGCGATATGTATTCATCACTGGCGGCGTGGTTTCCTCCCTCGGAAAAGGCATAGCTGCGGCTGCTCTTGGAGCGTTGCTGCAGGCGCGTGGCTACCGGGTGAGACTGCGCAAGCTCGACCCCTACCTCAACGTTGATCCGGGCACCATGAGCCCGACCCAGCACGGCGAGGTGTTCGTCACCGACGACGGCGCCGAGACCGATCTGGATCTCGGCCACTATGAACGCTTCACGGGGCGTTCGGCGACGAAGACCGACAACATCACCACCGGCCGGATCTACAAGAACATCATCGACAAGGAACGTCGCGGCGACTATCTCGGCGCAACCGTTCAGGTGATCCCGCACGTTACTAACGAGATCAAGAACTTCGTTACCGAAGGCAACGATGACTATGATTTCGTGCTGTGCGAGATCGGCGGCACCGTCGGCGACATCGAAGCGATGCCGTTCATGGAGGCGATCCGCCAGCTCGGCAACGATCTGCCGCGCGGCACCGCCGTTTATGTCCACCTGACGCTGATGCCCTACATTCCGGCGGCTGGTGAACTGAAGACCAAGCCGACCCAGCATTCGGTCAAGGAACTGCAGGCGCTCGGCATTCATCCCGACATCCTGCTCGTCCGTGCCGATCGCGAAATTCCCGAGGCCGAACGTCGCAAGCTTTCGCTGTTCTGCAACGTCCGCCAGTCGGCGGTTATCCAGGCGCTCGATGTCGCTTCGATCTACGACGTGCCGATCGCCTACCACAAGGAAGGCCTCGACAACGAAGTGCTTGCCGCCTTCGGCATCGAGCCGGCACCGAAGCCGCGCATGGAAGCGTGGGAAGAAGTTGCCGATCGCATCCGTACGCCGGAAGGCGAAGTCACCATTGCGATCGTCGGCAAGTACACCGGCCTCAAGGACGCCTACAAGTCGCTGACCGAAGCGCTCTATCACGGCGGCATCGCCAACCGGGTCAAGGTCAAGCTCGAGTGGATCGAGTCGGAGGTCTTCGAAAAGGAAGATCCGGCGCCGTATCTCGAAAAGGTACACGGCATCCTGGTTCCCGGCGGCTTCGGCGAGCGTGGCTCCGAGGGCAAGATCAACGCGGCGCGTTTCGCCCGCGAACGCAAGGTGCCGTATTTCGGCATCTGCTTCGGCATGCAGATGGCAGTCGTCGAAGCGGCGCGCAACCTTGCCGGCATCGACAAGGCATCCTCGACCGAGTTCGGCCCGACCAAGGAGCCGGTCGTCGGCCTCATGACCGAATGGGTTAAGGGCAACGAACTTCAGAAGCGCTCGGCTTCCGGCGATCTCGGCGGAACCATGCGCCTTGGCGCCTATCGTGCGTCGCTGAAGACCGGCACGAAGATTGCCGACATCTACGGCACGGCCGATATTTCGGAGCGTCATCGCCACCGCTACGAGGTCAACGTCGATTACAAGCCGCAGCTTGAATCCTGCGGCCTGGTCTTCTCGGGCATGTCGCCTGATGGCATTCTGCCTGAGACCGTCGAGTACCCTGACCATCCGTGGTTCATCGGCGTGCAGTATCACCCGGAGCTGAAATCGCGCCCCCTTGATCCGCACCCGCTGTTTGCGAGCTTCGTCGAAGCGGCGCTGGAACAGTCGCGCTTCGTTTGATCCGTCAGCACGGTTCTGAAAATTGCGGCCGGTCCTACGTGACCGGCCGTTTTCGTTTTGGCTTCATATGCCGCATCGACACCGAAGCGCCCGGCGAGCAGGGTCGCCGGGTGCGATCTCGATCTCGCCGAAAAGAATGGTCTACCGCCGATCGGCGCTTGCAAGGTTGCGCCATTGCGGCACGCGCCAAATGGTGATGAGGCGCAGCAGCCATTCCAGCGGTCCATAGGCGAAGCGTTGCAGCCACCAGCGGCTAAGAACAAGCTGGGCGGCGTAGACGACAAGGGCCATCGATACGGTTTCGAGCGGCGAGATATGGCCGATCAAGCCGAAACCGTAGCCATGAAAGATAAGCGCGCAGATGAGCGACTGTAGCAGGTAGTTGGAAAGCGCGGTCCGGCCGGCCGGCGCCAACAGGTTGCGCAGCCACCGTCCAGCGGCACTATCGAGGAACAGCATCATCGCGCCGACATAGGCTCCCGTCAGAAACGGCGCGGTCAACAGCCCGACGGCAAGTCCGGTGATCGCCTGAGGCGAATCGGCCATTTGGACGCTGGTATAGGCATAGATGACGGCGCCAGGCAGGCCGACGAAAAGGCCGAGGCGAACAAGCCAACGGAACAGGGCGCGGTTCTCCTGCGGCCGAGACAGGATCTGCCGACGTCCGGCAATCAGGCCGACAAGAAACATGGCCAGCGCCGATGGCGCCTGCAACAGGCCGAGGATGACCCAGACCGATGACAGTTCCGTCAGGTGCTGGCCGATGATGGATTGCCAATCGCCCCGAAAGGCCGCTTCCGTCGCTGCAGCCGCGGCGATGATGGCGTACCGCTCAAGGACTGGAGGCTCCAGGACGGCGGCGACGCCAAGGGCGAACCAGGCAAGCGCCGTACTGATCACCAGCAGGCGAGCGAGACGCCAGAGGCTGGCATCGCTTCGCGTGCGCAACATCATCAGGGCGATGCCAAGGACGGCGTAGGTCGTCAGGATGTCGCCATGAAACAAAAGCACCGCATGCGTCAGGCCAATCAGCCAGAGCCCCGCCTGCCGCCGCAAGAGTCGCGGCACGAAGGCGTCGCCTGCCTTTTCGGCGGAGCGCATCTGCAAGGTGAAGCTGTAGCCGAAGAGAAAGGAAAAGAGCAGGTAGAACTTCATTTCGAAGAACAGTGCGACAGCGAAGTGCACCGCGCGGTCTAGGCCGGTATCGAACGATGGGTCAGGCAATTCGAGGCCGTAAAATGCCGAAGCGAAGGCCATGATGTTGACGAGCAGAATGCCGAGCAGCGCGAAGCCGCGCAGCGCATCGACCCCGTCTATGCGGTCTTGGGTGGTCATGGTCATCTCCGTAACGGCAGGCGATGTGGCGGCCGGCCGGATCCATCTGATTCAAAACGCCTATCGCCGAACGGGCATGGTTGGGCGAACGGTCGACGTAGCTCCGCCAACCGGGGGGTCGGCAGTGGGTGGCGCAAAACGTTCAAGGGCGGCTCAGTGGCGTTATAATAAATAGAGTAATCTATCTAATAATAAGTTTCGAGGACGTCAAGGGGTTCGCCGAGCCGATGCAGGCGACGGCGTTCAACGGATTGAGGTTGGGGGGTGCGGTCCGCGGAGGCTAGTTTGCTGCGGCTTTGGCCTTCAGCCAGGCGGTCTGGCGTCGCGCGCGGCGCAATGCCGTAACGGCTGCCCCGACCGAGACGACAACAAGGGCGACGAGCAGTACTTCGCCATCGCCGAGCCACAACCCTTCAAAAGCCGAAACGACGGCCGCCAACGTGATCACCGCCATGCGGTGCTGTTTTGCCAACGGGCCGGAAAAGTCGCTCGGTGCGCCATTGGCACGGCCGAGTTCGCGGACATAGGCGGTGAGCACGGCGAAGGCGCCTGCGGCAAAGCCGAGCGCAGGCAGGCCGACGCCATAGCCGGCGCCGGCGAAAATGAAGAGGTCGGCGACCCGATCGGGAAATTCATTCCAGAACGGACCGTCCGGTTCACCCTTGCCGCCCTCGACGGCAACCATACCGTCAAATAGATTGCAGAGCAGACGCATCTGGCAGAACAGGGCCGCCGCGATGAAAAGCAGGGCGCGAAGTCCGTCCTGGGTCTCGCTGGTCAGCCAGAAAGCAACGCCTGCCAGAGCCGCGGCCGCCATGCTTGCCTGCGATATCTGGTTGGGCGTGATCGACATCGCGGCGAGGCGTCGGGCGATTGCCTGCGCCCAGCGGGTGTTTCGGCTGGCCAACGGCCTGCGGTCGCCGGTTTCTGTCATTGGTCAAGCTCCCCCGCGGCTGATCGAATAGTTGTAGAGCACTGCATAACTGCCCGATACCAGCAGCGGCACGGCAATGGTTTTGAGAATTTCCGGTGTTCCGGTTGCCGCGTGCACGGCGACGAGGATGCTTGTCGAAGCAAGGCAGGCGAGGAGCGGCGGCATCCAAAGCTGCGAAGTGCCGCGGAAACGAAGAGACAGCGCGTCGATGGCCGATTTCAGGCACAGTGTCAGCGCGGCTGAAAGGGCGCCCTGCACCAGGCCGGCTACGAGTGGTCGCGGCATTGGGTGGTGCCTGTTGGCAAACAGCGCCCATCCGCCCATTGCTATGAAAGCAAAAAGCACGTGGACGATGCTGCTGCGGGCAAAAGCGCGCAGGTGGCCGCTCATGTCAACGACCACCAGTATCGCGTCAGATGAAAGAAGATCGGTGCCGAGAATACGACCGAATCCAGCCGGTCGATCAAGCCGCCATGGCCTTCGATCAGGTGGCCCCAGTCCTTGACGCCGCGATCCCGCTTGATCGCCGACATCACCAGCCCGCCGAAGAAGCCCATCATCGTGATGATGAACGACATCACCCCGGCCTGGATCGGGGTAAACGGCGTGATCCACCAGAGCGAGGCGCCGAGCAGCGTCGCGCTGGCAACGCCGCCGACGAACCCCTCCACTGTCTTCGACGGCGAGAGCTTCGGCGCGATCTTGGTGCGCCCGAAGAGCTTGCCCCAGACATATTGCAGCACATCGCTCGATTGCACGACGATCACCAGGAAGGCGATCAACAACACGTTGCGCCCCCCGTAGCCGGGTATCTGCAGCGTCAGCAAGGCCGGTACGTGCGAGGCGCAAAACACGCAGATCATCAACGCCCATTGGACTTCGGAAATCCGCAGCAGGAAGTTTTGCGTATCGCCCCGCAGGACCGCAATGATCGGCATCAGCAGGAAGGCATAGACAGGAATGAAGATCGCGTAGATGCCGTATTCTTCGGCCCAGAGCAGATAATAGTTGATCGGTAAGGCCAGGAAAAAGGCAGCAGCGATCGCCCAATGGTCGGCGCGGCGCGTATTGATCAGCGTGATGAATTCACGTAGCGCCGCAAATGAGCAGAAGGCGAAAAGCAGCAGCACCCCGACACGTCCGGCGATGAAGGCGATGGCAATGAGGAACACCATTGCCCACCAGGCCTTGATGCGGGCGTTGAGGTTCTCGATCGCTCCATTGGAGCCGTCGGGCGAAAGCCTGCGCTGCAGTACGTAACCGACCGAAGAGGCGAACAGCAGGATGCCGCCGACGCCGAGCAGCAGGGTGACCATATCGGAAGTCGTGGTACTCATGCGTCGTTATCCGTCTGTGCCGGGGCGAGGGAAAGCAGTGCTGCTTGCGCCCTGGCGATGAAGTCTTCCTTGCTCTCGTCTGGTCCAACCTTCAACGGCTCGCCGAAGTTGATCGTGCAGATCAGCGGGATCGGAACGAACTCGCCCTTCGGCATCACGCGGTTGAGATTGTTGATCCAGACAGGGACAAGCGCCACGTCCGGCCGCTTGCGTGCGAGGTGATAGAGCCCGCTCTTGAATGGCAGCAGCTTGGCCTCGGTCTGGTTGCGCGTGCCTTCGGGAAACACGATCAGCGAGGCACCTTCGTCCAGAGCCGTCGCCATCTGTTCGACCGGGTCGCTTGTGCGCGCGGCGGGGTCGCGTTCGATCAGCACCGCATTGAAGACGTCGCGGCCGATGAACGATGTCAGCTTCGACTTCAGCCAGTATTCGGCGCTGGCAACCGGGCGGGCGCGGTCGCGCAGCCAAGGCGGCAGCACGGCCCAGATCAGGATGAAATCGCCATGGCTGGAGTGGTTGGCGAAATAGATGCTCTGTCTCGGCGGCAGGCCGGTTTCGTGCCAGAGTGCCCGGGCAGCTGTCAGTGCGCGGGCAAACATCATGATGGCGACCGAAGCGAGCTTGGCAATCAAATCGCGAATCATGCCGCCTCAACTCCATGTTGAAGGCATCCAGGTATCGAAGGTTGCCTTGCTCCGCGTATCCGGATGTGTCCCCCGCCGTGCAATGAAATGATCAAATGTTGCCCCTAAAAACGCGCAGGCCCATCGTAACCTCAGGCTGCATCGGCCGACTTTACGCGATTGCGTCCGCTTCACAAGCGGCCGAAGTCGCTCCTGGGATGATGACGTGTGGGCGCCGCAAATTCTTCGATCTCTGCACGTTTTTAGCTGACACGCTGAAAACGATGCGACGTCACACCGCAGTCTTTTACCGAAAGGCGGCTTCTACTGAACGTTGACCGCTTGCAGCGCAGCCGCCAATTTTCGAGTGTTGTAAGAGGAGCGTCGTTCAATGCGCCAGTTTCCTGATCGACAGGTTTGTGCCGACCTTTATCGCGACCTGCGCCATCAAACGCGATCTTAGTGTTTGACGCGAATGGCCCGACCTCGTTGTTCGGGCGCTGAACGCAGGTGTAACGAGAACAACCGCAGCGGCCGACGCGACGCTGCGGTTCCCAGTCCCTCGTGTCGCCGTGTTACGTCGTGTTACTGTTACGTACTCCCCAAAACACCGGTTTCAGCCTTTTCTGTTCTTCAGCTAAAGAAAGGGTCAGTACCTATGCGCTTCATAACTTTGTTGTTCGTGCCTTTGACGATCGCCCTGCTAGGGCTTTCGGGCTGTGCCACGACGTCCTCGAGCAATACGACCTACGCGCAGCCGCAAACATTCGCCCCCGGTCTCGGGGCTTCGAATACGGGCAACGCCACCGCGGCGCCGGGATACTATTGACGCTCGGGCAGTTCGGCACCTGGTGGCAACCATAAATCTGCGGCGGGCGGTGCCCGGCGCGGATGGATTCTGTTCTCTGCAGATGTTTGGGTCCAGACGGGCAATCGGTGCCATGGCCGCCAGTCGGCTTGCAATCGCCGGACAAAAGTTGCAAACAGCGGCAAACCATCAGGGAAACCGCCATGAGCCTCTCCAAGCGCACCACCCGCCCGCTCGATCATCTCGTGCTACCGGTGGACGCACTTGAACAGGCACGGCGTCGCCTCAATGATCTCGGTTTCACGGTGGCCGAGGATGCTCGCCATCCCTTCGGCACCGAAAACGCCTGCGTCTTCTTCTCCGACAACACTTATCTTGAGCCGCTTGCCGTCGCTTCGCGCGAAGAATGCGAAATGGCAGCCCTGGACGGCAACGCCTTCGTCGCCCGCGACCAGGCTTTCCGATTCCGTCAGGGGCCGGAAGGTCTGTCAGCGATCGTGCTCGGCACTGAAGACGCTGCGACGGATCATATGCGGTTTCGCGCCCGTGGCATCTCGGGCGGCGAGATGTTGGAGTTCTCGCGGCCCATGCGGCTGCCGGATGGCCGGGAAGGGCTTGGCTCCTTCCGGCTGGCCTTTGCCGCCGACCTGCGCTCGCCGGATTTCTTCCTGTTCAGCTGTCAGCGGGTGCGCGCGCTTCCAATCGATCGTGGCGCGCTCGAGCGGCACGACAACAGCGTGCTCGGCATTTCCGAGGTCGTGCTTTCGGAGACGAACCCGACCGATTTCCAGTACCTGCTGCAAGAGGCGGTCGATGAGCGCGAAGTCGCGGCTCACTCCTTCGGCATGGATATCGAGACGACGAACGCCAAGATCTCTGTGCTGAGCGCCGCCGGCATGGAGGCTTTCTTCGGCCGTTCGGTCCGCAGCGCCGAGCGCGGCTTGCGCGGCCGGGCCGTGATCTTCCGCGTCGCGGACCTCGAAGTGACGCGTGCGCTCTTCGCGCGCAACGATATCGAATTTTCAGAAATGGGCGGACGCCTCATTGTCCCCGAAATGCCGGGGCAAGGGGTGATCTTCGCGTTTGGAGCTTGATGATGGAAACGAATGCCAGAGTAGTCGTCGGTGAAGGTGCCAAGCAGGTCGCCTTCTCGCAGAGGGAGCGCCTGTCGCTGATCGCCGGCCCCTGCCAGATGGAAAGCCGCGAGCACGCCTTCATGATGGCGGGAAAGCTTGCCGAACTATGCAAGTCGCTGGATATCGGCCTGGTCTACAAATCGTCCTTCGACAAGGCCAACCGTACATCGCTTTCTGGCAAGCGCGGCATCGGCCTCGACACGGCGATGGAAATCTTTGCCGATCTCAAGAAGGAGTTCGGTTTCCCGGTCCTGACCGATGTGCACACCGAGGAGCAGTGCGCCGTCGTCGCCGAGACCGTCGACATCCTGCAGATCCCGGCCTTCCTGTCGCGCCAGACCGACCTTCTGGTGGCAGCTGCCAAGACTGGCCGCACCATCAACGTCAAGAAGGGCCAGTTCCTGGCGCCTTGGGACATGAAGAACGTGCTCGCCAAATTCACCGAAAGCGGCAATCCCAACATTCTTCTGTGCGAGCGTGGCGCGTCCTTCGGCTACAACACGCTGGTTTCCGATATGCGCTCGCTGCCGATCATGGCCTCGCTCGGCGCGCCCGTCGTCTTTGACGCCACCCACTCGGTGCAGCAGCCGGGCGGGCAGGGCGGTTCGACCGGCGGTCAACGCGAGTTCGTTGAAACGCTGTCGCGTGCAGCCGTCGCTGTCGGCATCGCCGGCCTGTTCGTCGAAACCCACGAGGAACCGGACAACGCTCCTTCCGATGGCCCCAACATGGTGCATCTGAAGGACATGCCGCGGCTGCTCGAAAAGCTGCTGGCCTTCGACGCCGTCGCAAAGGGCTGAGACAGGCTCGTGAAATTTTCATGAACCCCGGTGGCGCGGTTGTTTTTACATCTTGCGCGCCATTGAAAATCCCGGGCCTTCGCTTATGACAGGCCCGACCCACCACCGTCCTCAAGCAGGGAAGAGATCATGACAGCAATCATCGACATCATCGGCCGAGAAATTCTGGACAGCCGCGGCAACCCGACCGTCGAGGTCGACGTCTATCTGGAAGACGGAAGCTTCGGCCGCGCGGCCGTGCCGTCGGGTGCCTCGACCGGTGCGCATGAAGCGGTCGAACTGCGCGATGGTGGAACGCGTTACCTCGGCAAGGGCGTCGAGCGCGCCGTCGACGCCGTCAACGGCGAGATCTTCGAGGCGATCGGTGGCCTCGATGCGGAAAACCAAATCCAGATCGACAAGACGATGATCGAGCTTGACGGCACGGCCAACAAGTCGCGCCTCGGTGCCAATGCCATCCTCGGCGTGTCGCTGGCCGTCGCCAAGGCTGCCGCCGAAGCTTCCGGCCTGCCGCTCTACCGTTACGTCGGCGGCCCGAACGCCCACGTGCTTCCGGTTCCGATGATGAACATCATCAACGGTGGTGCTCATGCCGACAACCCGATCGACTTCCAGGAGTTCATGATCGTTCCGGTCGGTGCCGATACGATGCGTGACGCGGTCCGCATGGGTTCGGAAGTGTTCCACACGCTGAAGAAGCAGCTTTCCGCCGACGGCCACAACACCAATGTCGGCGACGAAGGCGGCTTCGCGCCGGGTCTGGCGTCCGCTCCGGCAGCACTCGACTTCATCATGAAGTCGATCGAGAAGGCTGGCTACAAGCCGGGCGAAGACATGTTCATCGCACTCGATTGCGCCGCGACCGAATTCTTCAAGGACGGCAAGTACGTCCTCGAAGGCGAAGGCCGCACGCTTGAGCCGGGTGCAATGGCCGAATACCTGGCGGAACTTGCTGCCAAGTACCCGATCTTCTCGATCGAAGATGGTATGGCGGAAGACGATTGGGACGGCTGGAAGGCTGTGACTGACCTCATCGGCAACAAGTGCCAGCTCGTCGGCGACGACCTGTTCGTCACCAACTCCGCCCGCCTGCGCGATGGCATCAAGATGGGTGTTGCCAACTCGATCCTCGTTAAGGTCAACCAGATCGGCTCGCTGTCGGAAACACTTGACGCTGTCGAAACGGCACACAAGGCACGCTACACCGCCGTCATGTCCCACCGTTCGGGCGAGACCGAGGACGCGACGATCGCCGACCTCGCCGTTGCCACCAACTGCGGCCAGATCAAGACCGGCTCGCTGGCCCGGTCCGACCGGCTCGCAAAGTACAACCAGTTGATCCGCATCGAAGAGCAGCTCGGCCTGCAGGCCAACTACGCCGGCCGCTCGATCCTGCGTGGCTGATAGCCTCGATCGATCGCTGAAAAAATTGACCCGCTCACGGTTGCCGTGGGCGGGTTTTGCTTTATCCGGCCATTCATGGTCAACGGTCGGTTAATCAATGCCGGTTAGTCTCACCCTGTATTGCGTATCAGGGTGTGAACGGGATGTGGACAAGGCATCATAAGAAACGGAAACTGGGCCGACTGGTGCTGCCGCTGATCGCGGTCGCCTTTCTGTCTTATTTCGGCTATCATTCCATTCACGGCGGCTACGGCTTGAAGGCGACGGAGCAATTCGATCGCCAGATCGTTGAGCGGCAGGCACGGCTGGACGAGCTCACAAAGCGGCGAACGACCCTCGAAAAGGAGGTTCAGCTGATGAGCGACGGTTCGCTGGAGCGTGACATGCTGGATGAGAAGGCTCGCCTCGCGCTCAATATGTCGCGCAGCGATGAAATTGTTATTTTCCACCGCATGACGAATTAACCGAAATTCGGTTAATTGGCATTTCATATTTAAATTCAATAACTTGCGCGGAATGCGAGCCATGCAAATATGGCATTGCTGTGGCGCTTTTCTTTCCCTATGGTAACCCTCAAAGGCTAACCATTGGGAGGAATGAATGGCTCCGCGAAAAAACGCGTCCGTCTCCAGCCGTAAGACCGCAGCAAAGCCGGCCAAGAAGGACCTGAGCGGCGGTAATATCGCCGAATTCACCAAAGAAGACGAACTGAAAGCCTACCGCGAAATGCTGCTGATCCGGCGTTTCGAGGAAAAGGCCGGCCAGCTCTATGGCATGGGTTTCATCGGCGGCTTCTGTCATCTCTACATCGGCCAGGAAGCTGTCGTCGTCGGCATGCAGATGGCGCTGAAAGACGGTGACCAGGTCATCACCGCCTACCGTGACCACGGCCACATGCTGGCCTGCGGCATGAGCGCCCGCGGCGTCATGGCCGAACTCACGGGTCGTCGCAGCGGTCTTTCCAAGGGGAAGGGCGGCTCGATGCACATGTTCTCCAAGGAAAAGCATTTTTACGGCGGTCACGGCATCGTCGGTGCCCAGGTGTCGCTCGGCACCGGCCTTGCCTTTGCCAACCGCTATCGCGGCAACGACAATGTCAGCGTCGCCTATTTTGGGGATGGCGCGGCCAACCAGGGCCAGGTCTATGAAAGCTTCAACATGGCGCAGCTGTGGAAGCTTCCGGTGATCTACGTGATCGAGAACAACCGCTACGCCATGGGCACGTCGGTCACCCGCGCATCGGCGCAGACCGATTTTTCGAAGCGCGGTGTCTCCTTCGGCATCCCGGGCTTCCAGGTCGATGCCATGGATGTTCGTGCGGTCAAGGCGGCGGGCGACGAGGCTGTCGAGTATTGCCGTTCGGGCAAGGGCCCGATCATTCTCGAAATGCAGACCTATCGCTACCGCGGCCACTCCATGTCCGACCCGGCGAAGTACCGCTCGAAGGATGAAGTGCAGAAGATGCGGTCGGAACACGATCCGATCGAACAGGTGAAGGCACGTCTGACCGAAAAGGGATGGGCGAGCGAGGACGAGCTGAAGCAGATCGACAAGGACGTCCGCGACATCGTCGCCGACAGCGCCGATTTTGCCCAGGCTGATCCGGAGCCGGATGTATCCGAGCTCTACACCGATATCCTGCTTTGATCCGGGGAGGCTCAAATATGCCAGTAGAAATTCTCATGCCCGCCCTTTCCCCGACGATGGAGGAAGGCACGCTCTCGAAATGGCTGAAGAACGAAGGCGACAAGGTCTCCTCCGGCGACGTCATCGCCGAGATCGAGACTGACAAGGCCACCATGGAAGTGGAAGCCGTCGATGAAGGCACGATCGGCAAGCTGCTGATCGCCGCCGGCACCGAAGGCGTCAAGGTCAATACGCCGATCGCAGTCCTGCTGCAGGATGGCGAAGGCGCTGGCGATATCGCCGCACCGAAGGTGGATGCGCCCAAGGCTGCCACCGCCAGCGAAGCACCCGCAGCTTCGGCGCCGGCACCGGTTGCGGCCCAGCCGAAGGTCGAAGTTGCCGCCGATCCGGCAATCCCGGCCGGCACCGAAATGGTGACGATGACCGTGCGTGAAGCTCTGCGCGACGCCATGGCCGAGGAAATGCGCGCCAGCGACGACGTCTTCGTCATGGGCGAAGAAGTCGCCGAATACCAGGGCGCCTACAAGATCACGCAAGGCCTGCTTCAGGAATTCGGCGCCCGTCGTGTCATCGACACGCCGATCACCGAACACGGCTTTGCCGGCGTCGGCGTTGGCGCTGCCATGACCGGCCTGCGCCCGATCGTCGAGTTCATGACCTTCAACTTCGCCATGCAGGCGATTGACCAGATCATCAACTCCGCCGCCAAGACGCTCTACATGTCCGGCGGCCAGATGGGCGCGCCGATCGTGTTCCGTGGCCCGAGCGGTGCTGCGGCCCGCGTAGCGGCGCAGCACTCGCAGTGCTATGCCGCCTGGTACAGCCACATTCCAGGTCTCAAGGTTGTCATGCCCTATACGGCAGCTGATGCGAAGGGCCTGCTGAAGGCGGCCATCCGCGATCCGAACCCGGTCATCTTCCTCGAAAACGAAATCCTCTACGGTCAGTCCTTCGAAGTGCCGAAGCTCGACGATTTCGTGCTGCCGATCGGCAAGGCCCGTATCCACAAGGTCGGCAAGGACGCAACCATCGTTTCCTTCGGTATCGGCATGACCTATGCGATCAAGGCGGTCGCCGAACTGGAAGCGCAGGGCATCGACGTCGAGCTGATCGACCTTCGCACCATCCGTCCGATGGATCTGCCGACGGTGATCGAATCCGTCAGGAAGACCGGTCGTCTGGTGACAGTCGAAGAAGGCTATCCGCAGTCTTCCGTCGGTACCGAGATTGCGACCCGCGTCATGCAGCAGGCCTTCGACTATCTCGATGCCCCGATCCTGACGATCGCCGGCAAGGATGTGCCGATGCCTTACGCCGCGAACCTCGAGAAGCTCGCGCTTCCGAACGTCGCAGAGGTCGTCGATGCGGTGAAAGCCGTTTGCTACAAATAAGGGGAGGGCCCTTCGATGCCTATCAACATCACAATGCCTGCCCTCTCTCCGACGATGGAAGAAGGCAATCTGGCCAAGTGGCTGGTCAAGGAAGGCGATAAGGTCAAGTCCGGCGACGTGATCGCCGAGATCGAGACGGACAAGGCGACGATGGAAGTCGAGGCCGTCGATGAAGGCACCGTTGCCAAGATCGTCGTTCCCGCCGGCACCGAAGGCGTCAAGGTCAATGCGCTGATTGCGGTCCTTGCAGCCGACGGCGAAGATGTCGCCGCGGCCGCCAAGGGCGGCAACGGTGCAGCGGCACCGGTCGCGGCCGAAACGAAGGAAGCGCCCGCGCCGGCAGCGGCCAGCGCTCCGGCGCCCGCTGCAACTCAGCCGGTGGCGGCAGCGCCGCAGGCGGCCAAGACGGAATCCGGCAGTCGCGTGTTCTCGTCGCCGCTAGCGCGTCGTCTTGCCAAGGATGCCGGCATCGATCTCTCGGCGATCGCCGGCTCCGGCCCGCATGGCCGCGTGATCAAGAAGGACGTCGAGACTGCTGTTGCCGGTGGCGGCGCGAAGCCGGCCGCTGCACCAGCAGCAGGTGCTGCAGCTCCCGCTGCCGCGCCGCTTGCCAAGGGCATGTCGGAAGACGCCGTACTCAAACTGTTCGAGCCCGGCTCCTACGAGCTCGTGCCACATGACGGCATGCGCAAGACGATCGCCAAGCGGCTCGTCGAATCCAAGCAGACGATCCCGCACTTCTACGTCTCGCTCGATTGCGAACTGGATACGCTTCTGGCGCTCAGGGCCCAGCTCAATGCTGCCGCTCCGGAAAAGGACGGCAAGCCGGTCTACAAGCTCTCGGTCAACGACATGGTGATCAAGGCGCTGGCGCTGGCTCTGCGTGACGTTCCGGATGCCAACGTGTCCTGGACCGACAGCAACATGGTCAAGCACAAGCATGCCGACGTCGGCGTCGCCGTGTCCATCCCGGGCGGCCTGATCACGCCGATCGTTCGCCAGGCGGAGCTGAAGAGCCTGTCTGCCATCTCCAACGAGATGAAGGACCTCGGCAAGCGCGCCAAGGACCGCAAGCTGAAGCCCGAGGAATATCAGGGCGGCACGACGGCGGTCTCCAACATGGGCATGATGGGCGTCAAGGACTTCGCCGCCGTCGTCAACCCGCCGCACGCCACGATCCTTGCGGTCGGTGCGGGCGAGGAACGCGTCGTCGTCAAGAACAAGCAGATGGTCATCGCCACTGTGATGACGGTCACGCTTTCGACCGACCATCGTTGCGTCGATGGCGCGCTCGGCGCCGAACTGCTCGGAGCCTTCAAGCGCTACATCGAAAACCCGATGGGCATGCTGGTCTGATGTGGACAAGGACCGGCCCTCGGGCCGGTCCGTTCCTTGATCGCAACGCCGAAGGCGGGCCCGGACGATGAAAACACTTCTCTGCTACGGTGACAGTCTGACATGGGGCTATGACGCGTCCGGCCCGGGCCGTCATGCACTCGCAGACCGTTGGCCGAACGTGCTGCAGAAGGCGCTCGGGCCGGACGTTCATGTTGTTGCCGAAGGGTTGAATGGACGCACGACCGCCTATGACGATCACCTCGCCGATTGCGACCGCAACGGCGCGCGGATGCTGCCTACCGTCCTTCACAGTCATGCGCCGCTCGATCTGATGGTCATTCTGCTCGGCTCCAACGATATGAAGCCGATCATTCACGGCACGGCTTTCGGCGCGGTCAAGGGTATCGAGCGCCTGGTCAATCTCGTGCGTCGTCACGATTGGCCGGTCGAAACGGCGGAAGGCCCCGAAATCCTGATCGTTTCGCCGCCGCAGCTTTGCGAGACGGCAAACAGTGCGTTCGCGGCGATGTTCGCCGACGGCATCGAGCAGTCGGCGATGCTGGCACCGCTCTACCGCGACCTTGCAGACGAACTCGATTGCGGGTTCTTCGATGCGGGATCGGTTGCAAGGACAACGCCGCTCGATGGCGTGCATCTGGACGCTGAAAACACCCACGCGATCGGCCGGGGCCTCGAGCCGGTCGTCCGGATGATGCTCGGTGTCTGAGATGACGGACGACGTCACCATCAGACCGGCGGAACGAAACGAGGCGGCAGAACTCGCCGTTCTCGTCGACATCGCCTCGCAAGGCTTTGCCGCCTGGCTCTGGTCTGGCGCGGTTCTTGGCGGGGCGACCGATACGGCTTTCGAGCGCGGGCGCAACAAGCTGCGCGAGGATGTCGGCCCTGGAAACTGGCGGGATGCGGTCGTTGCCGACCTCGATGATGAAATCGCGGGGGTATCGATCGGCTACGGTATCGACGCTTCGGTGGCGGAAATCGAAGCGAAGCATGCTGTGCTCGAACCCCTGCTGGCGCTGCAGCGGCCTGTGGTCGGCCACTGGTTCATCGATAGCCTCGGCGTTTACCGCCATCGGCGCGGCCGCGGCATCGGACGCAGACTGCTTGCACATGAAATTGCACGCGCCGGCTCGGCGCCGGTGAGCCTGATCACCGAAAGCCACAATGACAGGGCGCAGGCACTCTACAGGGCAAACGGCTTCGAGGAGGCGGCTCGGACCGAGGCCGTGCCGCTCTTCGAAGGTAGCAGAAAACACGACTGGGTGCTCTTCACCCGCAAGGTCGCTTGAGACAAAGGCAGGAAACACATGGCTGAGAATTACGACGTCATCGTCATCGGTTCGGGTCCGGGAGGCTATATCGCCGCTATTCGTGCGGCGCAGTTGGGCCTCAAGACTGCGGTCGTCGAGCGCGAGCATTTGGCTGGCATCTGCTCCAACTGGGGCTGCATTCCGACCAAGGCGCTGCTTCGCTCGGCCGAAGTGCTGCACTATGCCCAGCATCCGGGCAGCTACGGCATCAAGATCGAAGGTGCGGTGACGCCCGATCTGAAGGCGATCGTTGCCCGCTCGCGCGGCATTGCCGAGCGCATGAACGGCGGCGTCGGCTTCCTCATGAAGAAGAACAAGGTTGACGTCATCTGGGGCGAGGCCAAGCTGACCAAGCCCGGCGAGATCGTCGTCGGCAAGACGACGAAGGCGATCGTTCAGCCGCAGGCGCCGCTGCCGAAGAACACCAAGGGCGAGGGCACCTATACTGCCAAGCACATCATCATCGCCACCGGCGCCCGCCCGCGGGCCCTGCCGGGCATCGAGCCCGATGGTAAGCTGGTCTGGACCTATTTCGAGGCGATGAAGCCGGAGGAAATGCCGAAGTCGCTGCTTGTCATGGGCTCGGGCGCGATCGGCATCGAATTCGCTTCGTTCTACCGCACCATGGGTGTCGACGTGACCGTGGTCGAGGTCATGCCGACCGTGATGCCGGTCGAAGACGCCGAGATCTCCGCCATCGCCAAGAAGCAGTTCGAAAAGCAGGGCATGAAGATCCACCTTGAGGCCAAGGTGACGAAGGTCGATAAGGGCGCGAACTCGGTCACCGCCCATGTCGAGATGAAGGACGGCAAGGTCGAAAAGATCACCGCCGACCGGATGATCTCCGCCGTCGGCGTTCAGGGCAATATCGAGAACCTTGGTCTCGAAACGCTTGGTATCAAGACCGACCGCAGCTGCATCGTCATCGATGGCTACGGCAGGACCAATGTTCCCGGCGTCTACGCGATCGGCGACGTTGCCGGCCCGCCGATGCTCGCCCACAAGGCCGAGCACGAGGCCGTCATCTGCGTGGAGAAGATCGCAGGCTTGCCGAATGTCCACCCGATGGACAAGCTGAAGATCCCGGGCTGCACCTATTGCCACCCGCAGGTCGCCTCGGTCGGTCTCACCGAAGCCAAGGCAAAGGCCGAGGGCCGCGATATCCGCGTCGGTCGCTTTCCCTTCGTCGCCAACGGCAAGGCGATTGCCCTTGGCGAAGATCAGGGCATGGTCAAGACCATCTTTGACAAGAAGACCGGCGAGTTGCTGGGCGCGCACATGGTCGGCGCCGAGGTGACCGAACTCATCCAGGGTTTCGTCGTCGCGATGAACCTGGAGACGACAGAAGAAGACCTGATGCACACGATCTTCCCGCATCCGACGATTTCGGAGACGATGAAGGAAAGCGTGCTCGATGCCTATGGGCGTGCGCTGAACGCCTGATGGACCGGCCGTCGCCGGAACTTTTGGCGCGATCCCGCATTGATGACGCGACCTTGTCCTCAATGCACGGAGATCACCATGGCTGTAAACGGCGTCGGCATCCTGGCTGCGATCATCATCGGCGGTTTTGCCGGATGGCTTGCGGAGAAGTTCATGAACAGCGATGTCGGGCTGTTCATGAACATAGCGCTCGGCATCATCGGCGCGGTGGTGTCGAATATCATTCTGGCAGCCTTCGGCATGGCTTTTTCCGGCTGGCTTGCCTATCTGGTCTTCGGCTTTATCGGCGCCTGCCTGCTGATTGCCGTCGGCCGCGCTGTCAAACGATAGCCTGCGACGCTTCCTGCGTCAGCGATCGGGCTATCCAGAAAAAGGTGGCCTGACATTTCTCGTCGAGCCATCTATATAGATCGAAAAAGGGTCTGCCGGCACCAAGCCGCAGC
The DNA here is from genome assembly GCF_014851895.1 of Ensifer sp. ENS11. NCBI lineage: Bacteria > Pseudomonadati > Pseudomonadota > Alphaproteobacteria > Hyphomicrobiales > Rhizobiaceae > Ensifer > Ensifer sp. ENS11. The sequence continues at coordinate 69,196 of NZ_JACVAN010000017.1, read as the reverse complement.
CGCCGCGACGAGGAAGACAGTATGGTAACGGTATTCGATGCCGTCTCTGAAGGGGCGCAACGCGTCCGCCATCCGGAAAAGGCCCACAAGCCCGATACCGAAATGCTGCGCAAGCCGGAATGGATCCGCGTCAAGGCGCCGACCTCCAAGGGCTATCAGGAGACGCGCGAGCTGGTGCGTTCGCACAATCTCGTCACGGTCTGTGAAGAAGCCGGCTGCCCCAACATCGGCGAGTGCTGGGACAAGAAGCACGCCACCTTCATGATCATGGGCGAGATCTGTACCCGCGCCTGCGCTTTCTGCAATGTCTCGACCGGCAAGCCGAATGCGCTCGACATGGCCGAACCCGAGAACGTCGCCAAGGCCGTCAAGCAGATGGGCCTCTCCCACGTCGTCATTACCTCCGTCGACCGCGACGACCTGGCCGACGGTGGCGCCGAACATTTCGAGAAGGTGATCTGGGCGATCCGCGCCGCTTCGCCGCAGACCACCATCGAAATCCTGACGCCCGACTTCCTGAAGAAGCCTGGCGCACTGGAGCGCGTCGTCGCCGCCAAGCCTGATGTGTTCAACCACAACATGGAAACCGTACCGGGCAACTATCTCACCGTCCGTCCGGGCGCCCGATACTTCCACTCCATCCGCTTGCTTCAGCGCGTCAAGGAGCTCGATCCAACGATGTTCACCAAGTCCGGCATCATGGTCGGCCTCGGCGAAGAGCGCAACGAAGTGCTGCAGCTGATGGACGACCTGCGCACCGCCGACGTCGATTTCATGACCATCGGCCAATACCTGCAGCCGACCCGCAAGCACCACAAGGTCGAGAAGTTCGTCACCCCGGAGGAATTCAAGTCCTACGAGACGGTCGCCTATACCAAGGGCTTCCTCATGGTCGCCTCGAGCCCGCTGACCCGCTCGTCGCACCATGCCGGCGACGACTTCGCCCGCCTGCGGGCAGCGCGCGAAAAGAAGTTGGCGGCTGCTGCCGGGTAGAACCGAGGCACTTCGAAACAACAGGAACTCCGGCCCCAGTGCCGGAGTTTTCGTTTGACGGTTACTCATCTCGGGCGATGTGCATAATTTCCCGATTGCGCGCGAAACTTGCGAATTTTTGGCCGATCGCGTATCGGCTGTTCTCTCTTCCTTGATTGGAATGCTGATGGTTCGATATTTGTCGAACCAAGACGCCGCTTTTCTTTTGAAGAGCCTATGCCGGGTGCCGATCATCTGATCGATCGTCAGGTTTCGATCGTGACAACGATGATTTTCCAACCGACCCTAGACCGGGATTGTTTGGCGGAGTTTGTCGATGGATCAGCCAGTAGCGCCTGGGAACGTGAACGACGTCGACGATGCCGTTGCTGCCGGTCATATCCGCAATGCCAGGCGTATCCTCGTGGTCGGATGCTCCGGTGGTGGCAAGTCGACGCTTTCGCAGAAGCTGGCTCGGCATTTCGACCTTACCTACATCTCCATTGATCGCGATATTCTGTGGTTGCCTGGCTGGGTCCAACGCGATCGGGCCGAACAGCGCCGACGCATCGTCGAGAGGATCGCCGACGATCGCTGGATCATGGATGGCACCAATCCTTCGACCTTCGATGTCCGCGTGCCGAGAAGCGATATCGTGGTCTGGGTGCGGATGCCGCGGCTTCTCTGTGTCTGGGGCGTCGTCACCCGCTGGCTGAAATATCTCGGCCGCGCCCGCCCGGAAATGGCGCCGGGCTGCATCGAGAAGGTCGATTGGCAGTTCCTCGAATTCATCTGGACCTTCGAGGACAAATTCTCGCCGCGTATCGTCGCAGGCCTTGCCCAGCACGGCCCGCATGTGCCGGTTCTGCAGTTGAAATCGCGGCGCCAGATGCAGAGGCTCCTTGATCTTCTCGGCGTGCCCGCTTAACTCCCTTCTATGCCGCACTTTGAAACAAACCATGTCGTCAAGCACACGGCCGACCAGATGTTCGATCTCGTCGCTGATGTCGAACACTATCCGGAATTCCTGCCGCTCTGTGAGGCGCTGACCGTGCGCTCACGCAAGGAAAGGGATGGCAAAATCCTGCTGCTGGCTGACATGACCGTCGGCTACAAGGCGATCCGCGAGACCTTTACGACGCAGGTGCTGCTCAACAAGGCCGAGCGCCAGATCGAGGTCAAATATATCGACGGTCCGTTCAAATATCTCGACAATCGCTGGCGCTTCGAGCCAGCGGGTGAGGGGCAGTCGATCGTGCATTTCTACATCGACTATGAGTTCAAGAGCCGCATTCTCGGCGCCTTGATGGGCTCGATGTTCGACCGTGCCTTCCGCATGTTCTCCGACGCCTTCGAGAAGCGCGCCGACAAGATCTACGCCGTCTGAGCGACCTCGGTCAGCATCTCGAGCGCCGTTCGGATGGTTGCCAACCGCACGGCGTCGCGGCCGATATCGCCGTAGCGCATCTCGCGGTGGAGGGCTGCGCCGTTGCGGCCGGTTGCTGACAGATGGACCAGGCCAACAGGCTTTTCCATCGATCCGCCGCCCGGGCCGGCAATGCCGGTCACGGCAACGGCAAAGTCTGCCTCGGAGCGCGCAACCGCGCCGCGCGCCATTTCGATGGCGGTCTGCCTTGAAACTGCGCCGTGCGCTGCGAGCGTTGCCGGATCGACACCGAGCATCTGGATCTTGGCGTCGTTGGAGTAGGTGACGAAACCGCGGTCGACGACGGCGGATGATCCGGAAATTTCCGTCAGTGCCCCGGCAATCAGGCCTCCCGTGCAGGATTCGGCGGTTGCCACCTTGAGACCGCGCGCGGTGAAATCGGCAATGATTTTGCCGGCCGTCGCCTGAATGTCATTCGGCCACATCATGGGCTCCCCCTCCGGTGTAGACAACGGTTGCGGTCGCGATTGCGGCGATACCCTCGTCGCGGCCGATGAAACCGAGCCGCTCGTTCGTCGTCGCCTTGACCGAGCAGCGGTCAAGATCGATGCCGAGCATGTCGGCAAGGTTCTCCCGCATCGCCTGGCGATGCGGCCCGACTTTCGGGGCCTCGGCAATCAGCGAAATATCGGCATTGGTGATCGTGCCGCCGCGCTGACGCACAATGTTTGCCGCATGTTCGAGGAAGATGCGCGATGCGGCACCCTTCCACTGCGGGTCGGACGGCGGGAAGTGATCGCCGATATCACCGGCACCGCAGGTAGCAAGCAGCGCATCTGTGAGCGCGTGCAAGGCAACGTCGGCATCGGAATGGCCGGAGAGCTTCTTGGTGTGCGGAATAAGGACGCCACAAAGCGTAACGCCATCACCTTCGACCAGCTGGTGTACGTCATAGCCATTGCCGGTGCGAACGTCCGGAATCAGATGTCGCTTGAGTTTTTCGTCGGCCATGGCGATGTCCCTTTTCAGTGTGAGCTTGACGTTGTCGACCGTGCCTTCGACGAGGGTAACAGGGATCCCCGCCCATTCGGCGATTGACGCGTCGTCGGTGAAATCTGTGCGGCCGCTTGTCGCTGCGGCTCGGTGGGCGTCGAGGATGGTCTTGAGGTCGAAGGTCTGCGGTGTCTGCGCCGCATGAAGGTGATTGCGCGGAACGGTTTCGGTCACCATGCCGGCGGCATCGGCGCGCTTGAGCGTATCGGAAACGGCAAGCGCCGGCAGCACGGCACGCGCTCCCCTTGTCAGCGCATCGGCACAGCGCGACAGCAGGGCGTGGTCGGCAAAGGGGCGCACGGCGTCGTGAATCATCACGTTGCGTGAGCCGGTTGCCGCTACGGCTTCAAGGCCTGCGAGAACCGATTGCTGTCGCGTTGCGCCGCCGTGGACCACGATCAACTCGCGCGCCAGCGATCGCCTGCGTGCCGCTGCCAGCAGATCCTCGTCATCGGGGTGGATGACAACCACGATCGGGCCGGTCCCCGGCCATGTCGCGAAAGTGTCAAGCGTATGGGCGATAACGGGCTTGTCGCCGATGGTGCGGTACTGCTTCGGCCCTTCGGCCGACTGTCCCGCGCGCTCGCCGCGCCCTGCTGCAACAATCACGACGCCGCAGGAAAGCTGTTCTTCAGGCTGCATCTTCTGTATGTGGTCCCGGATTTCGCCAATCTTCGCCGTGATGTACCGCGAAGGTCCGTGCTTTGCCAGCCGAGCAGGGAAATTTGCCCGACGCATCGAAATCGCTTGGCAAGCCAAAGAACAATGTCTAAAAATAGTGCAAGAACAACATGTGCCTGAAAGATATGCATTTGCCAGCTCCGGCTCTGTCAACACCGCTTCGGATCGGGAATATCGAAATCCGCAACCGGGTGGCGCTCGCCCCGATGTCTGGCGTCACGGACCTGCCATTCCGCACCTTTGCCTGGCGCTTCGGCGCAGGGTTCGTCGTGACGGAAATGGTGGCGAGCCGCGAACTGGTCGGCAACGCGTCGGAATCCTGGGCCAGGCTGAAGAACTCCGGCATCAAGCCGCATATTGTTCAGCTTGCCGGACGTGAGGCCCATTGGATGGCCGAGGCGGCAAAAATCGCTGCCGCTAATGGCGCCGACGTCATCGATATCAACATGGGCTGCCCGGCAAAGAAGGTGACGGGTGGCTATTCCGGCTCGGCGCTGATGCGCGATCCTGACCATGCTCTGTCCCTGGTCGAGGCAACGGTCAACGCCGTGGATGTACCGGTCACGCTGAAGATGCGGCTTGGCTGGGACGAAAACTCGATCAATGCGCCGCTGATTGCAAGAAGGGCGCAGGAGGCCGGTGTCCAGGCGATTACCGTGCACGGCCGCACCCGGATGCAGTTCTACACCGGCAGGGCCGATTGGGATGCGATCCGCGCCGTGCGCGAGGTCATTTCCGTGCCGCTGGTTGCCAATGGCGACGTCGATACGGTGGCGGATGCCGAAGAGATCCTCAGGCGCTCCGGCGCCGACGCCGTCATGGCCGGGCGGTCTTCGCAGGGCCGTCCTTGGCATGTCGGCGTTCTCGCTGGCGCGTCAAGCCATCCCGACCAGGCTGAGATCGCCGACATTTTCGTGGAGCACTATGAGATGATGCTCGAATTTTACGGTGCCGACACGGGCCTGAGGCATGCACGCAAGCATGTCGGCTGGTATCTCGACCGTTTCGCACCTGATCTTGCCGGGGCAGAGAAGGGGGCGATCCTGACATCGACCGATGCCAGATCAGTCGCCGCGCGCGCATCCGATGCAATTCAAAGTTCGCTTGCGACCTTCTCTGGCGAAGGGATCGCCGCATGACCGAAAAACCCAATCCGGAAGCCTTGGCTGCTGCCAACGGGCTGTCGATGGCGGTGCTGAATGCCATTCAAAATCCGGTGATCCTTGTCGATGAGAACGGTCTCGTCGCCTTCGCCAACTGGGAAGCGGAGTCCTTTTTCGGTGCCAGCGCCAATCATCTGGCCCGGCACGATATCAGCGCCTTCATTCCGTTTGGCAGCCCACTTCTGACGTTGATCGAGCAGGTGCGCGAGCGCAGGGCCCCGGTCAACGAGTATCGCGTCGATCTCAGTTCGCCGCGGCTGGGCGCCGACAAGCTGGTTGATCTCTATGTGGCGCCAGTCATTTCGGAGCCCGGCTCCGTCGTGGTCGTCTTCCAGGAGCGGTCGATGGCCGACAAGATCGATCGCCAGCTGACACATCGGACGGCGGCGCGGTCGGTCACCGGCCTTGCCTCGATGTTGGCGCACGAGATCAAGAACCCGCTTTCCGGCATTCGAGGGGCCGCGCAATTGCTTGAGACTTCCGTCAACGACGAGGATCGGGCGCTGACGCGGTTGATCTGCGACGAGACCGACCGGATCGTCTCGCTGGTCGATCGGATGGAAGTGTTTTCCGACGAGAGACCCGTCGATCGCGTGCCGCTCAACATTCACTCGGTGCTCGATCATGTGAAGGCGATCGCCAAGGCGGGCTTTGCGCGCCGGATCAAGGTGACGGAGAATTACGATCCATCGCTTCCGTCGGTCTTTGCCAACCGCGACCAGCTCGTGCAGGTGTTTCTCAATCTCGTCAAGAACGCAGCGGAAGCGATCGGTGATCGCCACGAAGGCGAGATCATGCTGACGACCGCCTACAGGCCCGGTATCCGGCTTTCGGTCGCGGGCACCCGAGAAAAAATCTCGCTGCCGCTCGAATTCTGCGTGCATGACAATGGTCCCGGCGTTCCTTCTGACTTGCTGCCGCATCTGTTCGATCCGTTCATTACGACCAAGACCAATGGTTCGGGCCTCGGACTGGCGCTCGTCGCCAAAATCATCGGCGGCCATGGCGGCATCGTCGAATGCGACAGCCAGCAGAACCGCACGACTTTCCGCGTCCTGATGCCGGCCTCCAAGGGGCAGGCGGCGGACGAAGACGAACTGCCTATGACAAAAGGAAACATTGCATGACGGGTGCCACCATCCTCGTCGCGGATGACGACGCAGCCATTCGCACCGTGCTCAATCAGGCGCTGAGCCGCGCCGGCTACGATGTCCGGATCACGTCGAATGCGGCCACGCTCTGGCGCTGGATTTCCGCCGGCGATGGTGATCTTGTCGTCACCGACGTTGTCATGCCCGACGAGAATGCATTCGATCTGCTGCCGCGCATCAAGAAGGCGCGTCCCGATCTGCCGGTTCTTGTCATGAGCGCGCAGAACACGTTCATGACGGCGATCAAGGCCTCCGAAAAAGGCGCCTATGATTATCTGCCGAAGCCCTTTGACCTGACCGAGCTGATCGGCATCATCGGTCGGGCGCTGGCCGAACCGAAGCGCCGCCCGTCCAAGGTCGACGACGATTCGCAGGATGGCATGCCGCTCGTCGGTCGCTCGGCAGCGATGCAGGAAATCTACCGGGTTCTCGCCCGCCTGATGCAGACCGATCTGACGCTGATGATCACCGGCGAATCCGGCACGGGCAAGGAACTGGTGGCACGCGCACTGCATGACTACGGCAAGCGCCGCAACGGCCCCTTCGTTGCGATCAATATGGCGGCAATCCCGCGCGATCTGATCGAATCGGAATTGTTCGGTCACGAAAAGGGCGCCTTCACCGGCGCCCAGACGCGTTCGACCGGTCGTTTCGAGCAGGCCGAAGGCGGCACGCTGTTCCTCGACGAAATCGGTGACATGCCGATGGACGCACAGACGCGGTTGCTGCGTGTGCTGCAACAGGGCGAGTACACGACGGTTGGCGGTCGCACGCCGATCCGCTCCGATGTGCGCATCGTCGCGGCAACCAACAAGGACCTGAAGCAGTCGATCAACCAAGGTCTCTTCCGCGAGGACCTGTACTATCGGTTGAATGTGGTGCCGCTGCGCCTGCCGCCGCTGCGCGACCGCGCGGAAGACATTCCCGATCTTGTGCGCCACTTCGTGCAGCAGGCCGAGAAGGAAGGTCTGGACGTCAAGCGTTTCGATCAGGAAGCGCTCGAACTGATGAAGGCGCATCCGTGGCCGGGCAACGTGCGCGAGCTCGAAAACCTCGTGCGCCGACTGACTGCGCTTTACCCGCAGGACGTCATCACGCGGGAAATCATCGAAAACGAGTTGCGCTCGGAGATCCCCGACAGTCCGATTGGAAAAACACAGGCGCGCAGCGGTTCCCTTTCGATCTCGCAGGCGGTCGAGGAGAACATGCGGCAATATTTCGCCGGCTTCGGTGACGCGCTTCCACCGAGCGGTCTTTACGAGCGTGTGCTTGCCGAGATGGAGTATCCGCTGATTCTTGCGGCTTTGACGGCGACGCGCGGAAACCAGATCAAGGCGGCCGATCTGCTCGGGCTCAACCGCAACACGCTGCGCAAGAAGATCCGCGAACTCGGCGTGTCAGTCTATCGCAGTTCACGCACGGCTTGACTTGGTCACAGCCACCGTTGCATTTTCGCCACAATACGTTGCTTGAACGTGTTATGACCGCCGAGTCGAGCGGTGTTGCGCTGCTTTGCCTGGCCGTTGGAGCTGTGGCTCATGCGCAACAGCCCCGATTGACGGTCCGGTCAATACCTTGACCCGGAATGTGAGTGAGAATTGCCGGTGCCCACGGGCGTCGGTTGGGGGAATGTCTTTATATGGTGGACGCAATGGCCTTGCCGCTGGGGACAGATGACGGAGTCGCGGCGCAGGACCGCCGCGCGTCCTTTGCCCTGCCGGGCCTCATGCTGGCGATCGGTGCCCTGGTCTGCGCAACCCTGTCGCTGCTCGTTTTGCTTGGGCTGACGCCGATCAGACTGGAGCGCAACGTCTTCATCGCCTGCGCGGCGATCAACGGCCTGTTCGTGATCGGCCTGATCTACCTCATCGTTCGCGAGATCCTCAGATTGCTTCGCGCGCGTCGCAAGGGCCGCGCTGCCGCACGGCTTCACGTGCGCATCGTCGCGCTGTTTTCGATCGTCGCCATCACGCCTGCCATTCTGGTCGCGATCTTCGCCAGCATAACGCTGGATGTCGGCCTTGACCGCTGGTTCTCGCTGCGGACGCAAGCGATCGTTCGCTCGTCGATCAGCGTCGCCCAAGCCTATGTGCTGGAAAATGCCAGCTATCTGCAGGGCCAGACCGTGTCGATGGCGAACGATCTGGAGCGCAATCGGCAACTCTACAGCCTCGACCGAACCGGCTTTACCGAGCTGGTGACGCGCCAGGCGAGGGGCCGCGGCATGCTTGGCGCCTTCCTCGTCCGTGCCGATGGTAGCGCCATTCTCCAGGCCAATATCTCGACGGAGAAGCCCTTGCCGGCCATCCCGCCGGACGCGCTGAAAAGCTCGGTTTCCGGCCAGCCGACATTGATACCACCAGGGATTACCAACCTGGTGGGGGCGGTGATCCCGCTTGACGACATTCCCGGCACCTATCTCTACACCGTTCGTAACGTCGATCCGGAAGTGATGCGTTCGCTGCGGCTGATGGAAGAAAACACCGCCGAATATAAGACCCTAGAGGCGGGCCGCGCCTTCACGCAGATCGCCTTCGGCGTTCTCTACATCGGCTTTGCGCTGATCGTGCTGCTGGCGGCGATCTGGACGGCAATCGCGGTTGCCGACCGTATCGTTCGGCCGATCCGGCAACTGATCGGCGCCGCCGACAGCGTTGCCTCGGGCAATCTCGACGTCGTGGTGCCGGTGCGTGCCGTCGACGGCGACGTCGGCAATCTTTCGCGCACGTTCAACAAGATGGTCTCCGAAATCCGCACCCAGCAGGAGCAGATTCTGGAGGCCAAGGATGAGGTCGATCATCGGCGGCGGTTCATCGAGGCCGTGCTTTCAGGCGTGACGGCAGCTGTCATCGGCGTCGGCCGCGATCGGCAGATCACCATTGCCAACTCTTCTTCAGAAGAGTTTCTGAAAAAGACAGCGCCGGATCTGCTCGGTGCCGATCTGCGCGCGGTTGCGCCTGAGATCGAGGAAGTGCTGGTCGAAGCTGAAAGCCGGTACCGCAACAACTTCCGCAAGCAGATCAACATCATGCGCGGCGGAACCGAGCGCACGCTGAACGTCCAGGTGACGCGTGAAGAGGGCGGCGAGGCAAACGAATCCTACGTCATCACCATCGACGACATCACAGATCTCGTAATCGCACAGCGCTCGACCGCCTGGGCCGATGTCGCGCGCCGCATCGCACATGAAATCAAGAACCCGCTGACGCCGATCCAGCTTTCTGCCGAACGTCTGAAGCGTCGCTACGGCAAGCAGATCGACCAGGAAGACAGGGTCGTCTTCGATCAATGCACCGACACGATTGTCAGGCAGGTCGAGGATATCGGCCGAATGGTCGACGAGTTTTCTGCCTTTGCCCGCATGCCGAAGCCGACGAAGGAGAAGGTGGATCTGCGCGCCATCCTGAAGGACGCGGTCTTCCTGCGCGAAATGGGCAACAACCACATCAGCTTCATTCGCGATTTTGGCAACGAGCCGCTTGAGGGCATGTTCGATGGCCGCATGCTCGGCCAGGCTTTCGGCAATATCGTCAAGAATGCCGTGGAGTCGATCGAAGCGGTGCCGACGGACGCTGTCCGTGGCGAGCCGAAAGTGCACGTACGGAGCCAACGGGACGGAACCAGCGGCCGGTTTGTCGTCGATGTCATCGACAATGGCAAAGGCCTGCCGACCGAGAACCGGCATAGAATTTTAGAACCGTATATGACGATGCGCGAGAAGGGCACGGGCCTTGGCCTCGCCATCGTCAAGAAGATCATTGAGGACCATGGCGGACAACTGGAATTGCACGACGCACCGGCCGATTTCGATGGCGGCGTCGGAGCAATGATCCGCGTGATCCTGCCGCCCGCCGGAGAAGCCGGGGGCGAAGACACTTTGAAGGGTAAGGGTACGAGCGATGGCCGCTGACATTCTGGTTGTGGACGATGAGGAAGACATTCGCGAGATCGTATCCGGCATCTTGTCCGACGAGGGGCACGAGACCCGAACGGCTTTCGACAGCGACAGTGCGCTCGCAGCGATCAGCGACCGCGTGCCGCGGCTCGTCTTTCTCGATATCTGGATGCAGGGCAGCCGCCTCGACGGCCTCGCTTTGCTCGACGAGATCAAGGGACGCCATCCCGATTTGCCTGTTGTCATGATCTCGGGTCACGGCAACATCGAGACGGCCGTCAACGCCATCAAGCGCGGCGCCTATGATTTCATCGAGAAGCCGTTCAAGGCCGACCGTCTGATCCTGATCGCCGAGCGCGCGCTCGAGAACTCCAAGCTGAAGCGCGAAGTCTCGGAGCTGAAGAAGAAGTCGGGCGACCCGGTCGAGCTGATCGGTACCTCCGTTGCCGTTTCGCAACTCCGGCAGACCGTCGAAAAGGTCGCGCCGACCAACAGCCGCATCATGATCCAGGGACCGTCCGGCTCCGGCAAGGAGCTGGTGGCGCGCATGATCCACCGCAAGTCGACACGCTCGACCGGGCCGTTCGTGGCGTTGAACGCTGCGGCGATCACACCCGACAGGATGGAGATCGCGCTTTTCGGAACCGAGGGAACGCCGGGGCAGCCGCGCAGAACGGGTGCGCTCGAAGAGGCACATGGCGGCATCCTCTATCTCGACGAGGTCGGCGAAATGCCGCGTGAAACGCAAAACAAGATCCTGCGTGTTCTCGTCGATCAGCAGTTCGAACGGGTCGGCGGCACCAAGCGCGTCAAGGTCGATGTCCGCATCATCTCCTCGACAGCCTACAACCTCGAAAATATGATCTCCGAAGGTCTTTTCCGCGAAGATCTCTTCCACCGGCTCGCGGTCATCCCCGTGCGGGTGCCGGCGCTGGCCGAGCGCCGTGAGGACATTCCGTTTCTCGTCGATATGTTCATGCGCCAGGTCAGCGAGCAGGCGGGCATTCGCCCGCGCAAGATCGGCGACGATGCGCTTGCCGTGCTGCAGGCCCACGACTGGCCGGGCAACATTCGCCAGCTGCGCAACAATATCGAGCGCCTGATGATCCTTGCCCGCAGCGACGGTCCTGACACGCCGATCTCGGCCGACATGCTGCCGACCGAGGTTGGCGATACCTTGCCGAAGATCTCCGCGCAGGGCGACCAGCACATCATGACGCTGCCGCTGCGCGAGGCTCGCGAAATGTTCGAGCGCGATTATCTGATCGCTCAGATCAACCGATTCGGCGGCAATATTTCCCGCACCGCCGAATTCGTTGGAATGGAGCGGTCGGCGCTTCATCGCAAGCTAAAGTCGCTGGGCGTTTGAGCGGTAAACTTCTTCCGGCTGGTGGCCGCCTGTTCCTGGGTGAAAGAACGACATGAAGGTGATCATTTGTGGTGCGGGGCAGGTCGGCTACGGCATCGCCGAACGGCTTGCTCAGGAAGACAATGACGTCTCGGTGATCGACACCTCGGCGGCGTTGATTGCCAACATTACCGAAAGCCTCGATGTGCGCGGCTATGTTGGACACGGCGCCCATCCGGATGTGCTGGCAAAAGCCGGTGCCGACCAGGCCGACATGCTGATTGCGGTCACGCTGTTCGACGAAGTCAACATCGTCGCCTGCGAAGTGGCGCATGCGATCTTCAGCGTGCCGACCAAGGTCGCCCGTATCAGAGCGCAGAATTATCTGGCGCCGGAATACGCCAACCTGTTCTCCCGCGAGAACGTCCCGATCGATGTGACCATTTCGCCCGAGGTCGAAGTCGGGCGATTGGTGCTTCGGCGCATTTCGTTCCCCGGCGCTACGGATGTTGTGCGCTTTGCCGACGACCGTATTGCCATGGTGGCGATCGAGTGCATGGAAGACTGCCCGGTCGTCGACACGCCGCTGCAGCAGCTGAGCGAGCTGTTTCCCGATCTGCAGGCAACCGTGACCGGCATCTTCCGCAACGGCAAGCTGATCGTGCCGCATTCGACGGATCAATTGCAGACCGGCGACCTTGCCTATGTTGTCTGCGACCGGGATCATGCGCGCCGGACACTGTCTCTGTTCGGCCACGAAGAACAGGAAGCGCGTCGTATCGTCATCCTCGGCGGCGGCAATATCGGCTATTTCGTCGCCAAGGCGATCGAGGAAAACCAGCCGAGAACCCGCGTCAAGCTGATCGAAAGCGACCGCGACCGAGCCGTGATGATGGCTGACAAGCTCAGCAACACGGTCGTCCTCAACGGTTCGGCGATGGATCAGCGCATCCTGATGCAGGCCGACGTGCAGGACGCAGACCTGGTCGTGGCGCTGACCAACAACGACCAGATCAATATCCTCGGCAGCATGATGGCAAAACGCCTCGGTGCCAAATCGACACTCGTCCTGATCAACGAGCCGTCCTACCAGGACTTCGCGGGAACCGCCGGCGTTGATGCCTATATCAACCCGCGTGCGGTCACGATCTCGCGCGTTCTCCAGCATGTGCGCAAGGGGCGCATCCGCTCGGTCTATGCCGTCCAGAAGGGGATGGCGGAAGTGATCGAAGCAGAAGCGCTGGAGACGTCGCCGCTGGTCGGCAAGGCGCTACGCGAGCTGGATCTGCCCGACGGCATCCGCATCGGCGCCCTCTACCGGGACCAGACATTCATTCGCCCGCACGGTGACACCAAGATCAAGGCCAAGGACCGCGTGGTGCTCTTTGCGTCTGCCGATTCGGTGCGCCATGTCGAGCAGCTTTTCCGCGTCAGCATCCAGTTCTTCTGAGGTCAAACAAAAGCCATGCCGAGAATTGCCTATGTCAACGGCGCCTACGTGCCGCACGCCGATGCTGCCATCCACATCGAAGACCGCGGCTACCAGTTCGCCGACGGGGTCTACGAAGTCTGCGAGATCCGTCATGGCTTCATCGTCGATCTGACCCGGCATCTCGACCGCCTCAGCAGATCCTTAAGCGAACTTCGCATCGATTGGCCGATGAGCCGAGCCGCGCTGATCCACGTTATCCGCGAGGTGCTGCGCCGCAACCGGGTGCGAAACGGCCTGTTCTACATGCAGGTGACGCGTGGTACCGCGCGCCGCGATCACGTGTTTCCGGCAAAGGGTACTGTGCCGACCATCGTGGTGACGGCGAAACGCACCGATGCCGCAGTGATCGCCAGGAAAAATGCCGAAGGCATCTCCGCGATCACGGTTCCGGAGAACCGCTGGGATCGCGTCGACATCAAGTCGGTCGGCTTGTTGCCGAACGTGCTTGCCCGCCAGAGGGCCAAGGAGGAGGGCGCCCACGAGGCGATCTTCGTCGACCCCGATGGTACGGTGAAAGAGGGCGCCGCCACCAACGTCTGGATCGTCGATCGCGACGGCGTGCTGCGCACGCGCCCGGCCGATCACGGTATCCTGAGAGGCATCACCCGCACGACCCTGATGGACGTCGCAGCACCTCTTGGCATCAGGATCGAGGAAAGAGCATTCACCGTCGACGACATGCTCGCAGCCCGCGAAGTCTTCATCACTGCCGCCACGAGCATCTGTTTTCCGGTCGTTTCCATCGACGGCAAACCGATCGGCAACGGTCATCCGGGAAGCATAGCACAGAATATTCGTGAAGCCTTTTTCGGCGTTGCGGAAAAGACATTGATTTGATACCAAACTGACAGAGGTGTCGGGGGAAGCGTACTTGTGACGCCTCTGATTGAAAAAATAGACAAAATGCACCGGCGCGAGACGTCGGCAAATAAGAAAGAATCGGCGCGATGGCGGAACGTTCTCAGAACTTGCAGGATCTTTTTCTCAATACGGTCCGCAAACAGAAGATTTCTCTGACAATTTTTCTTATCAATGGCGTCAAATTGACGGGCGTCGTCACGTCTTTTGACAATTTCTGTGTGTTGTTGCGCCGCGATGGTCATTCGCAGCTCGTCTACAAGCACGCGATCTCGACCATCATGCCGGGCCAGCCGCTGCAGATGTTCGAGAACGAAGAAGCCGCATCCTGACGGGACGTTAGGCACATTACCAAACGGGATTCAAAGTCGTCGTCGATCATTCCGGAGCTTGAAACGCTCCGCGACGACATGCGCGCGGTCGTGATCGTGCCGGTTCTGAAAAAGACCGGCAGGCAGGCGGCTGAAACTCTCTCTGCAACCAGCACCCGCACCGACGAAAGTCGGCTGGAGGAGGCGACTGGCCTGGCTCGGGCGATCGACCTGAACGTCGTTCATGGCGCCATCGTTTCAGTGGCTCAGCCAAAGCCGGGGACGCTGTTGGGCACCGGCAAGATCGAAGAGATTGGCCACATCCTCGTCGAACAGGATGCCGGCCTCGTCATCGTTGACCATCCGCTGACGCCCGTGCAGCAGCGCAACCTGGAAAAGGAATGGAACGCCAAGGTCATCGACCGGACGGGCCTGATCCTTGAAATCTTCGGGCGACGCGCTTCCACCAAGGAAGGCACGCTGCAGGTCGATCTGGCGCATCTCAATTATCAGAAGGGCCGGCTCGTGCGCAGCTGGACCCACCTTGAGCGTCAGCGCGGTGGTGGCGGCTTCATGGGCGGCCCCGGCGAAACTCAGATCGAGGCCGACCGGCGCCTGCTGCAGGACCGCATCGTCAAGCTCGAGCGCGAGCTGGAGCAGGTTCGCCGCACCCGGCAATTGCATCGCTCCAAGCGCAGGAAGGTTCCGCACCCGATCGTGGCGCTTGTCGGCTACACCAACGCCGGCAAATCGACGCTGTTCAACAGAATGACCGGAGCCGGCGTGCTGGCCGAGGACATGCTGTTTGCAACGCTCGACCCGACGCTGCGGCGGTTGAAACTGCCGCATGGCCGCATGGTGATCCTGTCCGACACAGTCGGCTTCATCTCCGACCTGCCGACGCATCTTGTCGCCGCCTTCCGTGCGACGCTCGAAGAGGTGCTCGAAGCCGACCTGATCCTGCATGTGCGCGATCTTTCCGATCCGGACAATCAGGCGCAGGCAAGTGACGTTCTGCGCATCCTTGCTGATCTCGGTATCGACGAGAAGGAAGCGGCAGCGAGGCTTGTCGAAGTCTGGAACAAGATCGACCGGCTTGAGCCGGAAGCGCGCGAAGCCCTGACGAACAAGGCTGCAAGCACTGATAACACCGTGGCGGTCTCGGCGATTACAGGCGAGGGCGTCGACGTGCTGCTTGCCGAGATCGGTCGTCGTCTGTCCGGCGTCTTGACAGAGTGCACCGTCGTTCTCGGCGTCGATCAGTTGCAGCTTCTGCCCTGGGTCTACGAACACGCGATCGTCGATGGTCGCGAAGATCTCGAGGACGGCACGGTCAGCCTCGATCTGCGCCTGACCGAAAACGAGGCTGTGGACCTGGAGCGGCGTCTCGGCAACGGGCCGAAGCCGGTCGCCGAAGACTGGTAAGATCTTCTGCCTGAGGCGCTATCGCCTCAGGCCAATTGCCGTTCGATCGCCTTGGCCGCTTGCCAGAGTTCTTCCATCCGTTCCAGCGTTGCCGCCTCGAGCGTTTCTCCGTGAGCTTCAAGCTCATGCTCGATATGGGCAAAACGGCGGCGGAACTTGGTGTTGGTGCCGCGCAGCGCCATTTCAGGGTCGGCGCCGACATGCCGGCCGATATTCACCACCGCAAAGATCAGGTCGCCGAGTTCATCGGCTACCTTCGCACGGTCCTTTTCCCGCAGCGCTTGGCGCAGCTCGCCGATCTCTTCCTCGATCTTGTCGAGGATCGGTTCCGGCTCCGACCAGTCGAAACCGACTTTGGCGGCGCGCTCCTGAAGCTTCAGCGCCTCGATAAGGGCCGGGAAGCTGCGCTGGATCGAGCCCAGATGACTGGCAGCGCCGTCGGATGGCAGGCCGCGTGTGGCGCGCCGCGCCTGGCGCTCGGCCTTTTCAGCCTGCTTGATCTTGTCCCACTGGGTCTTGACCGTTTCCGGCGTGTCGGCGTCCGAACGGGCGAAAACATGCGGGTGGCGGCGGATCATCTTGCGCGTAACGGCCTCGACGACATCGCCGAAGGCGAATTCGCCGGCCTCTTCGGCCATGCGGGCGTGAAAAACCACCTGCAGCAGCAGGTCGCCCAGCTCGTCGCAAAGGTCATGCATGTCGCCGCGCTCGATTGCGTCGGCAACTTCGTAGGCTTCCTCGATCGTATAGGGCTTGATCGTTTCGAACGTCTGGACGACGTCCCAGGGGCAGCCGGTCTCCGGCTGCCTGAGCGCCTGCATGATGTCGAGAAGGCCCTTGATGTCGCGTGATGGTTCCATGGGATCAGTTCAACGGAATGGCGTTGTCGTTTTTGCCCGACTGGTAGCTGT
Organism: Ensifer sp. ENS11; assembly: GCF_014851895.1. Taxonomy (NCBI): domain Bacteria; kingdom Pseudomonadati; phylum Pseudomonadota; class Alphaproteobacteria; order Hyphomicrobiales; family Rhizobiaceae; genus Ensifer; species Ensifer sp. ENS11. The sequence goes on along the minus strand of NZ_JACVAN010000017.1, from coordinate 52,549 downwards.
CGGACAGGTGCTGATAGCGCTCGCGGATGCGCGCGTCCTGGGCCGCAAGCTTCTCTCGCGTTGACTGGTCGGCGTCCTTTGCGACCGCTGCGATCGACGACGACGTCCAGAAGGCGTTGTTCTGCGCGTAGCCGCCGGGTTCAAGCAGGAACACTTCCTTCAGGATCTTCAGGTCGTGCGGAATGGAGAAGCTGTCGCGCGAATCTTCGTGGCTGAAGAAATAGTAGAAATTGTCAAAGCCCGCCCAGGTGATCGCCGACAGGCACATCGAGCAAGGCTCGTGCGTGGAAAGGAAGATCAGATCGCGCGTGTCAGGCTTTTCTGCCATCTCGTAGAAGCGCTTGAGCGTGTGCACTTCACCGTGCCAGAGCGGGTTTTCGGTCTCGTTGTTGGTCTCGGCGAGAACGAGAGAAAGGTCTGTTTTGCGCAGGATCGCGGCGCCGAACACCTTGTTGCCTGCGGCGACACCCTTTTCCGTCAGGGGCAGGATGTCCTGCTCGATCACGTTGAGCAGCCGTTCGGCCAGTTCGGATTGTGTCATGTCTTCAGTCTCCGGCAGATGTGTTGCGGCATTTAACGGAGGTTGCCCCTTTGGCGCAATGGCCACCGACAGCGCCACCGGCCGGCCCTTCCGGAGATATTTGCTCAAAATGCTGCATGGCCGAGCAAAACAATACGTGACCCGAAAGCCATTGAAATTTCTGTTTCTTCAATTGCCGTGGGCTATGCGGGATATTCAGCGGAGCCTGTAGTAGGAACCGATTGCAAGAACATGGTGCAGCAGCTCTCCGTCTTTCCCGCATTCTTTCGCGTCGCGCAAAAGCGCGTGGCGGTGTTCGGCAATGGCGACGAGGCCTTTGCAAAGGTGCGGTTGCTGCTCAACACCGAAGCTTCGATCGTCGTCTACGCGGACGCGCCCGAGGCAGACTTCGCGGCATACCTCGGCGAGCGCGTGATTGAAACCGTGCGCGATACCTTCGCTCCGCACCAGCTTGAAGGCGTCATCCTTGTGTTTGCCGCGACTGGCAATGCGGCCAAGGATCGCCAGATCGTCATTGCTGCACGCGAACAGAAAATCCCGGCAAATGCCGTCGACCAGCCCGACTACTGCGATTTCTTCACGCCGGCGCTCGTCAATCGCGCACCAGTTGCCGTTGCGATCGGCACCGAAGGCGCCGGCCCGGTGCTTGCCCAGATGATCCGGGCACAGATCGACCAGCTGCTGTCGCCGTCGCTGGGGCTCGTTGCGTCGCTCGCAGCCAGCTATCGTGATGCCGTCGATCGACTGGTGCCGCGCGGCGTTGCGCGCCGCCTGTACTGGCGCCGTTTCTTCCAGGGGCCGGTTGCGGACAAGGTTGCGCTGGGTGATGTCGCCGCCGCGCGCCGCGAGGCTTCTCGCCTGCTTGATGCCGCGCATGCCACCGCGGGCCACGTCTGGCTCGTCGGCGCCGGTCCGGGCGCCGAAGACCTGCTGACGCTCAGGGCGCAGCGCGTGATGATGGAAGCCGATGCGATCGTCTATGATGCGCTGGTGCCGCAGGCGATCGTCGATATGGGTCGCCGCGATGCGGAAAGGCTCTCCGTCGGCAAGCGCAAGGGTTGCCACACGAAGTCGCAGGACGAGATCAACCAGCTGCTGGTGGAGCTCGCGGGTGAGGGCAAGCGCGTCGTTCGCCTGAAATCCGGCGATCCGCTTGTCTACGGCCGTGCTGGCGAAGAGATGGCAGCATTGCGCGATGCGGGCATTACCTATGAGATCGTGCCGGGCATCACTTCCGCCTTTGCCGCTGCTGCCGATTTCGAACTGCCGCTGACCCTGCGCGGCGTCGCGTCGTCACTGGTCTTTACAACCGGCCATGATCTGACCGGTGAAGTGCTGCCCGACTGGGCGCGGCTTGCCGTCTCCGGCGCCACGATCGCCGTCTATATGGGCCGCACTGTCGCTGCGTCGGTTGCCGGTCGCTTGATGCAGGCGGGCTTGCCCGCAGAAACCACCGTGGCTGTGATCGAGAACGCCAGCCGTGCCGATCGCCGGCTGATGCATGGCACGCTGAAGGACTTGCCGGACCTAGAGGGCCGCACGGAACTTTCCGGCCCGGTGATGGTCATTATCGGTGACGCTGTCGCCGGCGCGAATTTCGAGCGTTCCGAGCCTCTGGTGGCGGGCAAACGCACCAACAAGCAAACGAAGATCGAAGCTGCGGAGCGCAGCGAACAGATTCTGAACTAAGGGAAACGTCATGGTGAACAAGGTTTTGACGGCAAATCGGCTTTCGGATGGCATATCCGTCTGGCTGGATGCCTCGGGCAACTGGGTCGAATCGCTCCAGCAGGCCTTCATCGCCCGCCATGCCGAGGCGGTCACCGCACTGGAAGCGACAGGCAAGGTTGCCTTCGACGACAACAAGGTGGTCGATGCCAATGTCGTCGACGTCGAGGAAGTCAACGGCACCCTGCGGCCCTTGCGCATGCGCGAGCGTATCCGGGCCGAAGGCCCTTCGATCCCCTATGCCGCCGGATACAATGGCCTTGCCGGCCCGAACTTTGCTGCCTGAGGAACCGATACAACATGTACCGTTACGATGAATTCGATCATGCCTTCGTCTCCTCGCGCGTCGACCAGTTCCGCGATCAGGTCGAGCGCCGCCTGAGTGGCGAGTTGGCCGAAGACGCATTCAAGCCGCTGCGCCTGATGAATGGCGTATACCTGCAGTTGCACGCCTACATGCTGCGCGTTGCGATCCCCTATGGCACTCTGTCCAGCCGCCAGATGCGTATGCTCGCCCACATCGCCCGCAAGTATGACCGCGGCTATGGCCACTTCACCACCCGTCAGAACATCCAGTACAACTGGCCGCGCCTTTCCGACACGCCGGATATCCTGGATGAGCTGGCAAGCGTCGAGATGCACGCGTTGCAGACGTCGGGCAATTGCATTCGCAATGTGACGGCCGATCATTTCGCCGGCGCTGCTGCCGATGAAGTCGCTGATCCAAGGCCTTATGCCGAAATCCTCAGACAATGGTCGAGCGTTCACCCGGAATTCTCGTTCCTGCCGCGCAAGTTCAAGATTGCTGTCACAGGTGCTGAGCGCGACCGCGCCGCGATCCAGGTGCACGACATCGGCCTGCACCTGAAAAAGGATGAGGACGGCCGCATCGGCTTTGCCGTTTATGTCGGTGGCGGACAGGGCCGCACGCCGATGATTGCCAAGAAGATCCGGGACTTCCTGCCGGAAGAGGACCTGCTGTCCTACACGACGGCGATCATGCGCGTGTACAACCTGCATGGCCGTCGCGACAACAAGTACAAGGCGCGCATCAAGATCCTCGTCCACGAAACCGGTGCCGAAGAGCTTTCCCGTCAGGTCGAGGTCGAGTTCGCGGCGCTGAAGGATACGGAGCTGAAGCTTCCAGAAGCTGATATTCAGGCCATCTCCACCTATTTCGCGCCGCCAGCGCTGGAGCCGCGTGCCGAGGGCTGGGAAAGTCTGGCGCGCTGGAAGAAGACCGATCCGGAATTCTCACGCTGGGTTCACCAGAACGTGCAGCCGCACAAGCATCCGGACTACGGCATGGTGACGATCTCGCTGAAGCCGATCGGCGGCATTCCGGGGGACGCGACCGACGCGCAGATGGAGGCTGTTGCAGACATCGCCGAGGAGTATGCCTTCGACGAGATCCGTGTCAGCCACGAGCAGAACCTGATCCTGCCGCATGTGGCTCTGGCTGATCTGGAGCCGATCTACCGGGCGCTCGTCGTTGCCGGCCTGGCGACAGCCAATGCCGGACTGATCACCGATATCATTGCCTGTCCCGGGCTCGACTACTGCGCGCTTGCAAATGCGCGCTCCATCCCGGTGGCGCAGGAGATCTCGACGCGCTTCGGCGCGCCTGAACGTCAGGCTGAGATCGGCGAACTGAAGATCAAGATCTCCGGCTGCATCAATGCCTGCGGCCATCACCACGTTGGCCATATCGGCCTGCTCGGCGTAGAGAAGAAGGGGGCGGAACTCTATCAGATCACGCTCGGCGGCTCCGGCGACGAGAACACGTCGATCGGCGAGATCATCGGTCGCGGTTTCGAACCGGAAAAGGTGACCGACGCGATCGAAACGATCGTCGATACCTATCTCGGGCTGCGCAATGACAAGTCGGAGACGTTCCTCGAAGCGTACCGTCGCGTCGGCCCGCAACCCTTCAAGGACGCGCTCTACGGCGGCAGCGCACAGGAAGCCGCTTGAGGCGCAAGGAACGGACATGACAAAAATCTGGAAAGAAACCGGCTTTGTGAGCGACGATCCCTGGATCATCGAAAACGACGAGACCAAAGCGGGTTCCAACGAGAAGGCGATACTCGGCTTCGAGACGTTTCTCGCCAAGGTGGCTGAGACGGACGAGGTGGGTTTAGGCGTAGTCGTCGCTCCTGCAGATGACGTTGCCAAGCTACAACCCTATCTCGATCGTATTGCGCTGGTCGCGGTCGCGTTCCCGGCCTTCAATGACGGGCGGGCTTTCAGCCATGCGTCGCTGCTGCGCGCGCGGCTTGGTTTTGCCGGTGAGGTGAGGGCTGTCGGCGACGTTCTGATCGATCAGATCCCGTTGATGCTGCGTTGCGGCGTCGACAGTTTCGCGGTAACCAATGCCACGGCCCTGAAGCGTCTGACGGAAGGCCGGTTGCCCGGTATCGCCAACCACTATCAGCCGACCGCGAGACCCTCTGCTGACGCCAGGTCCTATAGCTGGCGGCGCGTTTCTTGAAGGCAGTGCTGACCGCGACAGTGTGAAGCACGCCGAAATGCGCGAAAGCGACTATATTTAGAAGGGAATTCCTTCCCGTTGAGTGCGGCTTGGAATATCCGCGTATTGTTGATAGACAGGGTCATCATTTACAGGACTGTAGCCACGATGAATGCTCCGGCAAAAACGGAAGATTTCGCGATCCAGGCACCCGCCGGTGTCTTCGTTGAAACGGTGACGAGCGTCACCCACTATACGGATCGGCTCTTCCGCTTCCGCATGACCCGTCCTGCGGAGTTCCGCTTCCGCTCCGGCGAGTTTGCGATGATTGGTTTGATGGTCGGCGACAAACCCGTCTACCGCGCCTACTCGATCGCAAGCCCGGCCTGGGACGAGGAACTCGAATTCTTCTCGATCAAGGTTCCTGATGGCCCGCTGACATCTCACCTGCAGGCGATCAAGCCAGGCGACAAGGTGCTGATGCGCAAGAAGCCGACCGGCACGCTGGTGCTCGACGCGCTGGTTCCCGGCCGCAGGCTCTACATGTTCTCGACCGGCACCGGCATTGCGCCTTTCGCCAGCCTGATCCGCGACCCCGAGACCTACGAGAAGTTTGAGGAAGTCATCCTCACGCACACCTGCCGCGATGTGGCCGAGCTGAAATACGGTTTCGACCTCGTCGAGGAAATTCGCAATCACGAATTCCTGAACGAGATCGTCGGCGACAAGCTTCGCCATTATGCGACGGTGACCCGCGAGGACTATCCCTTCAAGGGCCGTGTGACCGACCTGATGGTCAACGGCAAATTCTTTGCCGATCTCGGTCTGCCGCCGCTCGACCCAGCCATCGATCGCGGAATGATCTGCGGCTCGACGGCAATGTTGAAGGACACCAAGGAAATCCTCGAGGCCGCAGGCCTGACCGAGGGGTCCAACAACAAGCCGGCCGAGTTCGTCATCGAGCGCGCCTTTGTCGGCTAACTGACGACAAGATACGAAACATCGTCGCAGCATTTGGAGGGCGCATCATCGGGTGCGCCCTTTTTCGCATCTGTGCGACAGTCGCAACCGGAGCATGAGCTATGCGTTTCCGGCAGCCCCGATCTGAGCAATCAGCGTACCGGCAGCCTTTCGCAGACACTATCGTTCCCCAGCATTTTCATATGTCGCTCGACCGCGTCCATGCGGAACGAACGGCCAAGAAGGAGTCCCCGCCGGAGATCGCCGGCGACAGCGGATCTTGCAGGGAGTGGCCCATGAGCCTTGAGACCAGAATTCGCCGCAAATCGTTGCATGACCGGATCGTCACGCCGGAGGCGGCGGCGGCGCTCATCGAGGATGGCATGACGATCGGCATGAGCGGCTTTACCAAGGCAGGCGACGCCAAGGCGGTGCCGTTGGCCATGGCGCAGCGTGCGGCGCAGGAGAAGTTTCGCATCACCTTGATGACCGGGGCCTCGCTTGGGCACGACATCGACAAGATCCTGACGGAAGCGGGTGTTCTCGCACGCCGGCTTCCCTTCCAGTCCGATCCGGCCCTTCGCGCGGCGATCAACCGCGGCGAGGTCATGTTCATCGACCAGCATCTGTCTGAGACCGTCGAGCAACTCCGCTCCGGCCAGATCAGCCCGATCGACTATGCCGTCGTCGAGGCCGTGGCGATCACCGAGGATGGCGGCATCGTTCCTTCGACATCGGTCGGCAACTCCGCAAGTTTTGCGATCCTCGCCAAGAAAGTGATTGTCGAGCTCAATCTCAGCCACAGCCCGGAGCTTGAGGGGCTGCACGACATCTACATCCCGGCGAAACGCCCATCGCGCACGCCGATCCCGGTCGTTGCCTGCGACATTCGCGTCGGCTCGCCCTATATCCCTGTTGATCCGGACAAGATTGCCGCGATCGTCATCACCGAAAAGCAGGACAGTGCCGCGCGCATTTCGCCGCCCGATGCCGAGACCAATTCGATCGCGGGCCACCTGATCGGCTTTCTTCAGGACGAGGTGCGCAAGGGTAGGCTCGACATGACGTTGAACCCGTTGCAGGCGGGTATTGGCGTTATTGCGAATTCGGTTCTGAGCGGCCTCGTCGACAGCCCCTTTCATGATCTGCGCATGTACAGCGAAGTGCTGCAGGACAGCACCTTCGAGCTCTTTGAGGCCGGCAAGCTCAGCTTCGCCTCGGCGGCATCGATGACGCTGAGCAGCGCCTGGGCCGATCGCGTCTTTCGCAACATCCGCGCCTACAAGGACAGGGTGATCCTGCGGCCGCAGGAGGTCAGCAACCACCCGGAAATCATCCGGCGCCTGGGCGTCATCGGCATCAACACCGCGCTCGAGTTCGATATCTACGGCAACGTCAATTCGACCCATGTCGGCGGCACCGACATGATGAACGGCATCGGCGGTTCCGGCGATTTTGCCCGCAACGCCTTCCTGTCGATCTTCGTCGCCAAATCGGTGGCCAAGGGTGGGGCGATCTCGTCCGTGGTGCCGATGGTTTCCCATGTGGACCACACGGAGCATGACGTCGATATTCTGGTCACCGAGCACGGGCTTGCGGATCTCCGCGGGCTGGCGCCGCGCGAGCGCGCGCCGATCATCATCCGCAACTGTTGCCATCCCGCTTACCGCGAGTTGCTGGGGGATTACTTCAAGCGGGCTGTTGCAGCGCGTGCGGGGCAGACGCCGCATATCCTCGAGGAAGCCTTCGACTGGCATGTACGTCGGCTGAAGACGGGCAGCATGTTGCCGGGCGCCTGATGCCTCAATCCCGAGCCAGGTAGTCCATCAAGGCTGACATCGCCGCCGCGGCACCCTCGGCGTCGGCAAGCACGATGGCGTCGATCGCCTCGATGTGGCGGTCGACCGATCCGCGCATTCGCTCAACGGTTGCGTCGGCAAACCAGATGCGTCGAGCGTGCGTCTGCAGCGGGGCGAGGGCGGCCGTCAGGAACGTATTGGGGCAGGCCTCCTCCATCAGTTCATCGAAGACCTTGTCGGCCACGAGGAAGCCTTCGAGATCGCCGGCATCCGCGCATCGGCTCATCTCTGCGGCGCATCCCTTCATGGCTCGTCGTGCATCCGCGTCGGCATGCTCCGCCACCAGGCTTGCCGCCAGCGGTTCCAGCTTTTGACGGGTTTGCATCACATGCGCTCGATCGTCCGGCCCGATTGTCGTTATCTGCAGGCCGACACGCGGGCGAACCTCCATCAGTTCCTGCCAGGCGAGTTTCTGAATGGCTTCACGCACGGGCGTACGGCCATGACCGGCAAGCTCGATCAGCTGCTTTTCCGTCAGCAGCATGCCGGGCACAAGCTTGAGCGTGACGATCAGTCGCTCGAGGGCGAGATAGGCGAGGTGGGCCTGGGAGTGAACCGACATACGCATCCCACAGTTCTGATATATCAGAACGTGGCACAGTTTCGTTTCGATGGCAAACGAACTGATGACCACTAATCAGGAAGGATTATGCTGGTCGAAGTAATCATTATGAGTCGGTAAAAGCTTCAGATTTCAATGGCCTGAATAAAAGTGCTCGTTCGGCCGTTCCAGCCTTGAATGGTGTTGACGAAGAGGAAACTGCTTGTCAGTCTTCTCTAAAAAGAACGTCGGACATCGACGTTGAGGGGCTTGGGCTGAAGGTGGGTGCGTTTCTGGTCTGGTCGCTGATTGTGTTTGCGGGGCTGCTTGCCGTCCCGGCGGTCAGCCATACGAACGCGCAGACGACGTTCTCGCTGATGGCGTCCTCGATGGCTTTCGTCGGAATGGCGATTGCGCAGTTCATGGCGGCACGTCCGCCCGTCATCGAACCGCTGTTCGGCGGGCTCGACCGCATCTATCACCTTCATCGCCGGATCGGCATCTCCGTGCTGATGCTCATTCTCGTCCATTATTTCCTGACGCCTGATTTCAAGGGGCTGTCGTTCACCAGCGGTTTGAACCAGCTTGCTGCCTCCGCCGGCAAGTATGGCTTCTACGGGCTGACGGCGCTGCTTGTTCTCAGCATCGTCAAGATCATCCCGAAGACCAGAATCGAGATACCCTATCACCTGTGGCGTTATACCCATCGGTTCATCGGGCTCTTGTTCGCGCTTGTCGCGTTCCACCAGATGTTCATCAAGCGCCCCTATGACAGCACGGCGCTGCTGGCGGTCTATCTCAATGCGTTCGCAGCACTCGGGATCCTCAGCTACGCCTATACGCAGCTTCTGCCGTGGCTGAGGACGCGATGCTACGAGGTTTCCGAGGTCGAAAAGCACGATGGTGCGACGATCATTTCGGCGCGTTCAAAGGGGCGCGCGCTGAGGGCCAAACCGGGGCAGTTCGGTTTCCTGCGTGTCCTGAAGGCTGGTCTGCGCGAGCCGCACCCCTTCACAATCGCCGACATCGATGGCAACGGCACGGTGCGCTTCGCCATCAAGCCGCTCGGCGACTATACGCAGGCGTTGCGCGATCAGATTGCTGTCGGCGACCGGTTGAAGCTCGAAGGCGGATACGGCCAGTTCAATCACCGACGCGGGGCGAAGAAGCAGATCTGGCTTGCCGGAGGTATCGGGGTCACGCCGTTTCTCGCCATGGCCAGCCATTTGAAGGGCGATGAGGACCAGGACATCCACATGGTCTATTGCGTGCGCGACCGAAAGGAAGCCATCGGCCTTGAAACCTTCGAGGCGCAGGCGGAAAAGCTCGGCAACTTCAGCTTCGTGCTGCACGATTCGGCCACAGACGGGCGGCTGGACGCGGCCAAACTGGCGGCGGGCAGCGTCATCGATCCGGGCGAGGCCGATCTTTGGTTCTGCGGTCCTGCGCCGCTGCGGGAGGCGATCGTCAAAGGGTTGAAAGAGCTTGGAAAGAAGCCGCGTCGCGTAGAGTTCGAACAGTTTCAGTTTCGATAGCAGTTTTATTGAAGATTTTTGGATTAAGGGAGTACGGCCATGCGCAGTCTGCGTGAAATGCGAGCGAACGTCTCGTCAGGTGCCGGCATCCGCAATAGGCACGCACTGGCTCTGGCCGCCGGTCTGCTGGCCGCCATGCTCTGTCCCGGCGTCGCATCGGTGCGCGACGCTTTCGCCGAGGACGCCTTCTCGACCTACAAGGCGAATGTCGAGAACGGCAAGTACATGTTCAACGCCGCTGGTTGTGGCGCCTGCCACGGGTCGGGCGACGAAACTGGACTGCTGTCCGGCGGCATGGAGATGAACACGGCGATCGGCACTTTCTACGCGCCGAACATTTCGCCCCATGCCAACGGCATCGGTGGCTGGAGCAACGCCCAGTTCCTCAACGCTGTCATGGTCGGGCTTGATCGTGACGGCAACAATCTCTACCCGGTCATGCCCTACACATCCTATGGCGGTATGAAGCCGGAGGACGTGCTCGATATCAAGGCTTACGTCGAGACCTTGCCGCAATCAGACGCCGTCTCGAAGGAACATGAGATCGCTTTTCCTTTTAGTCGGCAAACGACCATAACTCTCTGGAAACGCAGCAATTTCACAGTTCAAGCCTACCAGCCGCGCGAAGCGTCGCAGATGGAGCGTGGCCGTTACCTGGTCGAAAATGTCGGTGGCTGTGGCGACTGTCACACGCCGCGCACGACGACTTATGGGCTCGACCTGGAAAGAGCTTTTCACGGCGAGAAGGGGCTGACCGGTGCGGTCGCACCGGATATCGGCAAGGCGAAGATGGCGGGGCTCACTGCGCCGGAAGTGTTTACCACGGGCCTTATAGACGAAGGCAAGAAGCTTTCGGGCGCACCGATCAGCGACCCGGTCATGCGACGGATCGCCAAGGGACTTTCGATACTCAGCGACGACGATCGTCGCGCGATCTACGCGTTCCTGTCCGATCGCGAGGTGAAAGCACCGGCGCCGGTGGCGCAGTCTGTGACGGCAGTGTGCAAGGAGACCACGGCCTCGACGGCGCTGACCGGCGACAATGCCGAACTCGCCCAACAGGCCGATGCCTTCATCGGCAAGTATTGCCGCAACTGCCATGGGCCGGGTGAAAGCTCTCAAGGCAGCTACCCCGCCGGTGAGCTGACGTCGATCGCCGCCGATGCCAATTTCGTCACGCCGGGCAATGCTGCGAAATCGCGCCTCTTCACCTCGGTCACCAGCGGCCGCATGCCGCTTGGCAAGCGCCCGACGGACGAAGAGGTCAAGGTGCTCGAGGACTGGATCAATTCGCTCAGCGAAAAGAACCTGCCGCAGACGGCAGCCACCAAACCCGCCCGATCGCGCCCGATGCTGTCCCATGACCAGTTCGTCGAGGCGGCGCTCAAGGACATTTCCAAGGTCAGTGCGCTTGATCGTCAGCACATGCGCTATTTCTCCTACCGTGACCAGTATAACGGCATGATGGGTTGCGAAGACGACGCCACGTTCATGAAGCGCATGGACGTGCTGGCCGGTGGCTTCAAGAAGCTGCTGAATTCCTTGTCCTATGGCCCGAAGCTGGTGGTGCCGGCGGAGGTGGACGGCACCAATGGTCTGCTCGTCCGGGTCGATCTGCGCGAGCTGCAGTGGGATAACGCTGATTACGATTTCCTGATCAAGCGCTATTTCTACGGCGTTGATCCGACGAGCGATGCGTCGCTTCAGGCGCTTTCCACCGAGACGCATACGCAACTGCCGATCATGCGGATCGACTGGTTCATGAGCAATGGCGCCCGGCCGGAGGTCTATAACAGACTGATGAAGCTGCCGACGCATATTCGCGAGCTGGAAACGCGCTTCAAGATCGATGTCGACGACAACATAAGGCGGCGTAACGTTCTGCGTGCCGGCTTTGCTGACGGTTCGTCCGGCGTATCGGACCACAATCGCATGCTCGAGCGTCACGACATGCCGTTTGGCGGCTACTATTGGAAATCCTACGATTTCGCCGGCGATGTCGGCAAACAGGTGCTCAAGCGTTTTCCGCATGGACCCAAGGAGTTGGGTGCGCTCGATGCCGGCCTTGTGCCGTTCGAGCACGACGGTGGCGAGATGATCTTTTCACTGCCCAACGGCATGCAGGGTTATTATCTGTCGACCGCGGCAGGAAAACAGCTCGATGTCGGGCCGACGACCATCGTTTCGTTCCGTGACCGGCCGATCGGCAAGGGCGTGGAGATCGTCAATGCCCGCTCCTGCTTCGATTGCCACGCCGATGGCATTCTGTCGAAACGTGATCAGTTGCGCGAGCATATCGCCACGTCGACGCTGTTCAGCAAGGACCAGCAGGGCGTGCTGTTGGCCATGTACGTGAAGCAGGAGGAGCTGGACGAGGCCTACCGCAAGGACCGCGAACGCTTCGTCGAGGCTCTGCAAAAACTCGACGTAACCGAACCGACGCCGGATGGCGGGCTTCAGAGCAAGCACGCACCCGGCGACGCCGAGATCGTCACCTACTTTGCCGACAAGTATGAAGATGAGCTCGACTTCGATGCTCTGGCGGCGGAGTTCGACATGACGCCGCAGCAGTTTTCTGAGGCGATCAAGCGAGTAGCGGAAGTGGATGTCCTGCGTCTCGGGCTTGATTGGGTCACGACGCTCGAAGCTGGCGGGACTGTTCCGCGCAACGAGGTCGAACAGCAATATGCCCTGTTGCTGGAGCCGCTCGCCCAGCGGCGCCCGCTCGATACCAGCACGATCGTCGTTGCCGGCACCGAGCAGCAGTCGGAGGAAAAACCGCAATCCGTAGCCGCAGCCGCGCCTGACTATCGCAAGCAGGAGAAGGCTGGCGGCACCAAGCTTGAGCTTGCCTTGAAGGTGCCGACGACGACGGCCAAGGTCGGTGACCAGCTGTCGTTCGAACTCAGCGTCAATCAGGCCTGCGAACTGCAGATCCTCTATGTCGAGGAAAACGGCAATGTCGAAATCATCCCAGATGAGATGATCGGCCACACGACGCTGCAGCCCGGCGAAAGCAGGCTGATCCCGCAGCCGGGAACCGGCACGCTGACCTTCGATATGGCAGCGCCCGCCGAAACCATGCTGGCCTTCTGCCGGGTTGGCGGTCTGGCCGATCAAAGGCTCACGGTGGAGAAAGCGCGCGCATTCGTCGCCCAATCGAAGTTGCCGCCGACGCGCGGATTGGCGGTCAATCTCGCGAAGAAGGCGCAGGCCGACAACGGCGCCAGCAGCGTGCAGATGGTAACTTTCGAGATTAGAGAATAGCGGATGCGCGATGGATGAATTGATGAAAGGGTTGATCGTCGCATCCGCAATGCTTTTGCCGCCCGCTTACCCGGCGCGCGCCTGCGACGCGTTAGTGAAAACCTCGGAGGCTCTCAACAGGGGCGACGAGGTCGGGGCGCGGGCAGCGGCCGCGCCGGAGCGCACGAATGCATGTTCGAGTACCGAGGCAGCGCTTACCCGGCGTGTAGCGGCGCTAGCAACGTTCAATCGCATCGCCAACGCAGTCGGGGCCGGTGCCAGGCTCGATACTTTCGAGGGTGAGCTTGAAGCTGTGCTGAGCGACGTCGGTGGGCCTTGGCAGATCCTCGACGCGCTCGGCGACATCGACCGGGAGCGAAAGAACTATGAACGTGCGGCAACCTATTACCAGCAGGCACTTGAGGATGCGGCCAACGAGGAACTGACGCCCGAGTGGATGGCGCCGGACAAGGCTTACATTCTGCGCCTCGATCGGCTCGCCTCCGAGATGCGGCTTGCAGCAATCAAGCCGGTGAAGCTTGCGATGCGCGGCGCCTGCAAGTTCTCCTATCGCGGTGTCTCGATCAGAAAGAAGGCGACGCCCGTTCGCTATGTCTTCGGAACAGCCGAGTTCACGCCTGAAGGGTTGCAGTCGGCAAAGGATTTGTTCGAGTGCCTGAAATCGGCAAAGGCGGATGCAATTACCTTGATCGGCCATACTGATCCGATCGGCAGCGCTGAGGCGAACCTGAAACTGTCGTTGGCAAGGGCCGAGGCGCTTGCCAACTATCTTGTCGGTGCTGGCTACAAGGGCACCTGGACGACGATTGGCAAGGGCGAGGAGGAGCCGTTCAAACCGGATGATCCGGGTGCCTACGACGAAGCGATGCTACATCAGTTGGATCGCCGCGTCGAAGTTGATGTGGAGAAATAGGCTGTGCTGCGCAAGGCTCTGATTTCGTGCGCTTTCTTTAGTCTAGCGGGTCTGCCGGCGCTGGCGGCCACGTCGGCGCTTGTCGTCGGCGTCGACGTCTATCCGCATGAGGTCAGCCTCGATGGCGCGGTCAAGGATGCGCGCGACGTTGCCCAGGCACTGAAGACGGCGGACGTCGGCACCATCCGCGAATTCATCAACGAAAAGGCGACGAAGGACGCGATCCGCGCCGGCTGGCTGGAACTTGTCGGTGCCGCGACAAAAGGCGACATGATCATCTTCACTTATGCCGGTCACGGCGCCCAGATGCCGGAACTTGTCGCCGGCAGCGAGCCGGATGGGCTTGATGAGTTTCTGGAGTTGCCGGGATTCGATCGTAGCCGGGCCGAGGAGACGGCAAAGGAGATCATCGTCGACAATGAACTCAATGCCTGGTTCGCGGAAGCTGAGGCCAAGGGTGTCCAGGTGCTGTTTGTCTCCGACAGCTGTTATTCCGGCGGCATGAACCGATCGATCTCCGGCAAGACGCGGCTCGCACCGACGGTGCGGGCGCAGTTGCCGCCGCCGTCGCAAGAGGCGGTTTCCGGCGCGGCGGTGAAGGATGCGGACCTGTCGCAGGTGACTATCCTTGCCGCATCGCTTGAGAGCCAGCTGACACCGGAGGTGGTGATTGAAGGCGAGCCGCGCGGCGCGCTCAGTTGGAGTTTCGCCCGCGCGCTTGAGGGGGCCGCCGATCGCGATGGCGACGGGCTGATTTCGCGGGTCGAACTCGAGGATTACGTCTTCTCCAACGTCAAGCTCCAGTCCGAGGCGCTGCAGGTGCCGAACTTCACACCACAGGTGCCGCGATCGGACAGGGAGATCGTCCTGTCGCTGCCGAGAAGTGCGGCGCTGGCAGACGGCAATGGTGCAGCAGCAACAGGCCGGTCGTCAAAGCTGAAGCCCGCCCGAGACATGGGTTGGACAGGAACGCTGGCGCTCAGCGTCAACGGCACAGCGCCGACGCTTGAAAATGTCGGTGGCAGCGGTGTTCCCTATCGATGGGATGCCACGAGCGGCACATTCTACACGCCGAACGGCGACGTTGCCGGCGAACATGTCGCTGCCGACATGGTGCAGGGTGTGGTCGATAAATTCATCCTTCTTGATTTCCTGAAGGTGCTTGCCGCGCAGAACCCGGGCAAAGTCTCGCTGACGCCGGTCAAGGACATCTATTCATCAGGCGACCGCCTGAACTTCGACGCTCCGCAGTCCGGATACGCGAACATGCTGGTGTTCAATCTGGCTAATACCGGGGAAGTCCAGCTTCTCGATGCCCAGGTCTCGGGCTCCGGCAGCCATGTGTTCAAGCTCAGGGACCTGGAGGTGGTCAAACCTTTTGGCGCCGATCATCTTGTGGTCGTCTCGACAAACGCCCCGATCGATGCGGTGGTTGCTGCTTTATCCAGCCCAGGCGTCGAGGCATCCGAGTTTCTGCGCCTTCTGGAAGAGCGGCTGGACGGCACCGACAGTGCCGTCGCTATCCAACCGCTCTACACGCGGGAGCGCGGGCAATGACCGCGGACATCGGTGTCTGGCGTTTCCTGCTGCCGCTCATGGCGCTGGGGACCTGTTCGCCTGTCTTGGCTGCGGACCGGGCCTTGCTCATCGGGATAGGAAACTATCAGAACCTGCCGCCGAAGCTGTTCCTGCACGGCCCGAAAAACGACCTCGTTGCCATGGAAGGATTGCTGACAGGCACACTCGGCTTCGATCGTTCCGCGATCCGAGTACTGAAGGATGAGCAGGCGACGGGCGCGGCCATCCTGTCGTCGATCGAAGAATGGCTGGTCGCGGGCACGCAGCCCGGTGACCGGGCCTATCTCTATTATTCGGGTCACGGTCTTCAGGTGACGGATCTCGATGACGACGAGGACGACGGCATGGATGAGGCGCTGGCGCCATTCGATCTGGTCGCCAAGAACAAGGATTGGGATGGCGCCATCACTGATGACGAGCTCGATGCCATCCTCGAACGCTTGAAGGGCAGGGCGGTGACCCTGGTGATCGACGCCTGTCACTCTGGCACGATCTCGCGGTCGCTCTCCAACGATGTGTCCGCAGGCATCGACGGCGCGCGTTTCCTACCGCGCCCCGTGGCGAAACCGGTGGAGCAGGCACTGACGCGCGGGCTGCGGATCGATCTCGGCGTCGTCGACAAGCCGGCCCACGTCAACGAAAGCGGTACCGTTGCCTGGAGCGCAAGCGCGCCCTATCAGGTGGCCTGGGACGATGTGCGGCTGCCCGTCGAAAGCCGTCACGGTGTCTTCACCGCGGCCTATGTCGCCGGGCAGATGGGGGCGGCGGCGGACGCGAACGCCAATGGCCTGACCAGCAACGCCGAGCTTTTCGAATATGTCACGGTGCAATCTGCCGCTTACTGCGCCTCGCAGAAAAAATGCGAGACCCTCGACCCGCAACTGGAGACGAAGGCGCAGAACCTCGGTGCCAGTGCCATAGTGCCGGTACAGGCGCGTGCGGATGCGAAGGCTCGGTATCAGCCCGTTACCGGCAGCAGTACCGGCCAGGTAAGCTATCAGGATGCGAATGCAATCGATGCGGTCGGCGATATCGTCGGCAAGGCCGACGCTGGTGACGTGACCCTCGGCATCGACAGGCCAACGTCGATGAAGGCCGGTGACGTGTTCAAGCTGACGGTCGCAAGCAAGATTGCCGGGAGCCTCATCCTGCTCGACGTCAATGCAGAGGGCGCAGCAACCCAGATCTTTCCCAACGAGTTCGCGCAGAAGATTACCCCACTCAGCGCCAACGTGCCTTTGACACTGCCGGACGAATATTACGGCTTCGACTTCGAAGCATCGGGCGAAGGTGAGAGTGCGTTCGTTGCCCTGGTGGTCAACGATCCCGTTGATCTGGCGGCGGTCGCGCCGAAGGCACGGGGACTCAAGGTCGAGCTCCGCGCGCGCGAGACCTTGAGCGAAATAGTCTCGCGGTTGCAGAAGACCTGGACCGAGGACCTGGATAAGCGCGGCATCCGCTGGTCGGTCGGTATGCTGCGCTATCACGTCGAGTGACCGCATTTCACGACGGCCAGATAGCAAAAAAGCCCGCCGGAAAGGCGGGCTTTCTGTTTGAAGTCTAGCTCGGATGCCTAGTGCAGGATCTGGCTGAGGAAGAGCTTGGTGCGCTCATGCTGCGGATTGTCGAAGAACTCGGCAGGCGAGTTCTGTTCGACGATCTGGCCCTGGTCCATGAAGATCACGCGGTTGGCGACCTGGCGGGCAAAGCCCATTTCGTGGGTCACGCACAGCATGGTCATGCCTTCTTCAGCAAGGCCGACCATCGTATCGAGCACTTCCTTGACCATTTCCGGGTCGAGCGCCGAAGTGGGCTCATCAAACAGCAGGATTTTTGGCTTCATGCACAGCGAGCGGGCGATCGCCACGCGCTGCTGCTGACCGCCCGAAAGCTGGCCTGGATATTTGAGGGCCTGCTCTGGGATCTTGACGCGCTTCAGGAAGTGCATCGCGATTTCTTCGGCCTGCTTCTTCGGCATCTTGCGAACCCAGATCGGTGCAAGCGTGCAGTTTTCCAGGATAGTCAGGTGCGGGAACAGGTTGAAGTGCTGGAACACCATGCCGACTTCGCGGCGCACTTCATCGATCTTCTTCAGGTCGTTGGTGAGCTCGATGCCGTCGACGACGATCTTGCCCTTCTGGTGCTCTTCCAGTCGGTTGATGCAGCGGATCATCGTCGATTTGCCGGAGCCCGACGGGCCGGCGATGACGATACGCTCGCCCTTCATGACCTTCAGGTTGATGTCACGGAGAACGTGGAAGTCCCCGTACCATTTGTTCATTCCGTTGATTTCGACCGCAACGTCGGTCGCGGATACGGTCATCTTGGAAGCAGTGGCTGTATTTGCCATGCGGTTCCCCCCTTTTATCGTTTATGGGCCGTGTCGAGCACACGTTCCATGAAGCCTGAATAGCGCGACATACCAAAGCAGAAAAGCCAGAATATGAAGCCTGCGAAAATTAGCCCGGAGATCGGCGTGACCGCCGAGGCCCAGTTGGCATCCGAGAAGTTCAGCCGGACGATGCCGAGCAGATCGAACATGCCGATGATCGAAACCAGCGACGTATCCTTGAACAGTCCGATGAAGGTGTTGACGATGCCGGGGATCACCAGCTTCAGCGCCTGCGGCAGCACGATGAGGTTCATCTTCTGCCAGTAGCTGAGGCCGAGCGAATCGGCACCCTCATACTGCCCCTTGCCGATCGCCTGCAGACCGCCGCGCACCACCTCGGCCATATAGGCGGAGGCGAAGAACGACACGCCGATCAGCGCGCGCAGGAACTTGTCGAAGGTCACACCCTGCGGCAGGAACAGCGGCAGCATGACACTGGCCATGAACAGAACGGTGATGAGCGGGATGCCGCGCACAACTTCGATGAAGAACGTGCACAGCATCTTGATCACCGGCATGGTCGATTTTCGGCCAAGCGCAAGCAGGATGCCTAGGGGCAGCGATACCGCGATGCCGACGAACGACAGCACCAGCGTCACCATCAGGCCGCCCCACAGTGGGGTTTCGACGAAGGTCAGACCAAACCAACCGCCTGGCAAAAGGATAAGCGACAGGATCGGTAGCACGACGAGAAGCAGGATCGCATTAATGTTCTTGTAGGGGACCTTCGGGATCAGCATCGGCGTCAGGAACAGGATGAACAGGATGCCGATGAGGGCCGGCCGCCAGCGCTCCTCGATCGGGTAACGCCCGAAGAGGAATTGGTCGAACTTGGCATTGACGAAGGCCCAGCACGCGCCGCTCCAGCCGTCCGGCTGCGAGCCGCCCTGTGCGACGGTGGCGCAGACCCCACGCCCGCCGCCCGTCCAGGCGGCATCGATGAAGAGCCATTGCACTGCCGGCGGTACGAGCCAGGCGAGCACGAGCAGGCTTATGATCGTAAGAATCGAATCCTTCGGCGTCGCAAAGAGGTTCTTGCGAAGCCAGTAGGCAAGGCCGCCCGTCAGTATGGGAGCGGGTGCAGCCTCGATCATCGAAGTGCGGACGAAATTTCCCTGGTGCGTGTTCATGATCTTACCTTTCCACCAGGGCCATGCGGGCATTGAACCAGTTCATCAGCAAGGACGTCGACAGGCTCAACGACAGGTAGACGATGATCCAGATCGACACGATCTCGACCGCTTGACCAGTCTGGTTGAGGATCGTTCCGCCGACGGCAACCAAGTCTGCGTAGCCGATGGCGATCGCCAGCGACGAGTTCTTGGTCAGGTTGAGATACTGGCTGGTGAGTGGCGGAATGATGATCCGCATCGCCTGCGGCACGACGACGAGGCGGGTCGTGAGACCGGGCCGGACGCCCAGCGCGTGGGCTGCCTCGGTCTGTCCCGTTGACACGCCACGGATACCTGCCCGAACGATTTCGGCGATAAAGGCTGCGGTATAGAAGGAAAGCGCCAGGAACAGCGACAGGAACTCCGGTCCGATGACCGAGCCGCCGGTGAGGTTGAACTTGCCGGCGACCGGCACGTCGAAGGTGATCGGCGAACCCGTTGCAAGGAAGACAAGGAGCGGGAGGCCGACGACGAGGCCTAGCACTATCCACAGAACCGGGAGGCGCTGTCCGGTTGCTTCCTGCTTGATGCGCGCATAGCGGGCCACGAAGAAGCTGGCGATGACGGCGATCACGAACGCGTAGAAGACATACTGCGAGCCGTCGCCGAAGACCGGCTTCGGAAAGGCAATGCCGCGGTTGTTGAGGAAGATGTTGAGCGGCAGCGCTGCCGATTCCCGCGGTTGCGGAAGCACGGCCAGAACGCCGCTGTACCAGAAGAAGATGACCAGCAGCGGCGGGATGTTGCGGAACACTTCGACATAGGCGAGTGACAGTTTCGCGATCAGCCAATTGTGCGAGAGCCGCCCGATGCCGACAATGAAGCCGATGATCGTTGCGGTGATGATGCCGGTCACGGCAACCAGCAGCGTATTGACGAAACCGACGACGAGCGCGCGCCCGTAGGTGGAATCGCTGGTATAGGCGATCAAGGACTGTCCGACGTCGAAACCGGCACGCCCCTTGAGGAAGCCGTAGCCGGACGCGATGTTCGCACGCTTGAGGTTTTCGATCGTGTTGTCCGCTATCCAATAGACGACGGCAACGAGGATAACGACGGTTATGACCTGGTAAAATATCCCGCGCACTTGCGGGTCGTTGATGAACGAGCCCGAAGGTTTGCTCTTCTCAGGCGTAGTTGTGACGCCAATCGCCATGCAATGCCTCTTTCCCCTTGTCACCCTTTTGGGTGTTTTTATCGTTGGGATGGGGAAGCGGCGTGCCGCTTCCCCCTTTCGTGTCGGGCCGTCTTAACGGACCGGAGGAGCGTACTGAATTCCGCCCTTGCTCCACAGCGCGTTGAGGCCGCGTTCGATCTTCAGCGGGCTGCCGGCGCCAATGTTACGGTCGAAGACTTCGCCGTAGTTGCCGACTGCCTTGATGACGTTGACGGCCCATTCGTTGGTGAGGCCGAGGTCGGTGCCGATCTTGCTGTCAGCTTCGACGCCGAGGAAGCGCTGAACGTCCGGGTTGGTGGACTTCTTCATTTCTTCGACGTTTGCCTGCGTGACGCCGAACTCTTCGGCCTGGATCAGCGCGTAGTGAACCCAGCTGACGATATCGAACCACTGGTCGTCACCCTGGCGGACGGCCGGACCAAGCGGCTCCTTCGAGATGATTTCCGGCAGGATCATGTGATCGTCGGGCTTGGAAAGCGTCAGGCGCAGCGAATAGAGGCCCGACTGGTCGGTGGTGTAGACGTCGCAACGACCGGCGTCATAGGCCGCGTTCACTTCGTCGAGCTTTTCGAAGACGACCGGGTTGTACTGCAGGTTGTTGGACTTGAAATAGTCGGCAAGGTTGAGCTCGGTGGTGGTGCCGGTCTGTACGCAGACGGCGGCGCCGGAGAGTTCGAGGGCCGACTTAACGTTCAGGCCCTTGCGGACCATGAAGCCCTGGCCGTCGTAATAGTTGACCGGGCGGAAGTTGAAGCCGAGAGCGGTGTCGCGGTTGATCGTCCACGTGGTGTTACGGGCAAGCACGTCGACTTCACCGGACTGCAGGGCCGGGAAACGTTCCTTGGCCGAAGTGGGTGTGTATTTTACCTTGGAGCCATCCGCGAAGATCGCGGCAGCGATCGCCTTGCAATAATCAATGTCGAATCCGCTCCAGTTGCCCGAAGCGTCCGGGGCAGCGAAGCCGGCGAGGCCGGTATTCACGCCGCATTGGACAAAGCCCTTGGCCTTCACGTCATCGAGTGTCGCAGCCGAAGCCGCATGTGCGCCAATCCCCATGACAGCAGCGCCAACGAGGGCTGTCAGAATTCTTCTTGCCATTTTTAGAACCTTTTTCTGTTGTCGTTCGTTCCCGTCTGCACCAGCGCGTCTCCCTGCGCGTGCAGCCTCCGCCACCCTCATGGCGCGAGTGCAATCTATCTCATGCTCAAAATCAATGAGGGTCAAGAGACGTCGCCGATTTTCTGAACTTGCGAGTAAAAAACCTGAAATAAGCCAGAAGTTTAGGCAGGTTTTGCAGAGAACGGGCAATTGCTGGGCGAAAATTCGTCAATGGCTGCTGCTTTCGGTCGCAAAGCGCCTTTGTCGGATTTTGCCACTTGACCGCGGTTGTAGGGCGTTCGAAGAGTTCCGGATCGGTTTTTCAACATCGGAATATTCAATGGCAGACAGCGGCAATGTGAATGGCAAGATGGGTATCAACACCCGACTGGCCCATACCGGAAACAAACCTTCCGACTATTTCGGTTTCGTCAATCCACCGGTCGTTCACGCGTCCACGGTGCTGTTCCCGAACGCCAGGGCGATGGAGACGCGCGAGCAGAAATACACCTACGGCACCCGTGGCACACCGACGACGGATGCGCTCTGTGACGCGATCAACGAGCTCGAGGGAGCTGCAGGCACGATCCTCGTTCCCTCGGGCCTTGCTGCCGTCACCGTGCCGTTCCTCGCCTATCTCTCGTCCGGCGACCATGCGCTCATCGTCGATTCGGTCTATTTCCCGACCCGGCATTTCTGCGACACGATGCTGAAGCGTCTCGGCGTTACCGTCGAATATTACGACCCGATGATTGGCGCTGCGATCGAAAGCCTGGTTCGCCCGAACACGCGCCTGGTTCATACGGAGGCGCCAGGCTCCAATACGTTCGAGATGCAGGATATCCGGGCGATAGCCGACGTCGCGCACCGCCACGGCTGCGTTGTCACCATGGACAACACCTGGGCGACACCGGTCTATTTCAAACCGCTCGACCATGGCGTCGACGTGTCGATCCATGCTTCCACCAAATATCCCTCAGGCCATTCCGACGTGCTGCTCGGCACGGTCTCCGCCAACGCCGCCCATTGGCCGGCGCTGACGGAAGCCATGGTCACGCTCGGCGTCTGCGTGTCTCCGGATGACAGCTACCAGATCCTGCGCGGGCTGCGCACCATGGGCATCCGCCTCGAGCGGCACCAGGAAAGCGCGCTGTCGCTCGCCACGTGGCTGGAAGGCCGTGATGAGGTTGCCCGCGTTCTGCATCCGGCGCTTCCGAGCTTCCCCGGCCACGACCTCTGGAAGCGCGATTTTACCGGGGCGAGCGGCATCTTTTCCTTCGTGCTGAAAGCTGAAAGCCCCGAGCGCTTCAAGGCGAAGGCGCACGCGTTCCTCGATGCGCTGTCGCTGTTCGGCCTTGGATATTCCTGGGGCGGCTTCGAAAGTCTGGCGCTTCACGTTGGCCTGTCGGATCGAAAGGTGGCGTTGGCGCCGACCGAGGGGCCGGTCCTTCGCCTGCAGATCGGTCTTGAGGATGTTGCCGATATTCGCCGGGATATCGAGGCGGGACTTGCCGCAGCAAGGGCAGTCTGACCGTTTTTAGCGTTCGGGAGCGCCGTAGCCGTAGAGCCAATCGAAATCGGCTGCGAGCGCTTCCGGACCCTTCATCGACAGGACGATATCTCGCCCGAGCCGGAACGGGCCGCGGGCGTGGTAGGCGAAGCGGTTGAAAGCGGCGCGGCGGCGCACTTGGGCGATGCGTGGCCGGCGTGTGGCCTCGAAGGCCCTCAGCGCTTCGCTGATGTCGTTTGCGCTGCTGAGGCAGGCTGCAAGTGCGTCTGCATCTTCGATCGCCATGGCAGCGCCTTGCGCCGCAAACGGCGTCATCGCATGGGCAGCGTCCCCGATCAGAACGATCTTTCGCCCATCCTGCCAAGCGCCGTCAGTCACTGTGCAAAGTGGCCAATAGGTCGGCGCGTCGGCGTTTTTCAGCAATGTTTGCAGGCCGTTGTTCCAGGTTGAGAAGGCGTCAAGGTAGTCGCGACGCCTGACTTCGGAATCCTTGCCGACCCAGACGCCGTCGGTTTCCTTGCCTTCGATGATCGCAACCAGGTTGAAGCCGCCAATTTCTCGCAGGGGATAGGCGACAAGATGCGCCCGTGCGCCAAGAAAGGCGGTAACGCGATCCGGCTGCAGAAGGTTGTCGGCGGCAGCGCGCGTGACCGTCAAGCGCCAGGCGACATTGCCCGAAAACTGGACGGTGCCAGCACCCGCAATCGCATTGCGCAGGCGCGACCAGATGCCATCGGCACCGATGATCAGCGCCGGCGTCCGCCCGGTAGTGGAGGCAATCGCCTGTTCGGCATCGCCTTCGATGCGGTGTCCCAGGTGGAGACGGCAGCGCGGCTCGGCCGTCACGGCGGCAATCAGGATTCGTTGAAGGCTTGCCCGGTGTAACACGCCGTAGGGCGCGCTCCAGCGGTCACGGGCAAAACGCCCCGAGGGAACGCGTGCAAGCGCGCGAAGCGACTTTCCATCGACGAGCGTGATCGCATCCGGCTCGGTCCAGACGGATTCGAGCGCGTCGAGCAAGCCGAGTTCGCTGAGGATGCGCGATGCATTCGGGGAAAGCTGAAGCCCGGCGCCGACTTCGGTCAGAACGGCCGCCTGTTCGATAATGTCGACGTCGAAGCCGCGATGCGCGAGGCACAGGGCCGCCGTGAGCCCGCCGATGCCGGCACCGACGATCGCGACCGCGGTTGACATCCGCGCGGGTATCAGGTCGCCTGGAAGGTGAAGAGACAGCCCGGCGGGTTGGTTTCGGTCGCCTTCAGCTTCGGATTGTAGCGATAGAGCGTCGAGCAGTAGGAGCAGACCTTTTCATTGTCGTCGCCCATGTCGATGAAGATGTGCGGGTGGTCGTAGGGAACGGACGCGCCGGTGCACATGAATTCCTTGACGCCGATCTCGATTGCCTGATGTCCGCCGTCATTCTGGAAATGGGGGATGCTGTGGCCGGCCATGTCATGCTCCGATGTATGCAAGTCTTTGAGGGTCGAATTTGCCGGCACCATAGTGAGCTTTGTTGCAAAAGTGTAGCGGCAAACACGCCGCACCTGTGGTTTTTGCCGGGCCGGGGTTCCCCTCTACGGGACGACAAATTAGGTTGCGCCAAACCGATGCCGCCTCAAGGACCAGAATGATGGATCTCAATCCGCCGCCATTTTCGCACTTCACGCATGAAGGGCTGGATATCGCCTTCTTCGACGAGGGCGATCCTTCCGGTGCGCCGATCCTGCTCGTTCACGGCTTTGCTTCGAGCGCCAACGTCAACTGGGTTTTTCCCGGCTGGCTGAAGACGCTTGGCGATGCCGGTTACCGGGTAATCGCGTTCGACAACCGTGGCCATGGCAAAAGTAGCAAGCCATACGATCCAGCCCTCTACCATCCCCAGCAGATGGCCGGCGATGCGGTCGCACTGCTCGGGCATCTCGGCATCGCAGAGGCGCATGTGATGGGCTATTCGATGGGCGCGCGCATCTCCGCATTCCTGGCGCTTGCCCATCCCGACCGCGTGCGCTCTCTGGTGTTCGGTGGCCTCGGTATGGGCATGGTCACCGGGGTCGGCGATTGGGACCCGATCGCCGACGCGCTGGTTGCGCCGTCGCTCGATGTGGTGACGCATGCACGCGGCCGCATGTTCCGCGCGTTTGCCGACCAGACCAAGAGCGATCGTCAGGCACTGGCCGCCTGCATATCGACGTCGCGTGACCTTCTGACCGCCGAGGATATGGGCCGCATCGACGCTCCGACCTTGATCGGCGTCGGCACAACGGACGATATCGCCGGCTCGCCGCAGGAACTTGCAGACCTGATGCCGAATGCCTGTGCGCTTGATATTCCGGGCAGGGACCATATGCTTGCGGTCGGTGATCGGGTGTTCAAGAAGGCGGTACTCGAATTTCTCGAAGAGGTGGGGCGAGCTTAGGTGTGTCTACGACCTCTGGTCGAACTGTGGCCCGGCCATTTATGTCCTGCCGGATTTCCCCTATATTGAAGGCATCGACCGATTAAGAAGGAGTGCGACGATGGTCGCGACGACCGAACTTCGTCAGACGGAATCCCTCAAGTTGATGGACCCGATCTGGAGCAGCCTGCGCGAGGAGGCCCGTCTTGCCGCCGAGCAGGATCCGATGCTGGCAGCGTTCCTCTATTCGACGGTCGTCAACCAGCATTCGCTGGAAGAAAGCGTCATCTACCGTATCTGCGAGCGCCTCGATCATCCCGATCTGCAGGCGAACCTGCTGCGGCAGACATTTGCCGAAATGCTGGAGGATTGGCCGGAATGGGGCGCGATCCTGCGCGTCGACATCCAGGCCGTCTACGATCGAGACCCGGCCTGCACCCGCTTCCTTGAGCCCGTGCTTTACTTCAAAGGCTTTCACGCGATCCAGACGCACCGTCTCGCCCATTGGCTCCTGAAGCGCGGGCGCCGGGATTTCGCGTTCTATCTGCAGAGCAGGGCATCCAGCGTCTACCAGACCGACATCAATCCGGCTGCCCGGATCGGCCGCGGTATCTTCCTCGATCACGCCACCGGGCTGGTGGTCGGCGAAACCGCTGTCATCGGCGACAACGTTTCAATCCTGCATGGGGTCACGCTTGGCGGCACCGGCAAGGAAGGCAGCGACCGTCATCCGAAGATCGCCGACGGCGTGCTGATCGGTGCAGGCGCCAAGATCCTCGGCAATATCCACATCGGCCACTGCTCGCGCATTGCTGCCGGCTCGGTCGTCCTCAAACCGGTGCCGCCGAAAACGACGGTTGCGGGCGTTCCCGCCAAGGTCGTCGGCGAAGCCGGGTGTTCCGAACCGTCGCGCCAGATGGACCAGATCCTGAGCAGCTTCGAAATTTGAACCATCGGGAACCGGTGCGTAGCTGCTTTCGAGGGGTTTACACCCGCCAATGCAGCGTGCGAGAAGCGCCGCACATCAAAAACGGCTACGGAGAAGACATTTGAAGCCCGAAGAAATCCGCAAGCTTGAAGCCTACCTCAAGCGCACGTTCAACCAGTCGATGGTCGTCAAGGCTCGCCCGAAGAAGGACGAGTCGGCTGAAGTCTATCTCGGTGACGAATTCCTCGGCGTCGTCTTCCGCGACGAAGAAGATGGCGAACTGTCCTACAACTTCTCCATGGCGATCCTTGACATCGACCTCTAAGTCGCTGATCGATGGTTTCAGGAAATGACCCGGTGGCGAGCGATCGCGCCGGGTTTTTCAATGCTTTCATGTTTTTTCAGGGCGTAAAGTCGAAGAATTTTGAACGTCGGCTGCGTTTTTTCATCAAGCTGTTGCAAGTATTGTGTTTTATTGCACTGCACGCTGGACTTGACTTTTTGTGCAGTGCACATAAACTAAAGCCTTCAGATCAGGCCGTCACTAAGGAGACACCCGATGTTCAACTTCGATGATGCAAACAAGAAAAGCAAAGAAGCCATTGACGTGGCTGTGAAAAGCTATTCCGCCTGGACCAAGGGCCTTCAGGCCATTGCGACCGAGGCTGCCGATTTTTCCAAGAAGTCCTTCGAAGACAGCGTTGCCCATGTGGAGAAGCTCTCCAGCGTCAAGAGCGTCGAGACGGCCTTCGAACTGCAGACCAATTTCCTGAAGTCGAGCTATGAAGGCTTCTTTGCCGAGGCAACCAAGATCGGCGAGATGTATGCCGACCTCGCCAAGGACGCCTACAAGCCGTACGAAGCGCCGGTTGCCAAGGCAACCGCAGCGGTCAAGGCTGCTGCTGCCGCGTAACGCAACGGATCATTGCCGTCATTTGGAAGGCCGGTCGCCGATACAGCGACCGGCCTTTTTGCTGTTTCGCGCACTTCGCGGTGGATCGAAGAAAGTTGATCAATCTTCTGCCTCTCCGTGCGATTATGATTGCAGTGCGTTGGTTCGGTCTTAAAATCTAGAAACGAACCATTAGATAAAGGGCAAGCACGCTGCGGCCACATCAGATGGATCCGCGGCTTGTACTAAGGAAAAGACACGAATGATCGCCATGCCGGTCCGGATGCAGCAAGGAAGCGACGACGAAGGAGGCGGAAGCAATCGCAGCACCTCCGTCATCACGCGCACCAAGCCGAAGACCAAGAAGCCGAGTTTGTATCGCGTTCTGCTTTTGAATGACGATTACACGCCAATGGAGTTTGTCATCCACATTCTGGAACGTTTTTTTCAGAAGAACCCGGAAGAGGCGACTCGCATTATGCTCCACGTCCACAATCACGGTGTGGGGGAGTGCGGCGTCTTTACGTACGAAGTCGCCGAAACGAAGGTGACGCAGGTGATGGATTTCGCCCGCCAGCATCAGCATCCGTTGCAATGCGTCATGGAAAAGAAATGAGGAACTAACGTGCCAACATTTTCGCCCAGCCTCGAAAAGGCGCTGCACCAGGCACTGACTTTTGCCAACGAGCGCCACCACGAATATGCGACGCTTGAGCATCTGCTTCTGGCATTGATCGACGATGCCGACGCAGCGGCCGTGATGGGCGCGTGCAACGTCAATCTCGAGACGCTGCGCAAGACCGTGACAGATTATGTCGACAACGAATTGTCGAACCTGATCACCGGCTATGACGAGGATTCGAAGCCGACCGCCGGTTTCCAGCGCGTCATCCAGCGCGCCGTCATTCATGTCCAATCGTCCGGACGCGAGGAAGTGACGGGGGCGAACGTTCTCGTTGCCATCTTCGCCGAGCGCGAGAGCCATGCCGCCTATTTCCTGCAGGAGCAGGAGATGACGCGCTACGACGCGGTCAACTTCATCTCGCACGGTATCGGCAAACGGCCGGGAAGCTCCGAGGCACGTCCGGTGCGCGGAGCTGAGGAACACGAATCCGAGCAGAAGCCTGCACGCGAAAACGAAGAGGCAAGCGCCAAAAAGCAGCAGGATGCCCTGACGGCCTATTGCGTCAATCTCAACGAAAAGGCGAAGTCCGGCAAGATCGATCCTCTGATCGGCCGCCACGCCGAGGTCAACCGCACGATCCAGGTTCTCTGCCGCCGTTCGAAGAACAACCCGCTCTATGTCGGCGACCCCGGCGTCGGCAAGACGGCGATCGCCGAGGGCCTTGCCAAGCGCATCATCGAAAAGAAGGTGCCGGAGGCGCTCCAGGACGCGACGATCTTTTCGCTCGACATGGGCACGCTGCTGGCCGGAACGCGCTATCGCGGCGATTTCGAAGAGCGCCTGAAGCAGGTCGTCAAGGAACTCGAGGACTACCCGGGTGCGGTGCTGTTCATCGATGAAATCCATACGGTCATCGGTGCCGGCGCCACCTCAGGCGGCGCTATGGATGCGTCGAACCTGTTGAAGCCTGCGCTTTCGTCGGGCGCGATCCGCTGCATCGGGTCGACCACCTACAAGGAATACCGGCAGTTCTTCGAAAAGGACCGCGCGCTGGTGCGCCGCTTCCAGAAGATCGACGTCAACGAGCCGACGATCGCCGATACCATCGAGATCATGAAAGGCCTGAAGCCCTACTTCGAGGATTATCATCATCTGAAATACTCGAACGAGGCGATCAAGGCGGCGGTCGAGCTTTCGGCCCGCTACATCAACGACCGCAAGCTGCCGGACAAGGCGATCGACGTGATCGACGAATCCGGTGCAGCCCAGATGTTGCTGCCGGTCAGCAAGCGCCGCAAGCTGATCACCGAGCGGGAGATCGAAGCCACCGTCGCGACAATGGCCCGCATTCCGCCGAAGACCGTCTCCAAGGACGACGAGGCGGTGCTGGCCAACCTCGAGAAGGAACTGCGTTCCGTCGTCTACGGCCAGGATCTGGCGATCGAGGCGCTTGCCTCGTCGATCAAGCTCGCCCGCGCGGGCCTGCGTGAACCGAACAAGCCGATCGGCTGCTACGTCTTCTCCGGTCCGACCGGCGTCGGCAAGACCGAAGTCGCCAAGCAGCTTGCGACGTCGCTCGGCGTCGAGCTCCTACGTTTCGATATGTCGGAATACATGGAGCGGCACACCGTATCGCGTCTGCTCGGTGCACCTCCCGGCTATGTCGGCTTCGACCAGGGCGGCCTTCTGACCGATGGCGTCGACCAGCATCCGCATTGCGTGCTGCTGCTTGACGAAATCGAGAAGGCGCATCCAGACCTGTTCAACATCCTGCTGCAGGTCATGGACCATGGCTCGCTCACGGATCACAACGGCAAGAAGATCGACTTCCGTAACGTCATCCTGATCATGACGACCAATGCGGGCGCTTCGGAAATGGCACGGGCCGCTATCGGCTTCGGGTCGTCCAAGCGCACCGGCGAGGACGAAGAAGCGTTGAACCGCCTGTTCACGCCCGAGTTCCGCAACCGTCTCGATGCGGTCATCCCGTTCGCATCGCTGCCGACGCCGGTTATCCATCAGGTCGTGCAGAAGTTCGTCATGCAGCTGGAAACCCAGTTGGCCGAACGCAACGTCACGTTCGATCTGGCGCCCGATGCCATCGCGTGGCTTGCCGAGAAGGGCTACGACGAGAAGATGGGTGCGCGGCCGCTCGCCCGCGTCATCCAGGAGCACATCAAGAAACCGCTCGCCGACGAGATTCTGTTCGGCAAGTTGAAGAAGGGCGGCGTACTGCGCGTGACGATCGGCACGAAGGCCGACGGAACCAAGGGGTTGCTGCTTGATGCCGTTCCGGAAACGGCGCCAATCAGGCCGAAGGCGGAAGTGACCCGCCCCGCGATGAAGAGCGCCAAACCGAAGAAGGCCGAGGAAAAGGAAGCCGTCGGCGCTGAACCGGCACCGAAGGCCAAGCCGAAGAAGGTAGCAACCAAGTCGTCTTCGGACGACGACGGTAAGGCTGCCGGCGAGGCGAGCCCACGAAAGGGCAAGACGGTGCCGAAGGTGCCACGCAAGAAGTAGCCCGATCGGGCATGATGTTTGGCGCTGCCGGATGGTCTCATCCGGCAGCGTTTCTCTGAATGAAAACAATCCCGGAATGACTGATGAAGAGTGATGAAAACGACCAGTCGTCGGTCGTCTGGTTTCTGACTGGGATGCGTGGCCTGTTCAGCCTTCCGGCCTTTATCCTGATGCTGTCCTTCGTCGGCTTCTGTTCCCTGACGGCTCAGGCTGGAATTCCGCCGGAGCAGGTCGTTTTCATGACCGGCATGGTGTGGGCACTGCCGGCCAAGGTCATTCTCGTCAGTTCGATGATGAGCGGTGCCAGTCTCGCGGCTGCTTTCCTCGCTGTGTCGCTTTCGTCTGTCCGGTTGATGCCGATGGTTGCAGCACTCATTCCGGAGCTGCGCACAGCGAAAACGCCGACATGGCTACTGCTGTTCTTGTCGCACTTTGTCGCGATCACCGCCTGGGTCTTTGCCATGGAAAAGGTGCAGGCGGTGCCACGCGAGAAGCGCGTTGCCTTCTTCGCCGGCTTTGGCATCACGCTCGTCGTCGCCAACATGGTGTTGGTCGCCATCGTCTATCACTTTGTCGCCGATTTTCCGCCGATTGTCGCCGGCTGCCTGTTCTTCCTGACGCCGATCTACTTCCTGGCTTCGATCTGGCATTCGGCACGTCATCCGGTGGTCTACATCGCGCTGCTCTTCGGTCTTATCGCCAGTCCGCTGTTCTATTGGCTCGCCCCTGAATTTGACATCCTGCTCGCAGGCGTTGGCGGCGGCACGCTGGCCTGGGCGGTGGAAGGGCTCTGGCGCCGTCGCCGGGAGATCGGCGCATGACCTGGCAGGACGGTTGGTGGGCCTACGCCTTCATCGCGATCGCCGGCTGGCTCGCGACCGACATCTGGCGCTGGCTGGGTGTTATCGCCGGAAACCGGCTGCGCGACGATTCCGAGGCATTGAACTGGGTGAGGGCGGTGGCGACTGCGCTCGTCGCAGCCGTCATTGCCAAGCTCATACTCTATCCGACAGGCGTTCTTGAGCAATCGCCGTTATGGCTGCGTCTGGGAGCCGTCGCGATAGGGGCAACGGCATTCTTCCTGCTTGGCCGCAAACCGGCAATCGGCATAGCAACAACGATCGCAACGTTGGCTGCAGGCCTATGGTGGCTGGGCTTCTAAAGTGCGTCGCGATCTTTCAGATTCACTTGATGCGCTTTAAGCTTTTGTTTTTGCGTATGTCGTTATCGCAAAACCGCTGAACACTTTTGCGGGACATACTTTAGGGGCTCAATACGCAGCCGGTGACGGCCGCTGGTGCGACCGTCAGATTCGCATTTAAAGTGCCTGGCGCACTTTCTCGGCGTTGGCGGCCAATACCGCGCCATCTTCCATCGTGCCGGAATGCGGCTTCAGCGGAATTCCGTCGCGCCGCGGGATAACGTGGAAGTGCAGGTGGAAGACGGACTGGCCGGCAGGAGCCTCGTTGAACTGCATGATCGTCACGCCGTCGGCGTCGAAGGCTTCCTTGGCTGCGACGGCGATTTTCTGAACGGCGGTGATCAGTGCCGGCAGGCTCGTAGCGTCGGCATCCAGCAGATTGCGGGAAGCGGCTTTGGGGACGACCAGTATGTGGCCTTCAGCCTGCGGCATCACATCCATGAAGGCGATCGTCGCATCGTCCTCGTAGACCCGGTGCGACGGGATCTCGCCCCGCAGGATCTTCGCGAAGATGTTGTTGGTGTCGTAAACGCTCATTGTATTTCCTCGTAGATTGGATCCGGCCAGCGCCGAGAGCGGTTCAATCGTCCTGGCGCTCACCTTTGCGGAAAGGGCCGTGTTCGGCAAGAAACTCAGCCGTCTCTTCCACATCCCTTCGTTCGCGAACGAGATAGTCCGAGACCGCCCGGGCGAGGCCGGGATGGCTGATGTAGTGCGCTGAATGCGTCGTGACCGGCATGTAGCCGCGGGCGAGCTTGTGCTCGCCCTGCGCGCCGGCTTCCACGCGTTTGAGGCACTTTGCGATGGCGAAATCGATGGCCTGGTGATAGCAGACTTCGAAATGCAGGAAGGGGTGCTCCTCGATGCAGCCCCAGTGGCGGCCATAGAGCGCGTCGCCGCCGATGAAGTTGATCGCGCCTGCGATATAGCGGCCGTTGCGCCGTGCCATCACCAGCACAATGTCGTCCGCCATGCGCTCGCCGATCAGCGAATAGAAGGCGCGGGTGAGATAGGGGCGCCCCCATTTGCGGTCGCCGGTGTCCATGTAGAACGTGAAGAACTGGTCCCAGATTGCTTCCGTCAGATCGCTGCCGGTCAACCAGTCGATCGTGATGCCGTTTTCGAGTGCGGCGCGACGCTCCTTCTTCAGGGCCTTGCGCTTTCTGGATGCCAGCGTTTCCAGGAATTCGCCGTGCGTGCCATAGCCTTCGTTCAGGAAATGGAACTGCTGGTCGGTTCGATGCAGGAAACCTGCCCGTTCGAATACCGGCATCTCGGCATCCGGGACGAAGGTCACATGCGCCGATGAGGCGTCATGCCGCCGTGCAAGCTCCTTCAGACCTGCCGCAAGCCCGTCCTGTACGGGCGAGCCGTCTTGGCCCGAAACCGTCAGGAGCCTCGGTCCGGTTGCGGGCGTGAAGGGAATGGAGCCTTGAAGTTTGGGGTAATAACGACCGCCGGCGCGCTCGAACGCATCCGCCCAGCCGTGGTCGAAGACATATTCGCCCTGGCTATGGTTTTTCAGATAGCAGACGAGCGCCCCAAGAAGCTCTCCGTCAGCGCCCTCCAACAGCAGGTGTTGGCCGAGCCAGCCGCTTTTGGCCGTGGCCGAGCCCGATTCCTCCAGCGCCGAGAGATAGGCGTGCGAGACGAACGGGTTGTAGACCGCCCCGTCTCGTCCCTTCGCCGCGCCGGAAAGCATGTTCCAGCGCGCCGCCGGTATCTCGGAGAAGGATTGCTCTATGCGGATGGTGACGGCGTCGGACATGAGCTCAGGAAATCAATGCCTCCCGCGGGTCGAAACCCTCGAAGGTCATCTGATCGGCGTTGGCGTAGGTATATTCTTCAGCCTGCCTGTCGCGAACGGTCCAGGTGATGATCGTTCGGCCGAGCGTACGTTCCTTGGTGATGAACGAGTTCGGCAGATGGCCGTAGTGGTAGGAGATGAAGTCGAGGCCGAGTTGCATGGCCTCTTCATGCACGAAGAAGGTCTCCGGCCTTGCCCCCTCGGCGGTCAACCCGAGCGGATAGGGTGCATCGAGCGCTTTCAGATCCTTGAGCAACCAATGGTCGAAGCTCATGAGGGCGACATGGCCTTTGTAGCCTTCGAGCGTTTCCAGGACGGCGGCGGCAAACCCCTCGTCGTCGTCCTTGCGTCCCTTGAGCTCGATGATGAGCGGCACGCGCCCTTTGACGAGCCGAAGCATTTGCGACAGCGTTGGCACCCTGTCCTTCGTTCCGCCGATGGACATCAGGCCGAGCTCGCCGGCCGTCCTCGATCGCACGTCACCCTTGATGCCGCACAGCCGCTCGGTGTCGTCGTCGTGGAAGACGACCGGCACGCTGTCGGCGGTGTATTGCAGGTCGCATTCGATCGCAAAGCCGGCATCAACAGCGCGGGAAAACGCCGAAAGCGTGTTTTCCCAGACTTGCTTGTTCATGTCGTGATAGCCGCGATGGGCGATCGGTTGAGCTTTCAGCCAGGAAATATCTGTCATGCCCGGCACCCGATCACGCGATCTCGATGACCGCGTCGATCTCGACGGCGGCATTGAAGGGCAGGGCGGCCATGCCGACGGCAGCGCGCGCGTGCTTGCCGGCGTCGCCAAGGACGTTTGCAAGCAGGTTGGATGCGCCGTTGAGGACGAGATGCTGTTCGATGAACTCTGGTGTCGAGGCAACGAAGCCGTTGATCTTGACCAGCCGGCGGATGCGGCCGAGGTCGCCGCCAAGTGCGGATTTGGCTTGTGCCAGAATGTTGATCGCGCAGAGTTCGGCGGCGCGCTGGGCGCCCGCGACGTCAACGTCCTTGCCCACATGGCCGGTAACGGCGATCTTTCCGCCTTCCATTGGCAGCTGTCCGGAGATGTAGAGCATCGAGCCGCTGATGACGTAGGGCACATAGTTCGCCGCCGGGGCTGCAGCCTGGGGAAGGGTGACGCCGAGGTCCTTGAGGCGCGTTTCGATCTCTGCGGACATGGAAAGCTCCGTTGTTGTCTTTTGTGTTAAAATCCGGCATTCAGACCGGATCGCAGCGGGATGCGGCATTTAAATGTGGTGACGCCTCGCTTCTGCCGAAAGCTTGTTTATAGCATTGCCGGCGAGTCCAACAGGAGGAAACGGATGTTTCGTAAAGGCTTCGGTCTCGCCAGTTTAGGCAGCGCCTGCTTCGCGGTGATGACGGTTTCGGGCGTCGGTACGGCAAGCGCCAGTGTCCTCGTGCCACATCGGGCGGTCTACGATCTCGAACTCAAAGACGCTTCCGACCGCTCGGGTATCTCCGGCATGTACGGCCGCATGGTCTACGAGTTCAACGGATCGGCCTGCGAGGGGTATACGGTCAGCTTCCGTTTCGTGACGCAGGTGAATACCGGCGAAGAAACGCGCATGACCGACCAGCAGACGACCACCTATGAGGATCTGAAGTCGGGCAACTTCCGCTTTCTGACCCGCTCCTTCACCGACGAAAAGCTCGACAAGGAGGTGCGCGGCACGGCCCATGACGACAAGACCGGCGTCAAGGTCGAGCTGACCGCGCCGGACAAGCGCGAGGTCGAGCTGGCTGCAAGCCGGTTTCCGACCCAGCACATGGTCGAAGTCATCGATCGTGCCAAGAAGGGCGAGAGCTTTTTCGAGGCACGGATCTTCGATGGTTCCGATTCGGGCGACAAGACGCTGATCACCTCGACCTTCGTCGGCAAGTCGCGTAAACCGGCGCCCGATGAGCCGGATGCAGGCAAGGCCGGCAAGCTCGGCGCCGAGAATTATTGGCCGGTCACCATTTCCTATTTCAACGACGACAACAGCAGCGACGCGCTGCCGATCTACCGCATGTCGTTCAAACTCTACGAAAACGGCATCACCCGCGACCTGACGATGGATTACGGCGACTTCGTGCTGAGCGGCAAGCTTGCCGACCTCGAAGTCTTCAAATCGGAGGAATGCAAGTAGTCGATATGACAAAAACAGACTTCAAGTCTTGATTTGTCGGGCAGTAGCCGCTAAGGGGCTGCCCATTCCACACGTGAGGCATGGGATGTTCCGGGAGAAATCCGGATCGTTCCGCCGGTGGGCTTTTCGAAAGATGAGCTCGACGTCTCGCGGAGGTTCAACCGGAAAAGGAGAAAAGGCATGGCATTGCCTGATTTTAGCATGCGCCAGCTGCTTGAAGCTGGTGTTCACTTCGGCCACCAGACGCATCGCTGGAACCCGAAGATGAAGCCCTACATCTTCGGCGATCGTAACAACGTTCACATCATCGACCTCGCACAGACGGTTCCGATGCTGTCGCGCGCCCTGCAGATCGTAAGCGACACCGTCGCCAACGGCGGCCGCGTTCTGTTCGTCGGCACCAAGCGCCAGGCTTCGGAAATCATTGCTGACGCCGCCAAGCGTTCGGCCCAGTACTACGTCAATGCTCGCTGGCTCGGCGGCATGATGACCAACTGGAAGACGATTTCGAACTCGATCCAGCGCCTGCGCAAGCTCGACGAAATCCTCGCTTCGGAAGCTTCGGGCTTCACGAAGAAGGAGCGCCTGAACCTCGAGCGCGAACGCGAAAAGCTCAACCGCGCTCTCGGCGGTATCCGCGACATGGGCGGCACGCCGGACCTGATGTTCATCATCGACACCAACAAGGAATCGATTGCAATCGACGAAGCCAAGCGTCTTGGCATCCCGGTTGTTGCCGTTATCGACTCCAACTGCGATCCGGACCAGATCGACTACCCGATCCCGGGCAATGACGACGCCTCGCGTGCGATCGCTCTTTACTGCGATCTCATCGCTCGTGCAGCCATCGACGGCATTGCCCGTCAGCAGGGCGCATCGGGCCGCGATCTCGGCGCATCGGCTGAAGCTATGATCGAGCCGGCGCTCGACGAAGCCTCCGAAGCCTGATCGGAAGGCGCGGCGGGCATGAACCGCCGCACCAATCTAATGTCGGGGCGAGGCCGTTTGTGATGAAAAGTCTGAACGGCCTTGTTCTTTTCAGCGAGGGATGAAGCGGCTTGGGCCGGCGATCCGCGCCCCGGATATCATCGCGGTGGGCGCGTTCATCACGGTGTCACATACGCAAGCCATTCCCCTGCCACACCTCCTGGTGCCGCGCCACTTGCGGGCAGCGCGCCAGCCAAACAGACAAAGAGGCAAAAAGATGAGTGTAACTGCAGCAATGGTGAAGGAACTGCGCGAAAAGACCGGCGCAGGCATGATGGATTGCAAGAAGGCGCTCGCCGAAACCAACGGCGACATGGAAGCTGCGATCGACTGGCTGCGTGCCAAGGGCATCGCCAAGGCCGACAAGAAGTCGGGCCGCACGGCTGCTGAAGGCCTCATCGGTATTGTCAGCGGCGGCGTCAAGGCCGTTGTCGTCGAAGTCAACTCGGAGACCGACTTCGTTGCCCGCAACGAAGCCTTCCAGGAACTCGTTCGTGGCGTTGCCAACGTCGCGCTCGGCACCGACGGTTCTGTCGAAGCCATTGCCAATGCCAACTACCCGGCAACCGGCAAGTCGGTCGACGAGACGATCAAGGACGCGATTGCCACGATCGGCGAGAACATGACGCTTCGCCGCGCAGCCTTGCTCAAGGTCGAAGATGGCGTCGTTGCCACCTACATCCACAACGCTGCCGGCGACGGCATCGGCAAGCTCGGCGTTCTCGTTGCGCTGAAGTCGGTTGGCGACAAGGAAGTTCTGTTCTCGGTCGGTCGTCAGGTCGCCATGCACATTGCTGCCACCAACCCGCTGGCAATCCGCGCCGACGAAGTCGACGCCGCTGTCGCCGAGCGCGAGCGCAACGTGTTCATCGAACAGTCGCGCGCTTCGGGCAAGCCGGACAACATCATCGAAAAGATGGTCGAAGGCCGTATGCGCAAGTTCTTCGAAGAAGTCGCCCTGCTGTCGCAGGCCTTCGTCATGAACCCGGAAATCACCGTCGGTCAGGCCGTCAAGGACGCTGAAAAGCTCGCTGGCGCACCGATCGAAGTGACCGGCATGGCGCGCCTTCTGCTCGGCGAAGGCGTCGAGAAGGAAGAATCGGACTTCGCAGCCGAAGTTGCGGCTGTCGCCAAGGGCTGATTTCTTCACCCTTGTTTGGAAAACCTTGGGGCATCGCGTGACAACGCGGTGCCCTTCGTGTATCCGGCTTCGTCAATGCGCCGGACCCGCCGGAAAAAGCTCCGCAGCGGTTGAAACCGGGTAGCGCAATATGTCCTTATACGCAGCGCGCCGTTTTGTGCGCCCGCGTACCGATCTGTTCAGGAGCGATGATGTCGGCCGAGCCAATCTACAAGCGTGTTCTACTCAAAGCCTCCGGTGAAGCCCTGATGGGAAGCCAGGGCTTCGGTATCGATGTGGCGGTTGCCGACCGCATTGCCGCCGACATTGCCGAAGCACGCGCCATGGGCGTCGAAGTGGGCGTCGTCGTTGGCGGCGGCAACATCTTCCGCGGCGTGGCCGTTGCCTCCAAGGGCGGCGACCGGGTAACTGGCGACCATATGGGCATGCTGGCGACCGTCATCAACGCGCTGGCGCTGGCGACGTCTCTGCGCAAGCTCGACATCGACACGGTGGTGCTCTCGGCAATCGCAATGCCGGAAATCTGCGAGAGCTTCTCGCAGCGCGCAACGCTTTATCATCTGTCGCTCGGACGCGTTGTGATCTTTGCAGGCGGCACGGGCAATCCGTTCTTCACGACCGATTCTGCCGCTGCCTTGCGCGCCGCCGAAATGGGCGCACAGGCGATCTTCAAGGGCACGCAGGTCGACGGCATTTATTCCGCTGATCCGAAGAAGGATCCGACGGCCACACGCTTCGACCGCCTGACCCACAGCGCAGTCCTGGAAAAGGGCCTCGCGGTCATGGACGTGGCAGCGGTGGCGCTCGCACGCGAGAACGCCATTCCGATCGTCGTCTTCTCGATCCACGAGAAGGGTGGCTTCGCTGAAATATTGACGGGTGGCGGCCGCGCCACCATCGTTACCGACAATTAAGAGCTGCAAGACGGCTATCGGCCGATGAAAGACAGAACGGGAGTTTCCAGCCATGAGTGAAGGTGTAGACCTGAAGGAACTGAAGCGTCGCATGGACGGCGCTATCTCCGCATTCAAGAGCGATATCGCGTCGCTGCGCACCGGCCGCGCGTCGGCGAATGTTCTCGATCCGGTAACCGTTGAAGCCTACGGCTCGCGTGTTCCGCTCAATCAGGTGGCAAACATCACCGTGCCGGAACCGCGCATGCTGTCCGTTTCGGTATGGGACAAGCAGATGGTCGGCGCTGTCGACCGTGGCATCCGCGAATCGAACCTCGGCCTGAACCCGATCATCGACGGCCAGAACCTGCGCATCCCGCTGCCTGAACTCAACGAGGAGCGCCGCAAGTCGCTGGTCAAGGTGGCGCACGACTATGCCGAGAAGGCCAAGGTCGCGGTCCGCCATGTTCGGCGCGATGGTATGGACGACCTGAAAAAAGCCGAAAAGGATGGCGACATCGGACAGGATATTAGCCGTGCTCAGTCTGAGCGGGTGCAAAAGATGACCGATGAAACGATTTCCGATATCGACCGCTTGCTCGTCGATAAGGAAAAGGAAATCATGCAGGTCTGATCTGCTCTTGATCTGAGTCTCCTTTCGCGGACGCCTTATGCAAAATCTCATCCCGATCACCGTTCCGGAACACGTTGCCATCATCATGGATGGCAACGGGCGCTGGGCGAATGCGCGCGGTCTGCCGCGCACGATGGGACACCGCAAGGGTGTTGAAGCGGTTCGTGACGCGGTGAAGACGGCGGCTGAAGCGGGGATCCGTTACCTCACGCTGTTTGCCTTCTCGTCCGAAAACTGGAACAGGCCGCAGGCCGAAGTGACGGATCTGATGGGCTTGCTCAAGGCCTTCATTCGTCGCGACCTTGCCGACCTGCACCGCGAGAACGTTCGCATCCGCGTCATCGGGGAGCGATCGAACCTGCGCGGCGACATCCTGCCCCTGCTGATCGAGGCTGAGGAGACGACGAGCGGGAATACCGGCATTACGCTGGTGATCGCCTTCAACTATGGTGCGCGTGACGAGATGACGCGCGCCATGCGCCGCCTGGCAACTGAAGTTGCCGAAGGCCGTCTGCGGCCAGAGGACATAACGCCTGAGCGCATCGCCGCTTCGCTCGATACGGCCGGCATTCCCGATCCGGATCTCATTATTCGCACCAGCGGCGAAGAACGGCTTTCAAACTTTCTTCTTTGGCAGGGAGCCTATTCCGAACTGCTGTTCGTTCCGGAGCTTTGGCCAGACTTCACGCGTGAGACGTTTCTGTCTGCGCTCGAGAAATTCGCCTGCCGCGAGCGTCGCTTCGGCGGTCTGGCGCAGCCGACGTTAGCGGTTGGTTCGTAAATGCAAACAGAACTCAAGCTTCGCATCGCCTCGGGAGTGGTGCTCGCGGCGGTCGCACTCGGTGCGACCTGGTTCGGCGGCTTGGCCTTCCAGCTTCTTTCGGTCCTGATCGCACTGCTCGTTTACTACGAGTGGTCGACGATTACCGGGCTGCCGGAGCGCGATTTTCAAGGCAATGCCTTCGGTTGGCTGTCGCTGGCGATAATCGCCGCTCTCATTCTTCTCGGATATATCGGCTACAGTCTGCCGGCCTTGCTCATTGCTGTCGTTATCGCAGTGCTTTGGGTATCGCTCAAGAAAGGCAGCTGGTGGTTGCCCGGCGGCATCGTCTACGCAGGATTGACCGGCATCTCGCTGGCGGCCCTGCGCGGGGTTGACCAACCCGGCCTGATCGCGACCTTGTTCGTCTTCGCCGTCGTTTGGGGAACCGATATTCTTGCCTATTTCGTCGGTCGGGCGATCGGAGGCCCCAAGCTCGCGCCGCGCATTTCGCCCGGCAAGACCTGGTCGGGCGCCATTGGCGGGACGATTTCCGGCGTTGTGGCCGGCATTGCCGTTTTTATGGCATATTTTCCGCTGCAAGATCTGCGTGTCCCGGCTGTGGCGCTGGTTCTCTCCGTCGCGAGCCAGATCGGAGACCTCTTCGAATCCTTCATAAAGCGCCGATTCGGCGTCAAGGATTCGAGCCATCTCATTCCTGGGCATGGCGGGGTCATGGATCGGGTCGACGGATTGGTCTTTGCCTGCATCGCTACGCTGGTCCTGGTGCTGATACAGTATGTCCTCAGCGATGGGCGTCAGATCGCCTTTGGTTCGGTCTTGCTCGGCCTGTGATGCTGGTGGCAGGCTTAAGGAAAGTTCATGACATATCTGCTTGTTGGCCTGCAATTCGTGACCGGCTACATCGTACCCTTCCTGTTGGTGCTGACCCTTTTGGTCTTCGTGCATGAAATGGGACACTACCTCGTCGGCCGGTGGTCGGGCATTCGTATCCTGGCTTTTTCGGTCGGCTTCGGGCCGGAACTGCTCGGGTGGACCGATAAACACGGCACGAGGTGGAAGTTCTGTGCAATACCGCTGGGCGGCTACGTCAAGTTCTATGGCGACGAGGATGCGGCCAGTACGCCCGATTACAAGCGGCTGGAGGCGATCTCGCCTGAGGAACGGTCACGAACCTTCCTGGGCGCCAAGCTGTGGAAGCGTGCCGCGACCGTTGCGGCCGGTCCGATCGCCAACTTCATCCTTGCCATCGCCATTTTTGCCGTTCTCTTCGCCGTTTATGGGCGTTCGGTTGCGGACCCGGTCGTTGCCCAGGTGAAAGAGAACAGTGCTGCCGCCAAGGCAGGCATTCTTCCGCGCGATAGGTTGATCGCCATCGACGGAACGCCGGTCGCGACCTTCGACGACGTTCGCCGCTATGTCAGCGTGCGACCTGAACTGGAAATCAAGATCCGGATCCAGCGGGACGGTTCATTCCTGGATCTTCCGATGGTGCCTGAGCGAACCGAGATATCGGACCAGTTCGGCAACAAGATGGAGGTCGGAATCATCGGTATCGTCACCGATCAGGATGCGGGCAATTTCCGACTGGTGACTTACGGTCCGATCGAAGCCATAGGGCAGGGGGCGCTTCAGAGCTGGCACATTGTCACCGGCACGTTCGACTATCTGGCGAACCTCGTTACGGGACGTATGAAGGCGGATCAGCTTGGTGGTCCGATCCGTGTCGCTCAGGCCTCGGGCCAAATGGCGACACTGGGTGTGGCTGCCGTGCTGCAGCTTGCAGCCGTCCTGTCAGTTTCCATAGGATTGCTTAACCTCATGCCGGTTCCGGTGCTTGATGGCGGCCACCTGATGTTCTATGCGGTTGAGGCCTTGCGCGGAAAGCCGGTTGGAGCTGCTGCGCAGGACGTCGCTTATCGGATCGGCTTTGCCATGGTGCTGATGCTCATGGTTTTTGCGACCTGGAACGACATTTCGATGTTCTTCGGCTAGCGTTCGGCCGGCGAGCATCTGAGGCGGACGACGACCGATACTGTGAACGATTGGATTTCAATGGCTTGTCCAGCAAGGATTTGTTTACGATAACTCGAATCTGTAGTGGCCGTTAAGCCACGGTTCGAATTGAAGTAAACAGAAATTAACGAGCTGACTTGCTTGTATGGGAAAAGCGGGTAAAACGGCAACCGTGACCGGAGTCGGCACGAAATTGCCGCGCGACGTTGGGAAAAGGTAAGATTTGAACATGAAAGCTGGTTCAAGGTTTTTGAACGCGGTGTCGGCGTTTGCGCTGTCCACGAGTATGGTGGTTTCTGGCGCTGGTGTTGGATTGCTCGCAGGCGCTTCCGTCGCAGAGGCCGCGACCATTAGTCGTGTTGAAGTCCGCGGAGCCACGCGCGTCAGCGCTGAAACGGTTCGTGCGAACATCACGATTGTCCCTGGCAAGAGCTTCAGCAACGCCGATATCGATGCTTCCGTGAAGCGCCTTTACGCGACAGGCTATTTCTCCGATGTCAGCATCAATGTCGCTGGCGGCACGCTTGTCGTCACCGTCAGCGAGAACCAACTGGTCAACCAGGTCGTCTTCAACGGCAACCGCAAGATCAAGGACGACAAACTTCAGCTCGCCGTCCGCACGCAGCCGCTCGGACCCTACAGCCAGGCGACGGTCGAAACGGATATCCAGTCGATCAAGGACGCCTATGCTGCGATCGGTCGCAGTGATGTCACTGTGACGACCCAGGTCGTCCCGATCGCTGAAGGTCGCGTCAATCTTGCTTTCGTCATCAACGAAGGCGAGCGCACCAAGATTGCGCAGATCAATTTTGTCGGCAACGAAGCCTATAGCGATGGTCGTCTGCAATCCATCATTGCGACGAAGGAATCAGGTATCTTCTCGTTCCTGACCCGCAAGGACGTCTACAACCCGGACAAGCTGCGCGCTGACGAAGAGTTGCTGCGTCAGTTCTACTACAACCGCGGTTATGCCGACTTCCAGGTCGTTTCGTCCGAGTCTTCTCTTAATGAGGCGACCAACGAATACACCGTGACGATCACCGTTGAAGAAGGTCCGCGCTACGACTTTGGTGCAGTGACTGTCGAATCGACGGTTGAAGGTGTGGATGCCGAATCGCTGAAGGGCGTCGTGCTTAGCCGCGAAGGCTCGGTCTACAAGGCCAGGGACATTCAGGAAACGATGAGCGAGATCTCGAGGCGCGTCGCTTCGGCTGGCTACCCGTTTGCCCGCGTGACGCCGCGCGGTAACCGCGACCTCAGCAATCATACGATTGCCGTCGACTATCTCGTCGATCAGGGCGAGCGCGCCTACGTCGAGCGTATCGAAATTCGCGGCAACACCCGAACTCGCGACTACGTCATTCGCCGCGAGTTCGATATGGGTGAAGGCGATGCCTTCAATCAGGAAATGGTTGCGCGCGCCAAGCGTCGCCTTGAGGCTCTCGGTTACTTCTCGACCGTCAATATCTCGACGGCACCTGGCAGTGCGGCAGACCGCGTCGTGGTTATCGTTGACGTACAGGATCAGTCGACCGGTTCGTTCGGTATCGGTGCCGGCTACTCCGCTGGCAGCGGTGGCGGCTTCCTCGTCGAAGCCTCGATCGAGGAAAAGAACTTCCTGGGTCGCGGTCAGTACATTCGCGTCGCGGCAGGTCGCGGCGAAGAGAGTCGGACCTACAACGTTTCGTTCACCGAGCCGTATTTCCTTGGCTATCGTCTGGCTGCCGGCTTCGACGTCTTCAAGAACGAAAACGACTTCGACGACGAAGACTACAGCTATGAAGACCAGGGTTTCAGCCTGCGCATAGCGGCGCCGATCACAGAGAACCTGTCGACCACGCTGCGGTATAACTTCACGACGTTTGACTATAGCGGTAATATTGCAGATCTGTCTTCGCCTTACGTCCGAGCGGTTGAAGGCGGAAACTGGGTCCGTTCGTCGGTATCGCAATCGATCACTTACAACACGCTCGATGATGCGCAACTGCCGCACGATGGCATTCTGGCGACGTTTACGCAGGAGTTCGCCGGCCTCGGTGGCGACTCTGATTTCTACAAGATCACCGGTAAGGCCAAGTGGTATTACACGGTGAACGATGAGGCGGATATTATTGCTTCGCTTGCCGGCGGTGCGGGTCATATCTTCGAGACCGGTAGCGATCTTCAGGTCTTTGACCAGTTCCAACTGGGCAGCAACGATATTCGTGGCTTCGAGCGCAACGGGGTCGGCCCGCGTGATCAGGCAACAGGCGATGCGCTTGGTGGCACCACCTATTTCACGGCGTCGGCCGAAGCAACGTTTCCGCTGCCTGGCATCCCGCGTGACAGCGGCTTCCGCGGCGCAATCTTCGCCGATGCAGGTACGCTCTACAGCAATAAGGTCGCTACGCTGCCCAGTGAAACGGTACTGGGTAACGACTCCTCGCTGCGTGCATCG
This sequence comes from Ensifer sp. ENS11, assembly GCF_014851895.1. Taxonomy (NCBI): domain Bacteria; kingdom Pseudomonadati; phylum Pseudomonadota; class Alphaproteobacteria; order Hyphomicrobiales; family Rhizobiaceae; genus Ensifer; species Ensifer sp. ENS11. Next base: position 8,407 of record NZ_JACVAN010000017.1, on the reverse strand, counting down.
GTCGGTCTCGGCCTGATCTGGGCGTCGCCGTTCGGTCCGCTGCGTGTCGACTACGCTTGGCCGATCGCGAAGGAAGATTTCGACCGGGTTCAGAATCTGAAGTTCGGTATTTCCTCGTCGTTCTGATAAAGAAGCAGTCCAGAACTGCCAAAAGTAGATCGTTCTGGAGTGTCCATGGAACAGAATTGGTTTTTTCCGCCCCATCAAGGGATTCGTCTGGGTGACCTGGCGAACCAAATTGGGGCGGATCTGACGGATGGCGCGGTGGCAGATCGCGCTATCCACTCGGTAGCACCTGTCAATCGGGCAAAGCCCGGTGACGTCTGTTACATGCTTTCGCGCAAGTACCGTGCTGAGCTGGAAAGCTGCCAGGCTTCCGCGATTATCTGCGACAAGACGATCGCCCCACTCGTACCGTCTCACATTCCCGTTCTCTTGACTGCGCGGCCGCATACGGCCTTCGCGCTGGCAGGTACACTCTTGCACGAGGCTGCCATGCGCCCGGCGCGCAATACCAGCCTTGCCGGTGTGTCGCCGGCCGCCTTCGTTGACCCGACGGCACGCCTTGAAGAGGGCGTGGAGATCGAGCCGATGGCAGTCGTTGGGGCCGGCGCCGAAATTGGTAGCGGAACGAGAATTGCCGCAGGTGTCGTCATAGGGCCGGGCGTTCGCATTGGCCGAGACTGCACGATCGCGGCGGGCGCAAGCGTTCTCTGCGCTCTTGTCGGCAACAGTGTCATCATTCACCCAGGTGCCCGGATCGGCCAGGATGGGTTCGGCTACGCGCCGGGCCCCAAGGGTGGAATGATCAAGATCGTTCAGGTCGGACGTGTGATCATTCAGGATCATGTCGAGATCGGCGCGAACACGACGATCGATCGTGGCACCATGGACGACACCGTCATCGGCGAAGGCACGAAGATCGACAACCTTGTACAGATCGGCCACAACGTCCGCATCGGCCGTTATTGCGGCATCGTCAGTCAGGTCGGCATCGCCGGCAGCACCAGGATTGGTGACGGCGTGATGATCGGCGGCGGTAGCGGCGTCAACGGCCACATCACTGTGGGTGACGGCGTTCAGATCGCTGCCATGAGCGGCGTTGCAAGCGACGTCCCTGCGGGCGAACGCTATGGCGGTATTCCAGCGCGCCCCATGCGCGATTTCCTGCGCGATGTCGCCGAAATGGCCTTGCGCGCAAGTGACAGACAGAAAAAGAAGGATGGCACGAATGAGTGAGGCGGCAACGGTTCTGGGTACGGCTGATATTCAGGAGATCCTGAAGCTTCTTCCGCATCGTTATCCCTTCCTGCTCGTCGACCGGATCATCGAGATCGACGGCGACAATTCGGCGATCGGCATCAAGAACGTCTCGGCAAATGAGCCGCACTTTACCGGCCATTTTCCGGAGAAGCCGATCATGCCGGGCGTCCTGCTGATCGAGGGCATGGCGCAGACGGCGGGCGCGATCTGCGCGCGCAAGACTGCTTCGGGTACCAACCTCGTCTACTTCATGACCATCGACAATGCGCGCTTCCGCAAGCCGGTTGTTCCGGGTGATCGTGTTGAGTTTCATGTCGTGAAGCAGAAACAGCGCGGCAATATCTGGAAGTTTCATTGTGACGCAAAAGTTGACGGGCAACTTGTCGCGGAAGCTGATATCGGCGCGATGATAGTCAGCACGGAAGACGCTTAAACATGATTGCATCAACAGCGAAGATCCACCCGTCCTCGATCATCGAAGATGGCGCGGTCATCGGTGAGAACGTCAAAATCGGCCCGTTTTGCTACATCGGGCCGAAAGTCGTTCTCGGAGACGACATGGAACTGATGAGCCACGTCGTTGTCGCCGGCCGCACGACGGTCGGCAAGGGCACCAAGATTTTCCCGAATGCCGTCATTGGCGGAGATTCGCAAAGCGTGCATCACAGCACTGTCGACACCATTTTGCAGATCGGCGACAACTGCACGATCCGCGAAGGTGTCACGATGAATGCGGGAACCGTCGAATATGGCGGTGCGACGATCGTCGGCAATAACAATCTGTTCCTCGCCTATTCGCATGTGGCGCATGATTGCCGCCTCGGCAGCAACATCATCATGTCGAACAACGTGTTGTTGGCCGGCCATGTGACGATCGAGGACCGCGCTATCCTTGGCGGCGGCTGTGCCGTGCACCAATTCACGCGCATCGGTCGTCAGGCGTTCATCGGCGGCCTCTCCGCCGTAAGCTACGACGTCATTCCCTATGGCATGCTCAACGGCAATCCCGGTGTCCTGAGCGGGCTGAACGTTGTGGGCATGACCCGGGCGGGCATTGAGCGTGCAACGATCCACGTGGTTCGCCGCGCCTACAAGCAGATCTTCGAGGGCCCAGAATCAGTTCGCGCCAATGCCGCCGCCATTCGCGCTGATTATGCCGACTGTGCGCCTGTTGTCGAAATCCTCGATTTCATCGCAGCCGAAAGCGACAGGGCACTGTCTTCACCAAGTCGCGGCAAGGCCTGACCGTGATGTCGGCCACGGCGAGCCGCGCAGCAACTGGCGGCCGGCTCGCGATCATCGCCGGCGGCGGAGCGCTGCCGCATCATGTGGCCGAGGCCGTTCGTGCCCGTGGAGAAGATCCATTTGTGATCGCGCTCTCGCGCGAAGCGGAAGAGAGCGATTGGGTCGGTTTCGATCACTCCGTGCTCGCCATCGGCGATTTCTCCGGCATCAGCCGCACATTCAAAGAACAACGCATCGACCGCGTTGTGCTTTCGGGCTGGGTCCGTCGTAGACCGGAATGGCGCGACATTCGCCCGACGCTGAAAACGCTTGCCAGAATACCGAGCGTTTTGAAGACGCTGGTGTCTGGCGGCGATGACGCTGTCTTGCGCATGGCGATGCAACTCATCGAAGCAAGCGGCGCCCACGTGATCGGCGTGCATGAGGTGGTTCCGAACCTTCTGGCGGATCCAGGGCCGATTGGCGCTATCGCCCCATCGGACGATGACAGACGCGACGTTGAGGCCGGCATCGCTGCCGCCAACGCGCTTGGCGAACTCGACGTGGGGCAGGGCGCCATCGCTGTCGGTGGTCGCGTGGTTGCCCTGGAGGGCGCCGAGGGCACCGATGCGATGCTCGAGCGGGTGGCGACACTCAAGACGGAAGGACGCGTCTCGGCGCGTCGGCGTGGCGTTCTGGTCAAGCTTTGTAAGCCGGGGCAGGACTTGCGTGCGGATCTGCCATCGATCGGACCATCGACCGTCGCTGGCGCTGTCGCGGCCGGGCTTGCCGGAATTGCTGTCGAGGCCGGTCGCGCCCTGGTGCTCGAGCGCGCGGAGGTGATCGAAGCTGCCAACCGCGCGGGGCTGTTTGTCATTGGTGTCGAGCGGAGCGGTCACCGGGGAAAAGCATGAGCGGACAAGGCTACAAGCTGGCGGTCATTGCCGGCGAGGTATCGGGCGATCTTCTTGGCGCAGATCTGGTGCGGGCACTGCGTGCACAATGCGGGCGTGATGTCGAGCTTGTCGGCGTTGGCGGCGACGGTCTTGAGGGCGAAGGCCTGGAATCGCTGTTCGATTATTCCGAACTTTCGATCATGGGCTTCTCGCAAGTGCTCGCGCGTCTGCCAAAGTTGATTCTGCGCATCCGCCAGACGGCGAATGCCATTATTGCTGCGCGCCCCGATGCCTTGCTGATCATCGATAGTCCGGATTTCACCCATCGTGTCGCGCGTCGCGTTCGCGACGCGCTGCCGGATCTGCCTGTCATCAACTATGTCTGCCCGAGCGTATGGGCCTGGAAGCCGGAACGCGCGCCGCGCATGCGCAGCTATGTCGATCATGTTCTGGCGGTGCTGCCGTTCGAGCCCGAGACCATGCGCAAGCTTGAGGGGCCGCCGACGACCTATATCGGCCATCGGCTTGCCTCGGATGCCAATGTGCTTGCCGTCCGCGCCAGCCGACGCGAAAGACTGAACGACGTCAATGGTAGCGCGGTTTCCACCTGCCTGCTTCTGCCGGGATCGCGTTCAAGCGAAATCAAGCGGCTGCTACCGATCTTCAGGCAGATGACCGAGGAACTCGCTCGCCGGCATTCCGGCGTCCGCTTGCTGTTGCCGACGGTTCCGCGCCAGGAAAAACTGGTGCGCGAGATCACGGCCGGTTGGACGGTTCAGCCGGAAATATTGGTGGGAGCCACCGAGAAATGGGCTGCCTTCGACAAGGCGGATGCGGCAATCGCCGCGTCGGGAACGGTCATCCTAGAGCTTGCGCTAGCCGGCGTTCCCGTCGTTTCTACCTATGATGCCGACTGGCTTGTGCGGTTGCTGCACAACCGCATCCGCATCTGGAGCGGGGCGCTTCCCAATCTCATCGCCGATTTCCCGATCGTGCCGGAGTATTTCAACCAGAGCATTCGTCCGGGCGCCTTGACCCGCTGGGTCGAGCGGCTGTCCGGGCCGACGGCCCAGCGCGCGTCGATGCTCGACGGCTACGCGCTGGTACAGCAGCGCATGGCGACAAGCAGACCGCCGGGCGAATTGGGCGCCGAGATCGTCCTCTCCTATCTGCAAAATCGAAAGCCCGGTCATCTCTGACCGGGCTTTTCTCATTTCCTGATTTCCGTTTGGCGTTAACGCTTGGAGACCGGCACGTAGTCACGCTGCGGAGCGCCGACATAGAGCTGGCGCGGGCGGCCGATGCGCTGTTCCGGATCTTCGATCATTTCGTTCCACTGGGCGATCCAGCCGACGGTGCGCGCAAGCGCGAACAGCACGGTGAACATGGTGGTGGGGAAGCCCAGCGCCTTCAGCGTGATGCCGGAGTAGAAGTCGATGTTCGGGTAGAGCTTCTTCTCGACGAAGTACTCGTCGGTGAGCGCGATACGTTCGAGTTCCATCGCCACTTCGAGGAGGGGATCGTCCTTGTGGCCGAGTTCTGCAAGCACTTCATGCGTGGTCTTCTGCATGATCTTGGCGCGCGGATCGTAGTTCTTGTAGACGCGGTGGCCGAAGCCCATCAGGCGGAACGGATCATTCTTGTCCTTGGCCTTGGCGATGTATTCCGGAATGCGGTCAGCCGTGCCGATTTCGGCCAGCATGTTGAGCGCAGCTTCGTTCGCGCCGCCGTGGGCCGGGCCCCAGAGGCAGGCGATGCCAGCGGCGATGCAGGCAAAGGGATTGGCACCTGACGAACCGGCAAGGCGCACGGTCGAGGTCGAAGCATTCTGCTCGTGGTCGGCATGCAGGATGAAGATGCGATCCATGGCGCGCGACAACACCGGGTTCACTACATATTCCTCGCAAGGCACGGCAAAGCACATGCGCAGGAAGTTCGAGGCGTAGTCTAGATCGTTCTTCGGATAAACGAACGGCTGGCCGATATGGTACTTGTAGGCCATCGCGGCGATCGTCGGCATCTTGGCGATCATGCGCAGCGAAGCGACCATGCGCTGGTGCGGATCGGTGATGTCGGTCGAGTCGTGATAGAAGGCCGACAGGGCGCCGACGCAACCGCACATGACGGCCATCGGGTGGGCATCGCGACGGAAGCCGGTGAAGAAGCGCGACATCTGCTCATGCACCATGGTGTGGTGTGTGACGCGGTAGTCGAAGTCAGCCTTCTGCGCCTTCGTCGGCAGTTCGCCGTAAAGCAGGAGATAGCAGACTTCGAGGAAGTCGCCATGTTCTGCGAGCTGTTCGATCGGGTAGCCGCGGTGCAGGAGCACGCCTTCGTCACCGTCGATATAGGTGATCTTGGATTCGCACGACGCCGTCGACGTAAAGCCCGGGTCGTAGGTGAACATCTTGGTCTGCTTGTAGAGCGAGCCGATATCGACCACATCAGGACCGATGGACCCCGATCGCACTGGTAGCTCCGCCGACTTTCCATCGAATGTTACGACCGCGCTTTTTTCTGTCATGGGGACCCTCCGTCTTATGGCAACGTGGCACAGAGACCATGCCACGAAAATGAACGTTGCGAATTTGCTATATGATTTATTTTCGGCTGCCAAGCTGTACGAAAGGCAAATTGTGCGATGCGAAAATGTGCATATGGCGACGCAATAATCGCACGTTAGAGCAATATGTCCAACCGGATCAATAACTGTCAGGATAATGATGCGGTACCATTCCATATAGGTTTGCCGCTTTTTTCGGCAGATGACGTTCAGGTTGCGGTTGGGTGATGTTGGTTGCATGATCGACCTCTACCGTCTTAGGGGAGTGGTACCGTACGATGAGCGAGATCGAAGTCCGGTCTTTGATGCAGGACGCAGATCGTGTCGCTCCGGCACCACCCGCTTCGGTTTCGATCGGGAGCATGTCTGCAACGCCTGCGAATGCACGCGGCAACCTCGTTTTTCGCCTTGTCAAATCTTGCGCCGCGCTCGCGCACGCACGCCTCCGACCAGAGGCGATTGCCGCACACTGGCGCGAAGCGGTCGAAGAAGAATCGGCCTTCGGCCACGGATTGGTGCTTGTCCCCGTCCTGTTAGCCGCCGGCGTGCTGACGTGGCTCTCGCTGCCCTATGACCTCGGACTCATCAAACTTGCACTGCTGCTTTGCGTTTTCGGAATAGCCGCCTTGCTGTGCAACCTCCGTGTGCGCGCCCTGCGTGCGCCGAGGATCGCAGCGGGGCTGTTCACGGCGGGAATGATGCTTGCGGCGATCGAGGCATCGCGCATCGACACGATCGTTCTCGATGGACCGGTAACGACGAACCTGCGCGGCAAGGTATTTTCGCGCGAGAAGAATGATCGGGACCACTGGCGCTACGGAATTGTCATCGAGCAAACCACGAAGCCGACGTTGCGCCGTGCGCCGTTGAAGGCCATGGTGCTGTCGCGCAGCCCGCACGCGCCGTTGGCGATCGGGGCAGCGATCGAGGGCAGGGCGCGTCTTTCGCCGCCTTCCGGCCCTGCGTTGCCAGGCCTCAACGACTTCGCATTCGATTCTTTTTTCCGGCAGATCGGCGCCGTCGGTTACTTCTATGGTGCGCCACTTAGCCCGATAGCCGACGGTGCTGCGACGGTGGCGGACCGCTCGTTTTGGATGCGGATGGCGGAGTATCTGGCCGCGCTACGCGAAACGGTCGGCGAGCGGATCCGCACGGCAGTCGGTGGCGACACTGGTGCGCTCGCTGCAGCCCTGGTGACGGCGGAAGAAAGGGCGATTGGTCGCGACACCGTCGAGATGCTGCGACAGGCGGGCTTGGCGCACGTTTTGGCGATCTCCGGTCTCAACATGGTGCTTGCGGCAGGTACGTTTCTAATCGGAGCGCGTACCGTCTTGAGTGCGGTTCCCGGGTTGGCGCAGCGCGTGGCGATCAAGAAGGTTGCCGCTGCGGGCGCTCTGGCAATGGTCTTCCTTTACATCTTGATTTCCGGTGGAGCCGTATCCGCCGTCCGCGCCTGGATCATGATTTCGAACATGCTGGTTGCGGTCTTCTTCGACCGCATGTCGATCAGCCTGAGAAATATCGCGCTGGCTGCGATTGTCATCATCGTGATCACGCCATCTGCCGTTGCGGGGCCGGGCTTCCAGATGTCGTTCGCCGCCACGCTGGCGTTGGTTGCTGGCTATGCGCGCTGGCGCGAGCGTGCGGAAGCAGAAGAGCCGGCAGTCGCCGGGCGTTGGTGGGGCAGGCGGCTCGTCACGGGTTTCGTTATCGGCGTGGTTGCGACCTCATTGATCGGCGGACTTGCAACCGCGGTTTACTCTGCCGCCTATTTCCAGCGACTGCCGGCCTATGGGTTGCTCGCCAATATTCTCGCAGCGCCACTGATCAGCATTGTGATCATGCCGTTCGGCCTCTTCGCCATGGTGTTGACGCCTTTCGGTCTCGAGCAGTACCCGCTCGCCGTCATGGCTTGGGGCCTTGACGGTATGCTGGTGATCGCCCGCTTCGTCACGTCGCTCGACGGCGAGTTTCTGACCGGCCGCGTCGGGCCGCTGGCATTCGTTCTTATCGCTGCCGGCGGCGTTATTCTGTGTGTGTTGCGAACTTGGCTGGCAGGGCTCGGAGCCGTGCTGCTGTTTTCCGGACTCGTGTGCCTCGCGTTCGAAGACAGGCAATTGCCGGCGATCGTGGTATCGGAAGATGGGCGCCTCGTCGGATTGGTCACCGACGCCGCCATTGCGACGAACCGGGATCGTCCCTCCGACTTCCTTTTCTCTCAATGGCAGCGGGCATTGGCGGTCGACGCCCACGTCGCTCCGATGCCCGCGCAAGGGGCGGTCGCTGATGGTCTTTATCCCGAGGCGAAGCTACGGCCCGCGAAGGCGCAAACGAGTGCTCTGATCCCCAAAAACTGGACCGTTTTTGATTGGAGTTTTCCGCGCTAGATTCCCGGCTGGGAACAGGAGCGGAAGTGATGAAAGCATCTAATTTTTCGGACGCCCAAAAGGCGTTCATTTTG